>JAMFRN010000033.1 GCA_026224805.1 Nevskia soli
GCCCTGCCGACGCGCGCAAAGTGGTGCTGCCCTTGACCTGTCCGGTCTGCGGCGGCCATGTCGAGCGCGCCGAAGGCGAGGTGGCCGCGCGCTGCACCAACGGCCTGTCCTGCCGCGCCCAGTTGCATGGCGCCTTGCAGCATTTCGTGTCGCGCAAGGCAATGGATATCGAGGGTCTCGGCGAGAAGCTGCTGGCGCAGCTCATCGATGTCGGCCTGGTGCGCACACCGGCGGACATCTACCGGCTCGATGCCGAGCAGCTCGCCGCGCTGGAACGCATGGGCGAGAAGTCGGCCGAGAACGTGGTTGCCGCCATCGAGAAGAGCAAGGACAGCCGCTTCGAGCGCTTCCTCTATGCGCTGGGTATTCCCGACGTGGGTGAAACCACGGCGCGCGATCTGGCGCGGCATTTCGGCACGCTCGATGCGCTGGTCGAAGCGGCGCAACGGGATGTTCTGACCGAGGCCGATGAAGCGGTGAAGCCCAAGGACCGCTATCCAGAGCTGCGCAAGGTGCCGGACGTGGGGCCGATCGTCGCCGCGCACTTGGGACATTTCTTCGCCGAGCCGCGCAATGGCGAGGCGATCAAGGCCCTGCTGGACAAGGAGAACGGGGCGGGCATCCATTGGCCGCCGCCCAAGGCCAGCGCCACCGGCGTGCTCAGCGGCAAAACCCTGGTCATCACCGGCACGCTGCCGGGCATCAGCCGCGACGAGGCCGGGGCCCTGATCGAGGCGCACGGCGGCAAGGTTTCAGGCAGTATCTCGGCCAAGACCGACTACCTGCTGGCGGGCGAGGCGGCCGGTTCCAAGCTGGCCAAGGCGGAGAAGCTGGGGGTGACGGTGATCGATCTGGCCGGATTGCGAGCCCTGATCGGCGGCTGAATGTAGGTTGGGTCAAGCGTAGCGGACCCGACAAATCTGTCGGTTCCGGGCGCAAGCGCCCTTGAACCGACCTACAATTTGCCAGTTTTGTAGACTGGCTACGAGAGGAAGCGCATGAACCCGAACATGTTTGCCTTGCTGTGTTTCGTCAGCTTCGCCCTGCCGATCCCCCTGCTGGTCTGGCTCGACCGGCCGCGCAAGAAGCAGGGGCAGGGCTGATGTACGCCGGGCACTT
Organism: Nevskia soli; assembly: GCA_026224805.1. GTDB lineage: Bacteria > Pseudomonadota > Gammaproteobacteria > Nevskiales > Nevskiaceae > Nevskia > Nevskia soli_A. The sequence continues at coordinate 1,120 of JAMFRN010000033.1, forward strand.
TGCTGCCGGACTGGCGATCAAGGCGCGCGTGCCACAGGCGCCGACCGCTGCCCTGCTGGTCGGGGTGACCTTGCTCGATCTGCTGTTCGCGCCGTTCGTGCTGCTCGGCATCGAGCGCATCCACGAAACGCCCGGGCAGCCGCCGGGGTTCTCGCTGGACTACATCGACTGGTCGCACTCGCTGCTGATGTCGCTGGTATGGGCGGCCGTGTTCTCGGCATTCTTCCTCAAGCGCGGTCACGTGGTCGTCCTGACCATCGCCTTCGCCGTGTTCTCGCATTTCCTGCTCGACCTGCTGATGCATCCGGGCGACCTGGCCCTGTGGCCGGGATCGGCGACGCACCTGGGCTTCGGCATTTGGCTGTGGCAGCCGAGCGGCTGGTGGTGGTTCGAGTTGGGCTTTATCGCGCTGTGCAGCGCCTACTACCTGGTCCGCGCGCGCCGGCTGCAAAGCTTCGGCGGACGCGGGCTATGGGTATGCGCCGTGGTGGTGGCGCTGCATGTGGTGAACTCGCCCTGGCTGTCGCCGGCGGACTAGTAATCCGGGTTCAACCGGCGTCCGACACTTCCTCGGGCGCGCGCGCGACGATCGACAAGGCGTGGATCTCCTCGCGCATCTGTTCGCTCAGGGCCTCGTAGACCATGCGGTGACGAGCGATCAGCGGCTTGCCCGAAAACGCGGTGCAGACGATGAAGACGCGGAAGTGACCGCCGTCGGCATGGGCGTGGCCGACATGCTTGTGGCCCTCGTCGTCGATCTGCAGCTGGATCGGCTTGAGTTCGTCCTGCAGCTTCTGGCGGATACGTTCAACGCGCATGGTCGTTTTCCGGATCGGACTCCAGGTAGCGCGCCAGGAACGGCGCCTGCAGCAATATGAAGACCACCGGCAGGAACACGCAGGCAAGTTTGAACTTGACCCAGAAAGCCTCGCTAAAATTCTGCGCGATGTACAGGTTCACGCCGGCCAGGCACAGGAAATAGATCGCCCAGGCCGCGCTGAGGCGGCGCCACACCGCATCGGGCAGCTTGATGGCGTCCTGTGGGATGCGTGCCAGCAGCACCTTGTCGCCGACGAAATGGCTGCCGATCAGGGCTACCGCGAATAGCAGGTAGACCAGGCTGAACTTGAGCTTGATGAACTCGGGATCGTGCAGGTAGATCGTCATGCCGCCGAACACCGCGGCCAGCACGGCGGTGAACAGCTGCATCTTCGGCACGCGGCGGGTGCGCAGCCACGTCACCAGCACCAGGGCGAAGCAGGCGACGATCAGCACCGCCGTGGCGGTATAGATGCCGCGCAGGAAATAGGCGATGCCGAACAGGACTACGGGCAGCAGATCGAGCAATGCATTCATGAGCCAATTATATCTACCGTGAATCGGGAATCCGGCAAGTGCCGCAGGTCAGATCGCAAGCGAGACTCGTTCAATTCGATTATCTGCGAAAATTGCTGAATGTCCGCTGAGTGGCTGGAACTGCATCCGATCGATCCGCAGAAGCGCTGGCTGCAGCGCGCGGCGGATCGCGTGCGCGCGGGCGATGTCATCGCCTATCCCACCGATTCCTGCTACGCCCTGGGCTGCCATCTCGGCGACAAGCGGGCGGCCGAGCGCATGCGCGAAATCCGCCAGTTCGACCGGCATCACCTGTTCACCCTGGTATGCCGCGACCTGGCCGAGATCGCTACCTATGCGCGGGTCGACAACTGGCAGTACCGCCTGCTCAAGGCTTTGACGCCGGGGCCGTATACCTTCGTGCTGGAGGGCACCCGCGAACTGCCGCGGCGGCTGGTGCACGAAAAGCGCAAGACCATCGGCATCCGCGTGCCCGAGCACAAGGTGGCCCAGGCCCTGCTGGAACTGCTGGGGGAGCCCCTGATGAGCTGCACCCTGCAATTTCCGGATGCCGAGGAGCCGGTGAGCGACCCGAACGACTGCCGCGCCGAGCTGGAGCGGCAGGTGGACCTGGTGCTGGACGGCGGCCCCTGCGGTCTGCAGCCGACCTCGGTGATCGACCTGACCGGGGATGCCCCGGTGCTGGTCAGGCAGGGGCGGGGGGATGTGTCGAGCCTGGGCCTGGCCGAGGCTTGAGCGGGGCCTGGTCAAGCCTTGATCGGGCCCTGACCGGGCCCAATGACCGGTGGGTGTCGCCGGGCCGCTTTGTGCCGGATTTATGACCGTCCGGCCGGTATAATCGCTCAATGGATTCCTCGCTGACTATCGTCCAGACCATTGCCGTCTGGGCGCTTCCCGTTATTTTCGCCATTACCCTGCACGAGGTCGCGCACGGCTGGGTGGCTCGTTATCTGGGTGACAGCACCGCCCACAAGCTCGGGCGGCTGAGCCTGAACCCGCTGCGCCACGTGGACCCGGTGGGCACGGTGCTGGTTCCCGGCATGCTACTGGCCCTGGGCGGCGGCTTCCTGTTCGGCTGGGCCAAGCCGGTGCCGGTGGACTGGCGCAATTTCCGCAAGCCGCGGACGGATATGGCGCTGGTGGCCGTGGCCGGGCCGCTGTCCAACTTGGCGATGGCGCTCTGCTGGGGCCTGTTGTTCAAGGTCGCCCTCGGCACCGGCGCGCAGGAGGGCATCTGGTACGGCATGGCGCTGATGGGGCGGGCTGGCATGATGATCAATATTTCCCTGATGGTGCTGAACCTGTTGCCGCTGCCGCCCCTGGACGGCAGCCGCGTGCTGATGGGCGTGTTGCCGCCGCGCGCCGCCTTTCAATACGCCAAGATCGAGCGTTACGGCATGATCATCCTGATCCTGCTGGTCGTGATCCCGGTCGACGGCAGCTCGATTCTCAGCAAGGTCCTGTACTGGCCGTTCGTGCTGTCCTTCGTGGGCATTTCCCATCTGCTCGGCATCAATCCGGTCTGAGCCGCATTTTTTGATCCGCCTAACGTGAACTCCGTGCAACGTCCCGTCGTCCTCTCCGGCATCCAGCCCTCCGGCCGCCTCACCATCGGCAACTACCTGGGCGCGATCAAGAACTGGCTGCCGCTGCATGAGCAGTACGACTGCTATTACATGCTGGTGGACCTGCACGCCATCACCGTGCGGCAGGACCCGAAGGTGCTGCGCGAGCGCTGCTACGAGTTCCTGGCCCTGTACATCGCCTGCGGCCTGGATCCGGCGAAGAATGTGCTGTTCGTGCAGAGCCATGTGCCGGCGCATGCGCGGCTGAGCTGGGTGCTCAACTGCTATACGCAGATGGGCGAGTTGAACCGCATGACCCAGTTCAAGGACAAGTCGGCCAAGCATGTCGACAACATCAATGCCGGCCTGTTCGACTACCCGGTGCTGATGGTGGCGGACATCCTGCTCTACGACACCGCCCAGGTGCCGGTGGGCGACGACCAGAAGCAACACCTGGAGCTGACCCGCGACGTGGCGATCCGCTTCAACAACATCTACCTGGAGCAGAACGGCGGCCAGCCGGTGTTCCAGGTGCCAGAGCCGATGATCCCGCCGGTCGGCGCGCGCATCATGGGCCTGCAGGAGCCAACGGCGAAGATGAGCAAGTCGGACGACGCGGAGACCAATTCGGTCTACCTGCTCGATACGCCCGACGTCATCACCCGCAAGATCAAGCGCGCCGTCACCGACATGGACGGCAGCATCCGCTACGCCCCGGCGGAGAAGCCAGGCGTGTCCAATCTGCTGTCGATTCTTTCCGCCACCAGCGGCGAGTCCATCGCCGCGCTGGAAGCGCGTTTCGCCGGGCAGGGTTATGGTGCGCTCAAGAGCGCCACGGCGGAGGCGGTGGTCGAGTGCCTCAAGCCGGTACAGGCGCGTTACAACGAGCTGCGCGAGGATCGCGCCGGCCTGCAGCGTGTGCTCAAGGATGGCGCCGAGCGCGCCTCGCAGCGCGCTGATGCCACGCTGAAGCGCGTGCATGACGTGCTCGGGTTCATTCCGCAATGAGCGAGAACGAGATCGAAGCCGTCGAAAGCGAGGCTCCGGCCCCTGCGGCTCCGGCCGATGCTGCGCCGCCGCCGCACGCCGTGGCTCGCTGGCATGGCGAAGACCTGCTCAAGATGCCGGACGATCTGTACATCCCGCCGGATGCGCTGGAGGTCTTCCTCGAGGCGTTCGAGGGTCCGCTGGACCTGCTGCTGTACCTGATCCGCAAGCAGAACCTGGACATCATCGATATCCCGGTGCTGAAGATCACCCAGCAGTACATGGATTACATCGCGCTGATGCGCGAGCTGCGCCTGGAGCTGGCGGCGGAATACCTGGTGATGGCGGCCTGGCTGGCCGAGATCAAGTCCCGCATCCTGCTGCCGCGCCCGCCCGCGGTGGAAGAGGAGCTGGGCGATCCGCGCATGGAGCTGGTGCGGCGCCTGCAGCAGTACGAGCGCTTCAAGACCGCCGCCGAGAACCTGGACGCGATGCCGCGGGTCAGCCGCGAGATCTTCCTGGCGCAGGCGCGGCCGGACAAGGTGCAGAGCGACGCGCCGATGCCGGTGCCGGGGATGCGCGAGCTGATGCTGGCGTTCCGCGAAGTGCTGCTGCGCGCCGACATGTTCAAGCACCACACGGTGGAGACCGAGCCGCTGTCGGTGCGCGAGCGCATGAGCCGCATTCTCGACCGCCTGCAGGCCGGGCCGGCGCGCTTCGACGAACTGGTGGACCTGAGCGAAGGCCGCGCCGGCGTGGTGGTGTGCCTGCTGGCGATCCTGGAACTGGTCAAGGCCGGACTGCTCGAAATCGGGCAGCCGGCGCCGTTCGCGCCGTTGACGGTGGAAAACGCGCGGGCGCGCGAAACTGCAATTGAGGAATCATGAACGATACACCCGAAAACGACCTCGACGAGGCCGCCGCCGAACCGGCCGCCGAGACGACGCAAGCCGCGCCTGGCAAGCCCGCCCAGCAGGAGTCGGGGACTCCCGAACAGGCTGTGCATCAGGCCGCGGATCAGGCGCCCGAGCCGATCGGCGAAGACGCGCCGGAACATGCGGCGGAACAGGGAGAGGCCGAGCTTGGAGCACAGCCTCACGATCAACTCCCCGAACAGGTTTCAGACCGGTTGCCCGAGCAGGCTTTCGGCCGCCGCCTGGAGCTGATTCTGGAAGCCCTGCTGCTGGCGGCCGATGCGCCGCTGCCGCTGGAGCAGATGCAGAAGCTGGTGGCCTCGGAGTTCAATCTCGGCCGCAAGGACCTGCGCGCCGCGCTGGAGCGGATGAGCGTGCGCTATGCCGACAGCGCCAGTGAATTGCAGGAAGTGGCCAGCGGCTGGCGTCTGCAGGTGCGGGCGGAGTACGGCGAGTGGATTGGCCGGCTGTGGCAGGAAAAGCCACCGAAGTATTCGCGCGCGCTGCTGGAAACCCTGGCCCTGATCGTCTATCGCCAGCCCATCACCCGCGGCGAGATCGAGGACGTGCGCGGCGTCGCCGTGTCCACCAACATTCTGCGCACCCTGCTGGAACGCGGCTGGGTGCGTGAAGTCGGCCACAAGGAAGTGCCGGGACGTCCGGCCCTGTACGGCACTGCGCCGCAATTCCTCGACGACTTCAACCTGAAGTCGCTCGACCAGCTGCCGTCGCTGCCGGAGATCAAGGATCTGGATCAGCTGGAAGCGGCGATGAAGCGCCTCGGCCAGAACGCCGACGCGGTGGCGGAGCTGCGCGCCGAGCAGGAGGCCGCGGCCCAGGCTTTCGAAAGCGAGGGGCAGCAGGCCGACGAAGCGTTGCCGGAATCGCACGATGACGGGGCTGCAGTCCACGAGGCATTGGAGGACGACGTATCCCACGATGAGCTGCCCGAAGGCGAGGTCGCGGAAGATGCGGCGCCGGAAGATGGCGCGCATGAAGAACCTGTGCATCAAGACCATGCGCATGAAGACACCGCGGATGAAGACGAGACTGCGGATGACCATCCGCCGTCCGATGCGGCCTTCCATTGAGCGAGCGCATCCAGAAAGTATTGGCGGAAGCGGGTGTGGCCTCGCGCCGCGCCATCGAAACCCTGATTGCCGAAGGCCGCATCAGCGTCAACGGCGAGCTGGCCACGCCGGGCCAGAAGATCGACGTGAAGGATCGCGTCAAGGTCGACGGCAAGGCGGTGCGGCTGACGCTCAAGCAGCCCGCGACGCGGGTGCTGCTGTACAAGAAGCGCGTCGGCGAGCTGGTGACGCGCGACGACCCGGAAGGGCGCAAGACCATCTTCAAGAAGCTGCCGGATCTGGAGAGCGGCCGCTGGATCGCCGTCGGCCGCCTGGATATCAACACCTCCGGCCTGCTGCTGCTGACCAATGACGGCGAGCTGGCACGCCGCCTGACCCATCCAAGCTTCCAGATGGAGCGCGAGTACGCGGTGCGGGTGCTCGGCGAGATGACCGACGAGATCCTCAAGGGTCTGCGCAAGGGCGTGATGCTGGAAGACGGCATGGCCCATTTCGACAGCATCGTCCCCGGAGACAACGAGGACGGCACCGGCGCCAACCAGTGGTGGCTGGTGACTCTCAAGGAAGGCCGCAACCGCGAGGTGCGGCGCCTGTTCGAGTCGCAGGGACTGCAGGTGAGCCGGCTGATCCGGGTGCGCTACGGTCCGGTGGAGCTGGGGCGCGGCGTCAAGTCCGGCGGTTACCGCGAGCTGACCCCGGACGAGATGAACCGCGTGCTGACCCAGGTCGGCATGGAGCGGGACCGCAAGAAGGCGGATCGCAAGACGTCGAAGGCGAAGCCTCGGCAGTAAGTGCGTTCCGGGGCGGGTTGAAAACGGAACCCTCGAGAACCATCGCCAACTCAAACTGAACGTCGTCCCCGCGAAGGCGGGGACCCAGTTTTGGGCGGGTGGTTCGAACGCTGCAATCACAGCGCAGTCAGTTCGGAAATCTTGCGAAACTGGATTCCCGCCTTCGCGGGAATGACATTATATTTTTAGCTTTCCTACACGATTCGTTGGGCGCTGAATCTCTGGCCGCTCAGGCCCCGGCTGTCCGCCCCCAGCAAATACAGCAGACCCGGCATCGCCGTCTCCGGCAGCGGCACATTTTGCGCATCCTCACCCGGATAACCCTTCAGGCGCAGAAAGGTGCGCAGCGGGCCCGGATCGTAGGCATTGAGCCTGACCTGGGGCAGGTATTCCAGCTCCGAAGCCCAGCTTTTCACCATGCCTTCGAGCGCGTACTTGGCCACGCCGAAAGCGCCGCGATAGGCCTTGTTGTCGCAGCCGGAGGGGTCGGTGAGAAACACCACGCTGGCGTCCGGGCTCTTTTCCAGCAGCGGCAGGCTCAGCCGGGTCAGGGTGTAGGCGGCGGTGAGATTGACTTGCAGGCCCTCCATCCAGTCGCGCGGGGCGAGATCGGACAGCGGGCTGAATACGGTGAAATGCGCGGCGGCGTGGACCACGCCGTCGAGCCGCCCGAATTCGCGCTCGATGGTGGCGATCGCTTCGCCCATCTCGATCCAGGTGGCCCCGGCCAGATTCATCGGGTAGATCGCCGGCTTGATGCCGCTTGCGGCCTCAACGGCGTCGTAGACCTTTTCCAGCTTCTTGACGTTGCGGCCGAGCAGTACCGGGGTGGCGCCGAGCCGGGCGCAGGCCAGGGCCGCGGCGGAACCGACGCCGCCGCCGGCTCCGGTGATGAGGACGACGCGATCGCGCAGCAGGCCGTCCGCCGGCGTATAGCCGGCGGGGATCACCGCCTCAGGCAGCACGGCGCAGTTCGAGCAATTGCGCCAGTTCGGCCGGGGTATCGAGAATGACGTCGGCCGACCAGCTGCGCGGGTCGGGCTTGTCGCCCATATAGCCCCAGCCGGCGGCGGCGGTGCGCATGTGCGCGGCGCGGCCGGAGAGGATGTCGCGTTCGTCGTCGCCGACGTAGAGACAGTCGCGCGGGGCGATGCCGACCAGCTTACTGGCCAGCAGCAGCGGTTCGGGCGCCGGCTTGGGCTTGGGCGTGCTGTCGCCGCTGACCAGGCAGGCGCTGCGCGGCGTCAGGCCGAGGTCGCGCATCAGCGGCTCGCTCAGCTCGGACACCTTGTTGGTGACCACGCCCCAGCGTACGCCGGCATGCTCCAGCGCTGTCAGCATCTCGTCGATGCCCGGAAACAGGCAGGAGCCGCGGCTCAGGTTGGCGCGGTAATGCACCAGGAAGCGCTCCTTGCGCTGCGGGTAGGCGGGAGCATCCATGCTGATCCCTAGCGCCACCTTGAGCAGGCCGCGCGCGCCGCAGGAGGCGTACGGACGGTAATCGGAGAGCGGAAGCGGCGCCAGGCCCTGTTCTTCGCGGACCAGATTGGCGGCCAGACCGAGATCGGGGGCCGTATCGACCAGCGTGCCGTCCAGATCGAACAACACGCACTTTGGAGTCATCTTCAAAATCATTTCACCGTAGCTTCGCGGCTTTCCGCCTCATGTAGCCATTATCAGCGCAGGCCATGAACCTTAACTGAATGGTTTGTCACAGTGCATTAGATAATTCACATCTATGTCGCGCGCTTGCAGCGAGGCCGCGCGCAGCAAAGGGTTGTAGCGCAAGCCTATGACTTCCCTGGGCTCCAGCCCGGCCGAGCGGGCCCAGCGGTCCAGTTCGGATGGACGAATGAACTTGGCGTAGTCGTGGGTGCCGCGCGGCACTAGGCCCAGGGTGTATTCCGCCGCCACGATCATCAGGGCATAGGCCTTCGGATTGCGGTTGATGGTGGAGAACACCAGGGTGCCGCCGGGCTTGGTCAGGCGGGCGCAGGCGGCCACCACCTCGGCCGGTTCGGGTACGTGCTCCAGCATTTCCAGGCAGCACACCAGGTCGAAGCTGGCCGGCCGCTCGGCGGCGAGGTCTTCGGCGCTGACCAGGCGGTATTGGGCGTTCACGCACTGGTCCTGGGCATGCTGCTGCGCCACCTTGATGGAGGCGCCGGCCAGGTCGATGCCCAGGGTTTCGGCGCCGCCGCGAGCCAGGGCCTCGGTGAGCAGGCCGCCGCCGCAGCCGACGTCGAGGGCGGTTTTGCCCTTGAGGCCGCCCGCGGCCTGTTCGATATAGCGGGTGCGTACCGGGTTGATGACGTGCAGCGCGCCCATCTCGCCGCGCGGATCCCACCAGCGCGCGGCCAGGCTCTCGAAGTGGGCGATTTCGTCGCTGTCGACGTTAGTGTTCATTTATTGGTTAAAGAGTATGGCGCAACTTGCTGTTTCAGTACAGCATTTATTCGAGAAGCGGGAAGAGCAGAGGCGAGAAACGCAACACCCCTCCGTTGTTTTGCTTGCCCGCATCATGCCTCTCGCTTTTCCCCTCCCGCTATTTTGGCACGCCATTCCGCTGCCCTGGCCAGCGTTTCCCCTTCGTTCAGGGTGAGCAGTTTACCTTCGCGCAGCAGGGCGCGGCCGGCGACGTAGACATCCGTCACCTGGTCGCGGCCGGCGGCGTAGACCACCTGCGACAGCACGTGGTACACCGGCTGCGTGGCGGGCTGGTTCAGGTCCACCGCGATGAAGTCCGCCGCCTTGCCCTTTTCCAGCGAGCCGATCTGGTCTTCCAGCCCCAGCGCCCTTGCGCCGGCCAGGGTGGCCATGCGCAGAGCCGCGTGGGCGGGCAGGGCGCTGGCATCGCCGGAGACGCCCTTGGCTAGCAGGGCGGCGGTGCGCAGCTCACCCAGCATGTCGAGATCGTTGTTGCTGGCGGCGCCATCGGTGCCGAGGGCAACGTTGACGCCGGCGGCGAGCAGCTTGGCCACCGGGCAGAAGCCGCTGGCCAGCTTGAGGTTGGATTCCGGGCAATGCGCCACGCTGACGCCAAGCCGGGCCGCCTCGGCGATCTCGGCGTCGCTGAGCTGGGTCATGTGCACGGCGATGAAATCCTGGCCGAGCAGGTCCAGCTCGCGCAGGCGCTGCCAGGGGCGCTTGCCGTGGCTTTGCAGGCCGCCTTCGATCTCCGCCGCGGTTTCGTGCACGTGCATGTGGATGCCGATGCCGAGCTCGTTGGCCAGCTCGCGCACCCGCTTCAGCGGCGCGTCGGACACGGTGTAGGGCGCGTGCGGCGCGAACACGGCGCGCACCAGCGGGGTGCCGCGCAGGCGGTCGTGCACTTCCAGCCCGCGATGGATGTAGTCCTCCCAGTTCTGCGCCCAGGCGGTGGGGAAGTCGAACACCACAGGCCGACGTTGGCGCGCAGGCCGATCTCGGCGGCGACCGCGGCGGTGGCGTCGGGGAAGAAATACATATCGTTGAAGCAGGTAGTGCCGCCACGGATCATCTCGGCCGCGGCCAGGCGCACCCCGTCGGCGCAGAAGGCGTAGCTGACATTGGCGCCTTCCGCCGGCCAGATGTGGTTCTGCAGCCAGTCCATCAGCGGCAGGTCGTCGGCCAGCCCGCGCAGCAGGTTCATGGCGGCGTGGGTGTGGATGTTGACCAGGCCAGGCAGTACGGCATGGTCGGGCAGCTCGAGGACTTCACGCGCCTGGAAGCTCTGGCGGGCGAATGCCGCCGGCAGCACATCGACGATGCGGCCGCCGTCCACGGCCAGCGCATGTTCCTCCAGCACCACTCCGGCGGGTTCGACGGGGACCAGCCAGCGCGGCAGGACGAGCAGATCAATGGTCTGCATTCACAAACCTTGTGATTGGGAAAGGTAGAATGCGCGACATTAGACCTGTCGGAATTCCCTGTGACAAGCGCCCCCAAAAGCAACGCCGTGCAACCCATCATCTGGCTCGGCGACCGCCTGCGCCTGCTCGACCAGCGCCTGCTACCGTTGGAGGAGACTTATCTCGACTGCCGCAGCGCGGCGGAAGTGGCCGAGGCGATTCACGGCATGGCGGTGCGCGGCGCTCCGGCGATCGGCATTGCCGCCGCTTACGGCCTGGTGCTGGCGGTACGCGGCGACCTGAAAGCCTTCGAGGCGGCGGAACAGGTGCTGGCCGCTTCGCGGCCCACGGCGGTGAACCTGCGCTGGGCCCTGGCGCGCCTGCGCGGCCTGTGGCAGCGCGGCGCCGACGCCGCGGCGCTGGAGCTGGAAGCCCGCCGCATCCACGAGGAGGACCTGGCGCAGAACCTGCACATGGGCGAGCTGGGCGCCGCCCTGCTGCCGCAGCATGCGCGCGTCATCACCCATTGCAATACCGGGGCGCTAGCCACCGGCGGCCACGGCACTGCGCTGGGCGTGATCCGCACCGCTTACGCCCAGGGCAAGATCGGGCAGGTCTACAACACCGAGACCCGCCCCTGGCTGCAGGGCGCGCGTCTTACCGCCTGGGAGCTGATGCGCGAGGGCATCCCGGCCAAACTGATCGCCGATGGCGCGGCGGCGCACCTGATGCGCATCGAGCGCATCGACTGGGTCATCGTCGGCGCCGACCGCATCGCCACCAACGGCGATACCGCCAACAAGATCGGCACCTACATGCTCGCCGTGGCCGCGCGCCGCCACGGAGCGAAGTTCATGGTGGTGGCGCCGTCCGGCACCTTCGACCTGGATTGTCCCAACGGCGAGGCGATCCCGATCGAGGAGCGCATCGCCACCGAACTGACCGAGTTCCGCGGCCAGCAGATCGCCCCGGGCGGCATGCAGGCCTTCAATCCGGTGTTCGACGTCACGCCGGCGGAGCTGATCGACGCCATCGTCTGCGAGCGCGGCGTGATTGCGAACCCGACGGTGGACAAGATTACGGCGTTGCTACGTTAGGTATTGCTGTCATCCTGAGTCCCTCGGCTTGCGCCCGGGATAAACGCAGCGAAGGATCTGGCCCTGCGCACAGCCAGACCCTTCGCTGCGCTCAGGATGACAAATCTGATGGATGAATGCATTTAACAGGCGGGAACATGCTCTACGCACTTGAAGACCGCATCCCCCAGATCGCCGCCGACGCCTGGGTGGCGGACAACGCCAGCGTCATCGGCTCGGTGCAGCTCGCCGCCGGCAGCAGCGTCTGGTTCAACTGCGTGCTGCGCGGCGACAACGACGACCTCATCGTCGGCGAGAACAGCAATGTGCAGGACGGCTCGGTACTGCATACCGACCCGGGTCTCAAGCTGCTCATCGGCCGCGGCTGCACCATCGGCCACCAGGTGATGCTGCATGGCTGCAGCATCGGCGACAACAGCCTGGTCGGCATCCAGAGCGTGGTGCTGAACCGCGCCGTGATCGGCAGGAATTCCATGGTCGGGGCCGGCAGCCTGGTGCCGGAAGGCAAGCAGTTTCCGGATGGCGTATTGTTGATGGGCAGCCCCGCCAAGGTGGTGCGCGAACTGACGGCGCCGGAGATCCAGATGCTCCAATACGTGTCGCAACTGTATGTGAAGAACGCGCAGCGCTATCGCGGCAAGCTGCGGCTGTTGAGCCAGGGCTGAGGCCGGGTCATGCGCGCGCTCCGCGGTGGCCTGCTGCTGGTCGTGCTGCTGATGCTGGGCGCCTGTGCCACGGCGCCGCCCACGCCGGAGGACGAGACGCAGCGGATCCGCGAGGTGCTGACCGATCAGGCGACAGCCTGGAATCACGGCGATATCGACGGCTTCATGCGCGGCTACTGGAACAGCGAGCAGCTGCGCTTTGCCTCCGAGGACAGCGTCACCTACGGCTGGGCCGCGGCCAACCAGCGTTACCACACACGCTATCCGGATCGCGCCGCCATGGGCACGCTGGAATTCTCCGATGTCGATGTGGAATTGCTGGCGCCAGATGCCGCCGTGGTATTCGGCCGCTGGGCCTTGCAGCGTGAACACGACCAGCCCCATGGACTGTTCACCCTGGTATTCCGCAAGACTCCCGACGGCTGGAAGATCAGCCGCGACCATACCTCCGCCGCAGGCTGAGGATGTGCCTTGGGGAGGGTGGAGTGGACGCCGGCGACAGCCGCAGCACCTCCTCCCGATGCCGCCCCAACCGCCAACGCGGCCTCCCGCACAGAGCCCGGGATAATTACCAGGCGATACTTGCACTTCTATTTGGCGTGGCTTAGTTTCTCGGGATTGTCCATGGCGCCACTCTTCTTCCAGTGCCCGGCGCCTGCCTGGCGGCTCGTGTTGGGGAGTTCATGGATGGATTTCTTGATGCGCAAAACTGCCGCCAGCTCCCCGGCCAGGCCGGGGATTTCCTGTTGGCCGTTGTTTTTGCACGATGTTTACGCAAGTTTACCAAGCGGCGGTGGGGTCCCATGCAACTGCCGGTTGGTTCCTGAGTCTTTTAGGGCGAAGAACCGGGTCACCATGATTCGAGCAGAGCGGCATCTGGAGAGGGTATGAGCGATATGCAGGGAACATCAGCGAAAAAAAAGCCTTGGTCCGGTCGTACCCGCCTGATCCTGGCTGTGGTGGCCATAGCCTTGGTCGTTCTGATGCTGGTGCACATCTTCGGCAAGAAGGCGCCGCCCAAAGGCACGCCCGCGCAGGCGGTCAAGGTAGCCAAAGCGGTCACGGGCGACATGCCGGAAACGCTGATGGAGCTCGGCACGGTGACGCCGACCGCCACGGTGACGGTGCTGCCGCAGTTGAGCGGCTACCTGACCGAGGTCGGTTACAAGGAAGGCCAGGACGTGGTGAAGGGGCAGTTCCTCGCCCAGATCGATCCGCGCCAGTACGAAATCGACCTGCAACAGGCGCAAGCGGCCTTGCTCAAGGACCAGGCGGCCGCGGACCAGGCGCATTCCGACCTGGCCCGCTTCGAGCAATTGCGTGAACAGAAGGCCATCGCCGAGCAGACCGTCGTCGACCAGGAGTTCACGGTCAAGCAGGACGAGGCCCAGGTCAAGACCGATGAGGCCAACATCGCCCAGTTCAAGCTCGACCTGGAGTATTGCCGTATCACCGCGCCGGTGGCCGGACGGGTCGGCCTGCGCCTGGTCGATCCGGGCAACTACGTCACCGCCTCCAGTTCGCCCGGCATCGTCGTCATCACCACCATCAAGCCGACCACGGTGCAATTCACCGTGGCCCAGAACGACCTGGCCAAGGTGATCCAGCGCTTCAATACCGGCGATAAGCTGGCGGTCACCGCGTACTCCAGCGACAACAGCAAACAGATCGCCGCCGGCACGCTGTACGCCATCAGCAACCAGATGGCCACCAGCACCGGCACCGTGACCCTGCGCGCGAACTTCGCCAATGACGACGAGGCGCTGTTCCCCAGCGAGTTCGTCAACATCAAGATCCTGGTCGACACGCTGAGCAATGCGGTGCTGGTGCCGACGCCGGCGGTGCTGAGCGGCGCCCCCGGCGACTATGTGTACCTGGTCAATGCCGACGACACGGTATCGGTGCGCAAGATCACCCAGGGCTCGAGCGACGGCAAGAACACCGCCATCCTGTCCGGCCTCGCGGTCGGCGACACGGTGGTCATCGACGGCACCGACCGGCTTACCGACAAGGCCAAGATCAGCGTCGCCAAAGCCGGCGACTCGGCAGATCCCGCCAACCCGGCGGCAGGGCCGCCCTCCGGCAAGAAGAAGAAAAAGTCGGACGCCGCCGCGCCCGACGCCAGCGCGTCCCCGCAGAGCTGATGGACCATAGACGAAGGCGGATCCGCGCCCGATGAATATTTCCCGCCTGTTCGTATTGAGGCCCGTCGCGACCTCCTTGCTGATGATCGCGGTGGTGCTGGTCGGCGTGGTCGCGGTGCGGTTCCTGCCGGTGTCCTCGCTGCCGGACGTCGATTACCCGACGATCCAGGTGCAGACCTTCTATCCCGGCGCCAGTCCGCAGGTGATGGCGACCACGGTAACAGCGCCGCTGGAGGTGCAGCTCGGCGAGATTCCCAGCCTGACGCAGATGACCTCCGCCAGCTCCGCCGGAGCCTCGGTCATCACCCTGCAGTTCAATCTGGCGCTGAGCCTGGATATCGCCGAGCAGGACGTGCAGGCCGCGCTCAACGCCTCCAACAGCCTGCTGCCGACCGGCCTGCCGGCGCCGCCGATCTATGCCAAGGTCAATCCAGCCGATCAGCCGATCCTGACACTGGCGGTGACTTCCAATTCGATGTCGCTGACCCAGTTGCAGGACGTCGCCAACAACCGCCTCGCTTCGAAGATTTCCGAAGTGCCGGGCGTCGGCCTGGTCAGTCCCTCGGGCGGCAACGTGCCGGCGGTGCGGGTCGAGGCGGACCCGCACAAGCTGGCCGCCTACGGGCTCAACATCGACGATCTGCGCACCATCCTCGGCAATATCAACGTCAGCCAGCCCAAGGGCAATTTCGACGGGCCGGACCTGGACTACACCATCAATGCCAATGACCAGATCCAGGATCCGAACGATTACCTGAGCACCGTCATTGCTTACCAGAACGGCGCGCCGGTGCTGATGGGCGACGTCGCCAAGGTGACCCAGGCGGCGCAGGACATCGAGCAGGGCGCCTGGTACGACCGCACGCCGGCGATCGTGCTCAACGTGCTGCGCCAGCCGGGGGCGAACGTCATCGCCACGGTCGACCAGATCAAGAAACAGCTGCCGCAGCTGCTGGCGAGCCTGCCGCAGGCGATGAAAGTGGAGATTGTGGCCGACAGCACCGGCGTGATCCGCTCCTCGGTGTCCGACGCCACGGTCGAGCTGCTGCTGTCCATCGCGCTGGTGGTGCTGGTGATCTTCGTGTTCCTGCGCAACGTGCCGGCGACCATCATCCCGAGCATTTCCGTGCCGGTGTCGCTGATCGGCACGCTGGCGGTGATGTACGAGCTGGGCTATTCGATCGACAACCTCTCGTTGATGGCGCTGATCGTCGCCACCGGCTTCGTGGTCGACGATTCGATCGTGATGATCGAGAACATCGTGCGCTTCCTGGAGGAGGGCAAGAGCCCGATGGAAGCGGCGCTGGAAGGCGCCGGCCAGATCGGCTTCACCATCCTGTCGCTGACCATTTCGCTGATCGCGGTGTTGATCCCGCTGCTGTTCATGGGCGGGGTGATCGGGCGCCTGTTCAGCGAATTCGCGGTGACCCTGGCGGTGACCATCCTGATCTCCGCGGTGGTTTCGCTGACCCTGGTGCCGATGATGTGCTCGCGCATCCTGCGTCCCAAGGCAGAGCGCAAGCCGAGCCGCTTCGAGCGGATCAGCGAGGGCTTGTTCGACAAGACGCTGGCCGGCTACGAACGCGGCCTGCGCTGGGTATTAGGACACGAGACCCTGACCCTGCTAGTGGCGGTGGCGATGGTGGCCCTGACCGCGATCGTCTATATCGTCATTCCCAAGGGCCTGTTTCCGGTGCAGGACGTGGGCGTGATCCAAGCCATCAGCGTGGCCGACAATTCGGTGTCCTACACGTCGATGGCGGCGCGCCAGATGGCCCTGGCCGACGTCATCCTCAAGGATGCCGACGTTACTTCGCTGACCTCCTACATCGGCATCGACGGCACCAATACCACCCTCAACAGCGGCCGCTTCCTGATCAACCTGAAGGCGCATGAGGACCGCTCACTCAGCGCCGCGCGGATCGCCAAGCGCCTGCAGCAGGAAGCCGCCAGCGTCTCCGGCATCAAGCTGTTCACCCAGCCCGAGCAGAGCCTGACCCTCGATACGGTGGTGTCGCCCAACCAGTACCAGTTCGTACTGCGCGGGCCGAGCCAGCAGGATTTCCAGAAGTATGTGCCCGAGCTGATCGATCGCATGAAGCAGATCAAGTCGATCAGCGACGTCACCAGCGATCTGGACAACGAGGGCCTCAGCGTCGACATCGAGGTCAACCGGCAGCTGGCGGCCCGCTACGGCATCACTCCGGCGACCATCGACAATGCGCTCTACGACGCGCTGGGCCAGCGCATCGTCTCGACCATCTTCAACCAGTCCAACCAGTATCGCGTGGTGCTGGTGGCCAAGCCCGACAGCCTGCCCAGCCTGGCTTCGCTCGGCACCCTGTACCTGCCGACCCAGACCGGCAGCACCGGCCAGGTGCCGCTGAGCGGCATCGCCGACATCAAGGTCACCAAGTCGCCGCTGGTGATCAGCCACCTGGCGCAGTTCCCGGCCGTCACCGTGTCGTTCAACCTGGCCCAGGACGCCTCGCTCAGCGCGGCGGTGGAAGAGGTGCAGAAGGCCGAGAAGGCGATCCAGCTGCCGCCCTCGATCACCAGCTCGTTCCAGGGCGCCGCGGCGGCGTTCCAGGACTCGCTGTCGAGCGAGGTGTACCTGCTGCTCGCGGCGCTGATCACGGTGTACATCGTGCTCGGCGTGCTGTACGAAAGCTTCATCCACCCGGTGACGATCCTGTCGACCCTGCCTTCCGCAGGCATCGGCGCGC
>JAMFRN010000243.1 GCA_026224805.1 Nevskia soli
AAGCCGCGCTGGATACCCAGGGTTACGCCGGGGCCGTAGAGCAGGATGGCGGTTTCGAAGCCTTTGCGCTGCAGGCGCTTGGCCTGGAGGATGTTGACCAGGCCGATGGAACCTTCGAAAGCCACGGTGTGGAAGGTGACCAGGGCTTTTTCGCCAGGCTTGGCCTTGACGTCTTCAAAGACTTTTTCCTCGTAGTCGACAAAGAAATCGCCTTTCTTGGTTGCGGTGGTCGAGACGGCGGGCATGGAAACTTACTCCTGAGTGCAGTGGATGAATGGGTGGGCGGAAGTGCCCGGCCTGCTTCGCAGCGGTGTGCGCCGTTGTGGGCAGGCGCTATCAAGGCGCAACCCACATGCCACTTTTTCCGCTTCCGATGCGATCTATATGCGATCAATGAGAGACATTGATGTATGCGTTGTATTTTTATTTTTTGGATTTGCTGGCGGTGCGGTCCCCGCCGTGATGGACGCGGCCGGAGTCTCCTGCATTGCCTAGCCAAAACAGTGATTTCGGTGCGTCAAACTGAAGCGCGGCGCGCGCGAAGCTGGTGCATCCGGCGGCTGGCGACGGGGTCCGATCGCCGCGGCGCGTGCCGCGCACAGCGTCTTGAACGGCGCGGCTGGACGGGCTTGATCGGTACAGGATGCGATCAATAAAAAGGGGACGGCCCTTGGGGGATGCCGTCCCCAACGTGGGGCATGTGCGGGAGAGCGTGAGGGGAGAGGCTAGAGTCCGAAGGTGTAGATGACCGTGGCGCCCACTTCGCTGTCGTGCTTGGCCAGCACGGGCGTGCCATCGGCCAGGGTGCCGTCGGCGAAGTTGTCGGCGGAGGCATGGTCGAAGCGCACCTCGGCTAGCAGGCGCAGGCTGTGGGTGGCGGAGTAGCGGCCGGTCAGGGTGGCTTCCTGAAGCTGGGTGGAGCTGCCGGCCGCTTCGTTCTTGATCTGCAGCGCTTCCATGCGCAGCGAGGTGCTCCACTTCGGATCGAACTGGTAGTTGAGGTAGCCGTCCGCCCCGAGGGTGAAGCTGGCGGGGCCGGCAGTGGTGGTGTTGAAGATGCGCTTGTAGTCGCCGTTCAGCACCAACTGCAGTTGCCGCGTGGCCTGCCAGCTCGTCACCAGGTCGACGATGTCGTTCTTGCCGCCGTCGGCATCGCTCTCCTTGGAGTAGTAGTTGTACAGCGCCAGCTTGAACGCCTTGGAAGGCATCCAGGCGCCGCCCGCCTCGATCGCCTTGTTTTTGTTGTCGTCGAGCGCCGCGGCGCTGCCGAAGCTGTCGCTGTTGGTGACGCTGAGGGTGGCGGTGAAGTTGTCGGTGACGGCATAGTTGGCGCGGATGCCGGTCAGCGGCACCGGCTGGGCCAGGGCCAGCACCAGCGAGCGGGAGATGTTGGTGTTGAGCGGTTCCAGCGCCAGCTCCTCTCCCGACAAGGCCGGGAAGCGCCCGGCGATGACGGTGAGCGGCCCGGTGGCGTACTGCGCATAGGCGATGAACAGGGCCAGGTCGCTACCGCCGGAGCCGTAGAAGGCGTTGAGCACCTTGGCGTCCGAGCCGGCGACGATCACGGCCTTGCCGCCGAAGCCCTCGGCCGGCGTGTGCGCCAGGATCAGCGCCGCCTGGTTCAGCTCGAAGGTATTGGCGTCGCTGTCGAAGACGCGGTCGCTCAGGATCTGCCCCTTGTTGAACGATCCGGTGTAGCCGGCCGAGACGTAGCCCGCCGCGAAGATGCCCGAGTTGTCGAGCACCTGCGACAGGGTTGGCGTGGCCGCCGGCGCTGCATCCGCGGAGCAGATGCTGGGTGCCGCGATCAGGCCGCCGCAGAGGAGGAGGCAGGCGGAGAGGTGGGCACAGATGCGGTGCGCGGTGCGCTGTCGGTTGGTCATGACTCAATCCCTTTGGTGATCGATGGATGGAATGAGCCGGTGCGTCGTGCGCTTTGGTGCGTGAATGCGCGCCGGGCTCAAGTGCCTTGTTGGCGCGCAACAGTGAGCAACCGATGTGCCATACAATGCTTTAAATGTCTCGTAAAAAAGCGATCAAAAAGAGACATCTATGTAGGGATTGGGAATTTAGTCGGGAAAAAACTGCGATATGGCAAGGTGTTTGCAACCCGATCATTCCGCAACATTCACCCGCCGGATTTCCGATGCACGTTTGTGGCGCCCGACGCGAGGCCAGATTCTCGCCGGCTGCTTCAGGACAGTGCCGGTCACCGGCGCGCTGGTTCGATCGAGGAGCATGAAAACCGATGTCCAATCACAGCGCGCGCTGGGCCGTCGCCATCCGCAATAGCGACAAGCCGGCCTATCTGGCCATCGCCGACACCATCGCCGAGGACATCCAGGCGGGGAAGCTGGCGGCCAACCAGAAGCTGCCGCCGCTGCGCACCCTGGCCAAGGCGCTGAAGCTGAACTTCACCACCGTGGCGCGTGGCTATGCCGAGGCGCAGCGGCGCGGGCTGATCAACGCCAAGGCCGGCCATGGCACCGTAGTGCGGGAGCTGCTGCAATCCGGCCCGGTGCGGCGCTCGGGCGCGTCGAGCCTGATCGACATGACCATGAACATGCCGCCGGAGCCGCAGGACCGCCTGCTGCTGCAGCGCATGCGCGAGGGCCTGTCCAGCCTGGCGGCGGAGGAAGATCTGTACACCCTGCTGCGCTACCAGGAGTTCGGCGGCAGCCCGGATGACCGAGAGGCAGGTGCCCACTGGCTGTCGCGGCACATCCCGGGCGTGACCGCCTCACGCGTGCTGGTCTGTCCCGGCGTGCAGAGCGCCCTGCTCGGCCTGTTCAGCGCGCTGGCGCGCTCCGGCGACACCATCGCCTGCGAGGCAGTGACCTATCCGGGTATCAAGGGGCTGGCCGCGCAGCTCGGCATCCGGCTCTATGGTCTGGCGGCCGACGATGAGGGCATCGACCCGGAAGCGTTCGCCGCCCTGTGCGCGGCGGAGCCGCCCAAGGCTCTGTACTGCAACCCGACCCTGCTCAATCCAACCACGGCGGTGATGTCGCAGGCGCGGCGCGAAGCGGTGGCCGAAATCGCCAGGCGCTACAGCGTGCCGATCATCGAGGACGATGCCTACGGCTGCCTGCCGGCGAAGCGGCCGCCCTCGCTGGCCAGCCTCGCGCCCGAGCTGACCTTCTATGTCACCGGCTTCGCCAAGATCCTCGGCGCCGGCCTGCGCATCGGCTATATCGTGGCGCCCAATGCGCGCTACACCGCCCGCGTCTCGGCCTCGCTGCGGACTTCAGCGGTGATGGCCTCGCCCTTCATGATCACGCTGGCCACGCGCTGGATCAAGGACGGCACGGTCAAAGCGGCGACGCTGGCGATCCGCGAGGAATCGCGCCTGCGGCAGAAGCTCGCCGCGCAGATCCTGGTCAAGGCCAGCTACATCGGCAAGCCCGAGGCGTTTCACCTGTGGCTGGCCGTGCCCGAGCCATGGAACCGCATCGAGTTCGCCACCCATCTGCGCACCCACGGCGTCGGCGTGGTGGTATCGGACACCTTCACCGTGAGCGGCACCGCGCCGGAGGCGGTGCGCGTGTGCCTGGGCGGCAACTCCAGCCGGGAGGAATGCCGGCACTCGCTGGAGATCATAGAGGATGCGCTGGAACATCTGCCGGCCGCGGCTTCACGCGTGATGTAACGGGCGCATCCATGGTCGGGCGGCTTCGGCGCAGCATGAAGCTGGGGGGGGGCGCTACGTTTTTTGGCGGATCGTCTCAACCAGCAGCCGCGAGCGGTCGGCGCAGGGGCCGACCAGGATCTCGACCTCGCCTGGCTCGAACACGGGGTCAAGGTCGGGGCCGAGGAAGCACAGCGCCGATGCCGGCAGCGACATGGCGACTGTGCCGCTTGTGCCGGGCTGCAGGCTGATCTTCGCAAAGTCCCTGAGTTCCAGCAGCGGGCGCGCCACGCTGGCCACCTTGTCGCGCGTGAACAGGAAGACGGTTTCCTCGGCCGCGCGCTGGCCGGTGTTGGTGACGTCGACGCGGATCTCGATGCTGTCGCTTTCCCTCACGCGGTCCGGTGTGACCCGAAGATTGGCGAGCGTGAAGCGGCCGTAGCCGAGGCCATGGCCGAAGGGATACAGCGGGTCGTTCGGCACATCGAGATACTTGCTGGTGAAGTAGTCGTCGGGATTCGCCGGCCGGCCGCTCGGGCGCTGCGCGTAGAAGATCGGTACTTGGCCGAGCGCGCGCGGCCAGCTGATCGGTGTGCGCCCGCTCGGCGATACGCGTCCCGTCAGCACATCGCCGATGGCATTGCCGGCCTCGCTGCCGAGGAACCAGGCCGCCAGTAGGGCGTCCGCCTGTTCGGCCAGCCAGGGCACGATCAGCGGCCGGCCCGAAAACAGCAACACAATGACGCGAACGCCAAGCTTGCGGGCGCGCTCGATTACAGCTTCCGCCAGGGCGCGCTGCTGCCCCGGCAGTTCCGGGTAGGCGCGGCTGGCGGCTTCACCGCTCATCGTCGC
>JAMFRN010000244.1 GCA_026224805.1 Nevskia soli
GAGTACGTGCCCTGCTTCGGCCTGACCGAGCCGACTGCCGGCTCCGACGCCGCCTCGATCAAGGCCGAAGGCGTGGTATTCAAGGACAGCGACGGCGAGACCAAGATCAAGCTCAATTTCCGCAAGCGCTACATCACCCTGGCGCCGATCGCCAACCTCGCCACCATCGCCTGCCATCTGCACGATCCGCAGCAGCTGCTGGGCAAGGAAGAGAACGTCGGCATCACCTGCGTGCTGGTGCACCAGGGCACGCCGGGCTTCAGCAACGGCGATCACCATGACCCCATCGGCGATCCGTTCTACAACGGCCCGCTGATCGGCAAGGACGTGGTGGTGCCGCTGAAGAACATCATCGGCGCCGCGGGCGGCGCCGGCCAGGGCTGGCGCATGCTGATGGAACAGCTGGCCGGCGGCCGCATGGTCAGCCTGCCTGCCGGCGGCGTCGGCGGCGCCAAGGCGGTGGCCTCCGTGGTCGGCCCCTATTCGATGGTGCGCCAGCAGTTCGGCATCGCCATCGGCCGCATGGAGGGCGTGGAAGAGAAGGTGGGCAAGATCGCCGGCCTCACCTACATGCTCGACGGCGCGCGCATCTTCGGCTGCTCGGCGGTGGACAGCGGCGTCCAGCCGCCGGTGGTCTCGGCGGTGATGAAGGCCTACACCACGGAAATCGCGCGCGAGCTGATCAGCGACGGCATGGACGTGATGTCCGGCGCCGGCGTGATGCAGGGGCCGAACAACATCCTCGGCATGGGCTACAAGTCGGCGCCGGTGGGCATCACCGTGGAAGGCGCCAACATCATGACGCGCACCCTGATGATCTTCGGCCAGGGCGCCACCCGCTGCCATCCCTATGCGCTGAAAGTGGTGGAAGGGGTGGAGAAGAACGACGTCGCCCTGTTCCGCAACAACCTGGTGAGCTGGATCGGCCACTTCATCCTCAACATCGTGCGCAGCTGGGTGCATTACCTGAGCCGCGGCTTCACCGCCGGCTCGCCGGTCGACGGCCCCACCGCCAAGTACTACCGCCGCCTCGGCTGGAGCGCCACGCGCTATGCGGTGCTGACCGATCTGGCCATGTTCACCATCGGCGGCAAGCTCAAGGTGCGCGGCAAGCTCACCGGCCGCTATGCCGACGCGCTGGCCTGGCAGATCCTGGCCACCGGCGCGCTGCGCCGCTGGGAAGCCGAAGGCCGCAAGGCCGAAGACCTGCCGCTGCTGCACTACTCGGTGCAATACGCGCTGGCCCGGACGCAGGAAGCCTTCGCCGGCATCTACGCCAACTTCGGCGGCGGCCTGCCCGGCTTCTGGCTGCGCACGGTCGGCGCCCTGATGCTGCGCCTCAATCCGCTGGGCCATCTGCCCAGCGACAAGCTCAGCCACCAGGCGGCGCAGGCGATCCAGTCGCCGAGTGAGCAGTACCGCCGCCTGACCCGCGACGTGTTCGTCTCGCCGGACGAGAACCTCGGCGTCGGCCGCCTGCTCAAGGCCTTCAAGCTGGTCAGCGAAGCCGAGCCGGTGCTGGCGAAAATCCATGCCGCGCAGAAGGGCGGGCAGCTGCCGCGCGGCGCCGCCGACGAACTGGCGCAGGATGCCGCCAACCAGAAGCTGATCAGCGCCGAGGAAGCCGCCCTGGTGCGCAAGGCCACCACGGCCCGGCTGGAAGCGATCGAGGTGGACGTGTTCACACCGGAGCAGTACTTCGGCGTGATCGCCAAGAACGGCGGCCTGCAGCTGGGCGGAGCCCCGCAGTTGAAGCGGGCCGCCAACGCCTGAGGATCGGCTGGCCGCAAAAAGGCCCGTCGCGGGAATACCCGCGACGGGCCTTTTTAGTTGGCGTGCCTCAAACTTTCAATCACTCAACTTGAAATTGATCGGCATGCTCAAATCGATTTCGGGACTGTTCGGCAGGTAGTCGGCTGGCAGCGGCGCAAAGCGGCGGATGCGCAGGAACACGTCCAGCGCTTCGCTGTTCAGCGCCGTATAAGCGCTACGCTGCAGCAGATCGGTCTTGACGACCGAGCCGTCGCGGCGCAGCCTGACCTTGACCATGATGTCGCCTTCCTCTCCAGCCTGCAGGGATCGCTGCGGATAGTGCAGGTTCTGCCGGATGGTGCTGGTGGCGTCGCGGTACCAGGCGACGGGCCAGTCCTGGGCACTGCGCATCGGTACGGGGGCGCCGGCCACCACCGTGCTCTGTGCGGCCTGGACCTCCTTCTCCTTGCGCAGCCGGTCCACTTCATCCTGCAGCTGCCTGAGATGCTCGGCGGCGGCGATCTCCTCCTGCGTAGGCGCCGGTGCAGCGGCGGCGGTCGCGGCGGCAACCGGCGCGGCAGCCGCGGTCCGGTTGCTGGCGGCGGCCGTCCTGGACTGCTCCTGCTGGACGGCCTGGTCCCGTTGCGCCTGCACTTGGTCACGGGCATCGGCGAGCTTCTTTTCCTTGGCCATCAGGTCCAGCGCCAGGCGATCGAGTCCGCCGTCGTTCTGCACCGGCGCGGGGGCCGCGCCGGCCGCGGCATCCGCGGCAGCTGGGGCGGCGGGTGCAGCCGCGGCAGCGGCAGGCCGCGCCGGCGCTGGCTGCGATGACGCGGCCTGCTCATTGGAAACACCGGCCGGGCGCAGCACGAAGTAGCCGCCGGCAGCGGCCGCCACCACCACCACGCCGATCAGCAGGGGCAACCTGGAGCGCGGCCGGGAAGCGGGCGCGTCCGCGGGCACCCGTTCGAATGGCTGTTCCTGCTCCTGCGTGGCCTCGCCCTGCAGCGCCGCGCGCCAGGCGGCCACCGACTGCGGCCTTTGTTCGGCGCTGAGGTGCAGCGATTCGTCGATCGCGGCCGTCAGGGACTCGGAGCAGCGCACCCGCGCATTCATCGACACCGGCGCCAGGGCCGGGCCGCTGGCGCGGCTGCGCGCATCCGGCGGCGCCTGGCCGGTGACGACGCGATAGGCGGTGGCGCCGAGCGCATACAGGTCGGTCCAGGCTCCGTGCGGGCCGGCCATGTAGAACTCTTCGGGCGCGGCGTAAGGCGGCGTGCCGGCGCTGAATACGGTGCGCGCCTTGAACCGGATCGGCGCCCGCAACACGCCGAAATTGCTCAGCACGGCGCCGTCGTCCGGCCGCACCAGCAGGTTCTCGGGCCGGATGTCCCGGTGCAGCAGGCCGACCGCGTGAGCCTGCTCCAGCCCTGCCAGTACCGGCGCCAGCAGCCGGCGCAACTGCGCCTCGCTGAGTACGCCTTCACGCTCGAGGATCGTCGCCAGGGTTTCCCCGGGGACCCGCTCGGTGACGTAGTAGCCGGTGCCATTGGCCTCGAACTGCTTGAGCACACGGATCAGCCCGGGGTGATTGAGCTTCTGCAGCAGCGCCGCCTTGTCGAGGAAGCTGCGCAGCCAGAAGCGCAGCGGCGTTCGGTCCTCAGCGTCGCGCGCCTTGACCACTCCGTCCTCGCGCAGGGCGAACTCCTGCGGCAGGAACTCCTTGACGACCACCTCGCTGCCCGCCGCATCGCGGGCCAGATAGGTGATGCTGTAACGCCCTTGTTCCAGTACGCCGGCAATTTCAAAAGCATCAAGCCGCGTACCCGCCGCCAGAGGCGGCGCAGTCTGCACAGTACTCATCGTGACTCCCTTTCCCCACCGCGCGCCGCCGTATGCTTCGGCGGTCGTGCAGCTGCCGGTATCCCTGTGGAATCGCCGACATCACGCTAATGGATGCACCGATGCCACACGGAGGCGCCGCCCTGGCGGGGCCGTTAGCCGGTGTACCGGTACTTGTATGCCTATAGTTCTAGTGTCGCAACAATCCTGCCGTCAAGTGGCAAACCGCCTCTGTCAAGTAAAAATTATGGGTAATAGCCAAAAATTTGGGGCTTGCCGCCCGAATCCGAGCGCATTGACGAACGTTTGGTTAGGATGACGAACTCAGGAGCGGATGTTCAAAAACGCGGGCAGCTCCCCCACTACCCGAAAAGCCTCCAAAAAGCCGAGGAGACGATGAGCGAAACGCTGAATCCGGTGCAGATGCTGCTTCATAGGGCACAAACCACTCCGAACGCCCCCTATCTGCACCAGCCCGGCAAGGGCGCGTGGCATAGCTATAGCTGGGCCGAGGTCGCCGAGCAGTCGCGGCGCATGGCGGCGGCATTGCAGGCGCTGGGCGTGCCGGCGGGGAGCGCCATCGCCATCACCGGCATGAATACCGCGCACTGGTTCATGGCCGATTTCGCCGCCGGCATCGGCGGCTATGTCGGCGTCGGCCTGTATCCGAAGCAGTCCGAGGACGCGGTGCGCTTCATCATCGGTCATTGCGAGGCCAAGGTGGTGTTCGTCGGGCCGATGCCGGACGTGGACAGCTTCATGTCCTGCCTGCCCAAGGACGTGATCCGCATCGCCCTGCCCTATCCGGGCGTGCCGGCCTGCGAACACAGCTGGGACGACCTGATCGCCGGGCATGCCCCGCTGGCCCAGCCGGCGCCGCGGCAGCCGGATGATCCCTGGAGCCTGATCTATACCTCCGGCACCACCGGCAACCCCAAGGGCGTGATCGTCACCGGGCGCAACCTGATGTTCACCATCGACGGCGCTGTGCGCGCCATGCCGGCCCGCCCGGAGGGTGAGCACTTCCTGTCCTACCTGCCGCTGGCCCACGCTTTCGAGCGCGGCGCGGTGGAAAGCGTCAGCGTCTATCTCGGCGCCCAGGTGTGGTTCCTGGAAAACCTGGAGAAGCTGGGCGATACGCTGAAGGAAGTGCGGCCGACGCGCTTCTACGGCGTGCCTCTGGTGTGGACCCGCATCCAGGGCCAGATCCTCAAGCAGCTGCCGCAGAAAAAGCTCGACAAGGTGCTGCGGATTCCGCTGCTGTCGGGCTACGTCAAGCGCAAGATCCGCAAGGGCCTGGGCCTGGACCGCTGCTGGCTGCGGGTCAGCGGCGCCGCGCCGCTGCCGCTGCCGGTGATGAAGTGGTACAGCAAGCTCGGCATCGACATCTACCAGGGCTATGGCATGACCGAGAACTCGATCTATGCCACCGTCAACCTGCCCGGCGCCAACCGCATCGGCAGCGTCGGCAAGCCCCAGTTCGACTCGCTGATCCGCATCGGCGAAGGCGGCGAGATCCAGAACAAACACCCCGGCGTCACTCCCGGCTACTTCAAGGATCCGCAGAAAACCGCCGAATTGTTTACCGCCGACGGCTGGCTGCGCACCGGCGACGTCGGCCGCCTCGACCAGGACGGGTATCTCTACATCACCGGCCGCGTCAAGGAAATCTTCAAGACGCTGAAGGGCAAGTACGTCACCCCGGCGCCGATCGAAGGCGCCTTCAGCAGCAACAGCGACATCGACCAGATGTGCCTGGTCGGTTCCGGCCTGTTCCAGCCGGTGCTGGTGGTGTCGCTGACCGCCGAGGCGCAGAAGAAGTCGCGCGAGGTGGTGGAAAAGGAACTGCTGGCGACGATGGAACAGGTCAACACCACCCTCGAAGCGCACGAGGCCATCGCCAAGATCTTCGTCAGCAAGGATGCGTGGACCATCGACAACAACCTGATGACGCCGACCATGAAGGTGCGGCGCAACGAGGTGGAGAAGCGCTTTGGCGAGGAAGTGCAGGCTTGCGAGAGCCGGCGGGATGTGAAGGTGGTGTGGGAGGCTTAGGCTCCGGCCTCTTCCTCACTCTGTGCCCCTTCGCACAGCACCGCGACGCCCTGACTTCAGTCCCCTCTCCCCCAGGGGGAGAGGGCGTAGGGTAGGGGTGGTTGCGGCGCATGCGGCCAGAACTGGATCCCCGCCTGCGCGGGGATGACGCTGAGCGCTGAGTGAGCTCTGGTCCCTTCCTCGATACGGCGGGGACATTCGGAACAGCATGCCCGCTGCGCGGGCACTCGGGACGAACGGAGTTCGGTGCCTGGTCAGGTAAAAAGCGTCCCTCACTCCAGCCCTCTCCCCACTCCGTGGGGAGAGGGAGAACATCCGCGACGCCTCAATTGAACACGATGGTCTTGTTGCCGTCGACGATGATGCGATCCTCGACATTCCAGCGCACCGCCCGCGCCAGCACCTGCCGCTCCAGATCCCGCCCCAGCCGCCGCAGGTCGTCGATCTCGTCGCTGTGCGAAACGTGGGCGGTGTCCTGCGAGATGATCGGCCCCTGGTCCAGCTCGGTGGTTACGTAGTGCGCGGTAGCGCCGATGATCTTGACGCCGCGCTCGTAGGCCTGCCGGTAGGGATCGGCGCCGACGAAGGCCGGCAGGAAGGAATGGTGGATGTTGATGATGCGGTTCGGATAGCGCGCCACGAACGCCGGGCCGAGGATGCGCATGTAGCGCGCCAGCACCAGGAAGTCGGCGCTGTCGCCGATCAGCTCCAGCATCCGCGCCTCGGCCTGTTCGCGCTGCGCGGCGGTGTCTTGCGGCACGTGATGGAAGGGGATGCCGAAGGCCTCGACCGCGACGCGCAGCTTGTCGTGGTTGGAAATGACGCAGGGAATGTCCACCAGCAGCTCGCCGCGCTGCCAGCGCCACAGCAGCTCCAGCGCGGCATGATCGTGGGCCGACACCAGCACCGCCATGCGCGGCCGCTCCGCGGCGTAGCTGATGTGCCAGTCCATGTTGTAGCGGCGGCCGGCGGCCTCTTCGAAGGCGCGCTCCAGCTCGGCGCGGGTCACGTCGAGCTTCGGTGTCTGGAACTCCAGGCGCATGAAGAACAGGCCGCCGCTGGGATCGGTGGAATGCTGGTCCAGCTCGGTGATGTTGGCGCCGTGCTGGAACAGGAAAGTGGTCACGGCGGCGACGATGCCGGGCTGGTCGGCGCAACGGATCAGCAGGCGGGCGAAGGATTCAGCAGCCACGGGCAATACTCACATCGGCAAACGGGATCGGACAGAACCGGGGAGCGCCATCCGGGCCAGGGCTGGAATGGCGCTCCCCGCCTTCAATTCAGGGCAACGAGCGCCTTGAGCTTGGCGGCCTGCTCAGGGAACCAGGGGCCGTTGGCCTTGAGCGCATCGGCCACCGCCTGCTTGGCGTCATCCGGGCGATTGAGCTTGAGCAGCGCCTGCGCCTGCTGTTCGGCCACATTGAGCCGGTTGACGCCATAGGCCTTGGGCGCGGCCTGCTGCAGATAGATCAATGCCTGCTGGTACTGGCCGCGGGCGGCCAGGCTCTTGCCGAAGCGGTAGTAGTAGACGTAATCGTCCGGATAGGCGGCAATCAGTTTGGGATAGAGCAGATCCAGTTCGTCGGTCTTGCCGGCGCGGTCGAGGAACACGCGCAGGTTGTCGGCGAGGTTGCGGTCCTTCTTCAGGTTGCCGCCGAGGCGCTGCTTGACGTCGGCGATGGCGCGCTCGAGCACGTCCTCCCGGGCCTGCGGGTACTTGAGCACCTCGTCCAGGTCGGCGGTGGTCAGCACCGCGCTGCGCGCGTCGGCGCAGCTGGGATGTGAAACGAAGATCTGGCCATAAAGCTGATGTGTCATCACCGGCTTCTGCCCGGCCAGCAGGCTGGTCTTGGCGGCGTCCGGCAGGCTGGCGGTGCATTCCATCACTCGGTCCAGCTCGTAGGCACGATCGCAGCCGAGGTCGCCGGCCAGCACCGCGGGCGCCAGCGCCGCGCACTGCGCCGCATTCTTGTTCTGGCTGGCCTGCATCAGCTGCAGGCGCTCGCTCCACAGCCTGGCCCGTCCGTCCTTGTCCAGCGCCGCCTGCGCCGGCTGCGGCAGGGTGCTGCGCCAGGCCAGCCCGCCGTCGGCGTCATTGCGCGCGTAATAGGCCTTGAGCACCTCGTGCGCGGCCTTCAGCGAGGCCGGGCTGCCGTCCTTGACCTTGCCGCGCACCTCATCCAGCGAAGTGGTGCGGGCCATGATGGCGTCGAGCTGGCGGTAGAACTCGGAGCGGGTCTGCTCGGCCAGGATGCGCCCCAGCTCGTCGCCGCTCTCGTTGAGCACGACGTAGCTGGGCAGAGCCTTGACCGTGAGGCGCTGCTCCCAGTAGTTGCCCTCCGGCGCGTCGGCATCCAAGTCCACCAGCACCGCCTCGCGCTTGACCTTGTCCCACTCGGGGCCGACCAGGACGTTGTGCGCCATGTAGTAGCAGGAGTAGCACCAGGGCGCATGGAATTCGATCAGGATCGACGCGTGCCGCGCCGCCGCATCCTTCAGGGCCTCGTCAAGCGGCGGCTGCCAGGTGTCGGCGTGCGCCGCCCCGGCCAGCAACAGCAGGGAAGCGGCGAGTTCAGTCCAGCGGCGGCAGGTTTTTGGGCGCATCGTCCGGAGGCTTCGAATAGTAGGCGATGCGCGCATTGTACGGCCTGCCGGTGGCAGGGTTGATGACATTCGAAATGCCGCGGTATTCGAGCAGGCGCCGCGATTGTGGGTCGTATGTAAGGATCAGCGGGTCGACCAGGTAGCGCAGCAGGGAATCCGGGTCCACCTTGATCTGGATCGCCGGCTTGCCTTCGAACTGGGTATCGCCGGTCTTGCGGGCGCGGAAGCTGTAGCTTTCGAGCTGGCCGGCCACGGCAAACTGGAATTTGAGCGTCTTGCCGGCCACCAACTCCGGCATGTGCTGGTAGAGATAGCTGTGGAACCCGCTGTCCGCGGCCATTTCCTGAAGTTTGGGCACGGTGCCGATCTGACGGCCGCTTTCACGCGATTCCTTGAACATCTCCACGCCATCCGGGCCGACCTTGCTGATGCCCTCGGCATAACCGACTCCGGGCAGGCTCAGGGTATAGAGCGGCACATAGGGGTCGGAGGCGAAACTGAGGGTCTTTTCGCCGAGCCGCTTGCCGTCGGCGTCGTAGTAGCTGGTATGCCCGCCGGTCCAGCGGCCCTGCTCGATCTCCTCGTGGTACACCTCGGTGTACAGGTATTTGCCGCTGGCAAGATCGTAGGCATAGCCGTAGAAGCGCTGCACTTCGGGGTCGGCCTGGGCGGCGGACATGGCGAATAGCAGCGGCAACAGCGGCAGGGCGATGCGTTTCATGCGGCGTCCTTGTGAAAGAAAGTCCCTGAAAATCCCTGATCGTTTCTCACCGCGCCGCCCGCGGCGCGAACAGGTAATGCGCCACGCCCCATTCGTTGCCTCCAGCGTAGCCGAACAGTTCCGCCACGGCCATGTAGAACATGCGCCAGCGCTGGAACCATAGTGCGGCCTGCTGCTCGCCGTAGCCGGCGCGGAACACTTTCATGATGGTGGCCTTCTGCGCATCCATGCCGGCAAGCCAATGGTTGGAAGTCTTCTCATAGTGCCGGCCGCTGACCCACCACTGCCGCTCCAGGCACAGATCGTCCTGGAAATTGAGCAGCAGTTTTTCCGAAGGCATGGTGCCGCCGGTAAAGAAATATCTGGACATCCAGTCGCTGCGCCCATGCACCTCGAAGTGATAGGCCAGCAGCTTGTGCGCGAAGATATGCACGAACAGCCGGCCTTCCGGCTTGAGCCAGCGCGCGATCTTGGCCAGCAGCAGGCCGTAATTCTTCATGTGCTCGAACATCTCGATCGACAGCACACGGTCGAATCCGGCAGGGACACTCTGGCCCACGCCCTGGACGGGAAAGTCGAAATTGACGACGTTGCCGGTGAGGATGGTGAGGTTGTCGAAGCCGCGCTCGGCGGCGCGCCCCTGGATGAATTCGCGTTGCCCATGCGAGTTGGACAGGCCGACGATGCGCGAGTTCGGATATTTCTCCGCCAGCCATAGCGACAGCGAGCCCCAGCCGCAGCCCAGGTCGAGGATGCGCATGCCGTCGCGCAGGCCGGCGCGCTCGGCATAGAGCGCCAGCATCGCCTCGCCGGCCTGGGCCAGAGTTTCCGTGCCGGCGGGATAGAGGCAACAGGAGTATTTCAGGCGCGGGCCCAGGTGCAGGTGGAAGAATTCCGCCGGCACTTCGTAGTGCTGCTGGTTGGCGGTCCTGGTCTCCACCGCGATGGGGCTGGCGCGCAGTTCGTCGAGAAAGCGGTTGAAGCGCTGCGCGCGCACTTCGCCGTCGTGGCTGGCCTCCTCCACCAGGCGCTGCTGCATCAGGCTGCGCATGCCGGCGCGCGCCAGGATGTCGGGGATGTAGCCATGTTCACACAGGCCAATAACGTTCATCAGTGGTTGGTGGTTAGTGTCGGAGTGGAAGTTGGAGGTTGCGAAAGGATGGGGCTGGATCGAGCGCAAACTAATCACTGACCACTAATCACCAACCACTTCTTTTGGGCGGCCAGGGAATCAGCATGCTGGTGCTGCGGATGTAGTCGGCGTAGCCAGGCCGGCTCAGGGCGCTCTGCGCTTCAGTCAGCGGCACGCCGGACAGCTTGAGCAGCAGCCAGGACATGATCAGCGGCGAGGCCAGCGTCAGCCACCAGAAGGAGCTGCCCGCGGCCAGCGGCACATAGGCCAGCCAGTGCAGGCACTCGAAGAAATAGTTGGGATGGCGCGAGTAGTACCAGAGACCGCGCCGGCAGACCTGGCCCTTGCTGGTCGGGTCCTTCCTGAACTGTTCCAGCTGCCAGTCGGCCAGGCCCTCGCCGAACACCGACAGCAGCCAGATCAGCACTGCGGCGGCGCAGCACAAGCTGCCGGGCTCGGCGGGACTCCAGGCCAGCACGACGAAGCTGACCGACAACAGCATCGAGAACAGCACCTGGAACTGGAAAAACCAGAACAGGTTGCGGCTGGCCGCCGCGCCCCATTGCTCGCGGAAGCGGCGGTAGCGGCCATCCTCCGGCTTGCCGTGATTGCGCAGGAACAGGTGGGTGCCGAGGCGCAATCCCCAAGTACCGCCAAGCAGGGCCAGCAGCAGGCGCATTTGCGCCGGGGCCGGACCGCGGCAGGCGTACCACACCGCGAGCAGGCCCAGGGTCCAGGCCCACACCGCATCGATCAGGCCGGCATTGCGGGTGCGCAACTGCACCAGCCAGACCAGGGTGAACAGGATCGCCAGGCCCGCCAGGGCGGCCAGCGCGGCTTCAATCAGGGACATGAGGCCCCCGTGGCGTGGTGTTCTTCATCATGGCCTCCCTGATACGCAGCCGACGGCATTTCGGATGAACCCCGCGCCGAAGCGCACGCACTTGACTTTAGCGCATCGCCCGGCGTCTGCTAGAGCCCATATCAGTGGCCTGGCACGAAGCGCCGGGCGCAACATTGGATTGCACCCAGAATGCATCAGAGGGGAAGCCCAATAATGAAAACACCTCTTGCCGTGCGGCAACTGCCGATGGTCACCGTGCTGGCGCTATGCGCCTGCGCAACTGCGCCCAAGCCGCCGGAAGACGCTCTGCGCGACGCCGCCAACGCCGTCGCCAGCGCCGAGGACGCGCGCGCGTCCGACTACGCCGCGCCCGAGATGCGCTCGGCCCATGAAAAGCTGCGGGCGGCCCAGGCGCTGGCGCAGCAGGCAACGCCGGACCAGGGCACCCCGAACGCCATCAAGGCGCGCTGGCTGGCCGAGGAGGCCAGTGCCGATGCGGCACTGGCCGAGGCCAAGGCGCGCGAGGTCCGCACCCAGAGCGTGGTGCGCGACTTGCAGAGCAAGGCCGCCGCGCCACCACCGCCCACGGCGGCGCCTTCCGGCAGCGGGAGTTAGGCCATGATCCGTCCACTGAAATTGTTGCTGCGCGGCGGCGCCATCGCCGCCCTGCTGGCCCTGGCCTCCTGCTTCCACGGCTCGGTCAAGGACCCGGCGGCCGACCGGGTACGCGCCGACCTCGATCAATTGCAGGCCGATCCGCAACTGGCCAGCCGCGCGCCGGTGGCGCTGAAGGAGGCACAGGAAGCGGTGGCTGCCGCAGAAGAGCCGCAAAAAGACCCGGCGCTATCCGCCCACCTGGTCTACATCGCCGACCGCAAGGTGCGGACCGCCAGGGCGCTGGCCGAGGCGCGTGTCGCCGAGGATCAGCTGAAGGCCCTGCAAGGGCAGTAGCGGAGAAGCTAGTGGTTGGTGATTAGTGGCTAGTGGTTAGTAACAGCAACCGCGAAATTCCGCCGCTTCTACTGACCACTAACCACTGTTTCAAATCAGCTGCAGCAGCCGCTGCGCGCTCTCGCGCAGATTGTCCTGCCATTGCAGGCCGACGATGGGCTGGCCGGTGGCGGAGTCGCGGAACGGCATCTCCTCGCCGCTGCCGATGACCAGGCGGTAGTCGATGGTCAGCTCGGTGCCGGCGGCAAGATCGTCCTGGGCAAAGATGAAACCCAGGTGCCACAGGCCGTTCGGCGTGAAGGAATGGTTGACGTAACACTCGTCGCTCCACTCCGGCGTCAGCGAAAACCAGTCCTCGAACCAGCGCACGCTGGATTCCACCTCGATCGAATCCTGCGGAAACTTGCGCAGCTCCCGCTCCGGCATCAGGGTGTGAATCTTGTCGGGGGCAATGATGACCCGCCCGCGCGCCACCGCCTCGTCGAGGAAGAAGCCCTTGCCGGCGCCGGCGATGCGCGAGGCTTCGATGCGGTAGCGTGGAACGATCATGGAAGAAGCCGAACCCTAGTTAGTGCCGCTTGTTTGAATAGTCCGCGCCATGGAGGGCGCGGACTTGTCCAGGATGGACACACCCAATACCCGGCACTGAGGCCTGCAGGCCTCAGTGCCGGGTATTGGACGGCACGCTACCGGCAGCCACGAACAACTCCGCCGTCTCAACCGGGTTGAAAACGTAGTCCTTGCCGCAGAACTCGCAGGTGATGGAGATGCGGCCCTGCTCGGCGATGATGGAATCGCACTCCTCCCGCCCGAGCGACAGCAGCAGGCGCGCAATGCCGGCGCGCGAGCAGCGGCAGGCGACGTTGACCGGGCGCGGCTCGAACAGGCGCAACTCCTCTTCGGCGAACAGGCGCCCCAGCAGCGTGGCGGGATCGGCCTGCAGCAATTCTTCCGGCTTGAGCGTCGCGGCGAGAATGGAGACGTGCTCCCAGTCCTCCTCGCTGCCCTGGGCGTCTTCCAGCGGCAGGCGCTGCAGCATGAAGCCGCGCAGGCGGTCGCCGTCGGCGGCCAGGCGGATCAGCGTCGGCAACTGTTCGGACTGCACGAAATAGGCTTCCAGCGACTGCGCCAGCGAGGCGCCCTCGATCGGCACCAGGGCCTGGCTGGCCTCGCGGCTCTGGCCGTGCGGCTCCAGCATCAGCGCCAGCACACCGCCGTGCAGCAGGCCGGTAAAAGTGCCTTGCAGCTCGGCCGGGGCCTTGGCCATGGCGCGCACCTCGAGGTGATGATCGACCTGGGCCACCAGCAGCTTCATCGCATCCTCGCCCTGGAACTGCAGGTTGATGCGTCCCTCGAAACCCAGGTGGGTAGCGAGCAGCGGCATCGCCGCCATGGCCTGCCCGATCAGGCCGCGCACGTCGGCGCTGTAGACGCGATGGCCGAGCATCTCGGCCACGCCTTCGGAAATCTCGACGAAGGCGCCGTGCGCAACCTTGTTCTCGAACAGGAAGCCAGTCAGAAGATTCATCAGCCCGCCAGTTTTTCCTTGAGCAGCCGGTTCAGCACATCCGGATTGGCCTTGCCCTGCGTCGCCTTCATCGCCTGGCCGACGAAGAAGCCGAACAGCTTGTCCTTGCCGGAACGGTACTCGGCCAGCTGGCCGGGATTCTTCGCGATGACATCCTCGATGGCCTTGACGATGGCCGACTCGTCGGTGATCTGCACCAGGCCCTTGGCCTTGATGATGGTGTCGGCATCGCCTTCGCCGGCCAGCATGGCCTCGAACACTTCCTTGGCGATCTTGCCGGAAATGGTCTTGTCTACGATGCGCTTGAGCATGCCGGCCAGCGCATCCGAACTGATCGGCGAGGTATCGATGTCCTTGCCGATCTTGTTCAGCGCACCAAGCAGGTCGGTGGCAACCCAGTTGGCGCAGAGCTTGGCTTCGGCGCCGGAAGCCTTGACCACCGCTTCGTAATAGGCAGCCAGTTCGCGCGAGCTGGTCAGGGTCCGGGCATCGTAGGCGGACAGGCCGTAATCCTTTTCGAAGCGCGCGCGCTTGGCTTCCGGCAGTTCCGGCAGCTTGCCGCGGATGTCGGCGATGTACTCCGGCGTGCAGACGATGGGCAGTAGGTCGGGATCGGGGAAGTAGCGATAGTCGTTGGAGTTTTCCTTGACGCGCATCGACTTGGTCTCACCGGTATCCGGGTTGAACAAGCGCGTTTCCTGGATGATCTCGCCGCCGCTTTCAATCTCTCGAATCTGGCGATCGATCTCAAATTCGATGGCCTTCTCAACATAGCGGAAGGAGTTGACATTCTTGGTTTCGGTGCGGGTGCCAAAGGGCTCGCCCTTGCGCCGCACGGAGACGTTGGCGTCACAGCGGAAGCTGCCTTCCTGCATGTTGCCGTCGCAGATGCCCAGGTAGACCACCAGCTGATGCAGCTTCTTCAGGTAGGCCACCGCTTCCTGCGCGGTGCGGATGTCCGGCTCGGACACGATCTCGATCAGCGGCGTGCCGGCGCGGTTGAGGTCGATGCCGGTGGCGTCCGAGTAGTTCTCATGCAGGGACTTGCCGGCGTCCTCTTCCATGTGGGCGCGGGTGATGCCGATGGTCTTGTGGATGACGCCGCCATGGCCGTCATCCAGCTCGATGTCGAGCTTGCCCTTGCCCACGATCGGCAACTCGAACTGCGAGATCTGGTAGCCCTTGGGCAGGTCCGGGTAGAAGTAGTGCTTGCGCGCGAACACGCAGCGCTCGGCTACTTCCGCGCCGACCGCCAGGCCGAAAGTCACCGCCATGCGCAGGGCATCGCCGTTGAGCACCGGCAGCACGCCGGGGAAGCCCAGCGTCACGCCGTCGGCCTGGGTGTTCGGCTCGGCGCCGTAGGCGGTGGCCGCGCCGGAGAAGATTTTCGATTTGGTCATGAGCTGGCAATGCACTTCCAGCCCGATGACGGCTTCCCACGTCGTGCTGCTCATGCAAACCCCTTCGGCCAGCGCTTGTGGAAGTCGGTGGCCTGCTGATACTGGTGGGCGGCATTGAGCATGCGGCCCTCGTCGAAGAAATTGCCCATCAGCTGCAGGCCGATCGGCAGGTCCTGGTGGAAGCCAGCCGGCAGGCTCATAGCCGGGATGCCGGCGAGGTTGGCGGCGATGGTGTAGATGTCGTTGAGGTACATCGCCACCGGGTCGTCACTCTTGTCGCCCAGCTTGATGGCCACGCTCTGCGCCGTGGGCCCCAGGATCAGGTCCACTTCGCCAAAAGCGCGGCGGAAGTCGTCGTAGATCAGCCGGCGCACTTTCTGCGCCTTGAGATAGTAGGCGTCGTAATAGCCATGGCTCAGCACATAGGTGCCGATCATGATGCGGCGCTGCACTTCGGCGCCGAAGCCTTCGCCGCGGCTGCGCTTGTACAGCTCTTCCAGGGTGTGCACGCCTTCGGCGCGGTGGCCGTAGCGCACACCGTCGAAGCGGGCCAGGTTGCTGGATGCTTCCGCCGGCGCCACCACGTAGTAGGTCGGCACCGACAGCGGTGCATTGGGCAGCGACACTTCACGGACGCTGGCGCCCAGGCCCTCGAACACCTTGACCGCCGCCTCGATGCAGGCGCGCGCGCCGGGGTCGAGCCCTTCGGCGAAATACTCCTTGGGCAGGCCGATGCGCAGGCCGCGAATGGAAGCGCCCAGCGCCCCGACGTAATCGTCCACCGGCCGCTCGACGCTGGTGGAATCCAGCGGGTCGAAGCCGGACATGGCCTGCAGCACCACGGCGGCATCCTCGGCGCTGCGCGCCACCACCCCGGCCTGATCCAGGCTGGAGGCGAAGGCGATCATGCCGTAGCGCGAGACGCGGCCGTAGGTGGGCTTGATGCCGGTGAGATTGGTCAGCGCCGCGGGCTGGCGGATGGAGCCGCCGGTATCGGTGGCGGTGGCCACCGGCGCCAGGCCGGCCGCCACTGCGGCCACCGAGCCGCCGGAGGAGCCGCCGGGCACGCGCTCGACGTCCCAGGGATTCTTCACCGGACCGTAGAACGAGGTCTCGTTGGACGAGCCCATGGCGAATTCGTCCATGTTGGCCTTGCCCAGCATGACCATGCCGGCGCCGTCGAGCTTGCGCACGATGGTGGCGTCGTAAGGGGCGATGAACTTGTCCAGCATCTTCGAGCCGCAGGAGGTCCGCACCCCAGAAGTGCAGAAAATATCCTTCTGCGCCAATGGGATACCGGTCAGGGCCGAGCCTTGGCCGGCGGCCAGCCGGGCATCGGCGGCGTCGGCCTGGGCCAGGGCGCGGTCGGCGGTGACGGTGATGTAGCTGTTCAGCGCCGGGTCGTGCCGGCCGATGCGGCCCAGGTAGTGCTGGGTAAGCTCACGACTGGAGAATTTCTTGGCGCGCAGGCCTTCACCCAGTTCGCGCAGGGACAGTTCGTGCAGGCTCATTCGATGACCTTGGGCACCAGGTAAAGGCCATTTTCCACGGCGGGGGCGATGGCCTGGAAGGCATCGCGGCGGTTTTCCTCGCTGACCGCATCCGGACGCAGGCGCTGTACCATGTCCAGCGGGTGCGCCATCGGCTGCACGCCGTCGGTGGCGGCGCCGGATAACTGGCCCACCATCTCCAGAATGTTGGACAACTGCCGCGCATAAGGTTCTACTTTCTCGGGCGGCAGCGACAGTCGCGCAAGATGCGCGACCTGTTTGACTTGTTCCGGGCTCAGGCTCATCGGGCGATTCAGTCGAAAGGAATTGGCTGGATTGGAAATCGGACAGACTGTCGCGGGCTGGTCGAGAACGGTGCAAAACCGGCCAAACGGCAGACTTTCACGGAAGAAAATGCGCTATCATGAAATGATAAACGATTTACAAGTTCCCTACGCCTGCCGCACTGCGCCCGGGCCCGCCCCGAGGCGGCTCCCGTAGCGCCAAAATCCCGAATAAAGCCGTCCAAGCTCAGCTCAAGCAGCGACACTTTCCAACGCTTCCCTTCCAACGAATCCGGATTTACACAAAACGATGTTCGACGCCGTCCGCCGCCTCTTCGTAAACGACCTCTCCATCGACCTCGGCACCGCCAATACGCTCGTCTACGTACGGGATGAAGGCATCGTCCTGAACGAGCCTTCGGTGGTCGCCATCCGCCTGGATTCCCGCGGCAGCAAGAAAATCGAGGCGGTGGGCCTCGACGCCAAGCGCATGCTCGGCCGCACCCCCACCAATATCTCCACCATCCGCCCGCTGCGCGACGGCGTCATCGCCGACTACACGGTCACGGAAAAGATGCTGCAGCATTTCATCCGCAAGGTGCAGAAGGGCCGCGTGATGCGCCCGATGACCCGCGTGGTGGTGTGCGTGCCCTACGGCTCCACCCAGGTGGAACGCCGCGCCATCCGCGAGTCGGTGGAAAACGCCGGCGCGCGCAAGGTGTTCGTCATCGAGGAGCCGATCGCCGCAGCGCTGGGCGCCGGCATCCCGATCTCCGAGGCCCGCGGCTCGATGGTGGTCGACATCGGCGGCGGCACTTCCGAAGTGGCGGTGATCTCGCTCAACGGCATCGTCTACGCCGAGAGCGTGCGCATCGGCGGCGACAAGTTCGACGAGGCCATCGTCAGCTACGTGCGCCGCCAGTACAACATGCTGATCGGCGAGGCCACCGCCGAGCGCATCAAGCAGGAAATCGGCACCGCCTTCCCGGGGCCGGAAGTGCAGGAAATCGACGTCGTCGGCCGCCACCTGGCCGCCGGCGTGCCGCGCA
Source organism: Nevskia soli (assembly GCA_026224805.1). Lineage (GTDB taxonomy): Bacteria > Pseudomonadota > Gammaproteobacteria > Nevskiales > Nevskiaceae > Nevskia > Nevskia soli_A. Next base: position 17,653 of record JAMFRN010000244.1, read on the forward strand.
ACTTCACCATGAACTCCAACGAGATCCTCGACGCCCTGCAGGAGCCGCTGGCCGGCATCGTCAAGGCGGTGAAGCAGGCGCTGGAGCGCACCCCGCCGGAACTGGGCTCGGACGTGGCCGAGCGCGGCATCGTGCTGACCGGCGGCGGCGCCCTGCTGCGCGACCTGGACAAGCTGATCTCGGAGGAGACCGGCCTGCCGGTGATCATCGCCGATGACCCCCTGACCTGCGTGGCACGCGGCGGCGGCATGCTGCTCGACATGCTCGACCGGCAGGGCGACATCTACCTGATGGATTGAACAAGCAGTTTCCAGTTATTGGTGGCCAGTTTCCAGTAAAAGCGGGGTCGCTCGGCAGGTGTCGGGCAGCTGTTTTTCCTTGTAGCCAGCGGGCCACGGTAAGGGCAAAATCAGTGCGCCGGTTGCGGCGCAACGAAACTGGAAACCGGCAACTGGAAACCGACCACTGCTTTGAACACGCTTAGCGACGCAGCCCGCAAAACGCTGTTTCCCCGTGGCATCGGCCTGGGGCTGAAATACCTACTCTTCGCCGTCCTGTCGATCGGCCTGATGGTCACCGATCACCGTGGCGACGCGCGCCTGCGGCCGATCCGGGATTGGACTGCGCGCGCCCTGCAGCCAATTCTATGGCTGACTTCGCTGCCGCAGGCCACCTTCAATCTTGGCGACCATTTCCGCAGCCGCGAAGCGCTGCTTATCGAAAACCAGGCCCTGCATCAGAAGCAGCTGGAGCTGGAAGGTCGGCTGCTGCGCCTGGACGCGCTGGAAGCCGAGAACGCGCGCATCCGCGAACTGCTGTCTTCCGCCGCCTCGCTGCAGACCCGCGTGCTGATCGCGGAGATCATGCAGGTGAGCCAGGAGCCCTACCGGCAGATCGTGCTCAACAAGGGCGAGCGAGACGGCGTCTACAAGGGCCAGGCCCTGGTCGATGCCGACGGCATCATGGGCCAGGTGATGCAGGTCAACCCCGGCAGCAGCGTGGCCCTGCTGGTCACCGACCTGGACAACAGCGTACCGGTGGAGATCAATCGCACCGGCCTGCAGACCATCGCGCGGGGCCGCGGCGACGGCCAGACCCTGTCGCTGCCCTTCCTGCCCGGCAATGCCGACATCAAGGTGGGCGACCTGCTGGTGTCCTCCGGGCTTGGTGGGCGCTTCCCGCCCGGCTACCCGGTGGGCAAGATCAACGAACTGCGCCATCCGGCCGGCGAAAGCTTCATGGAAGGCATCGCCTACCCCACCGCCCGGCTCAATCAAGGCCACCAGGCCCTGCTGGTGTGGTCGGAACGCCCGGCGCTGGCGGCGGAGCCGGAACCCGCGGTCGAGCGCCCCGCCGACGCCAGCGGCAATACCGCCGCTAACGCCAAGGCAGCGGCGGCTGCGCCGAGCAAGCGCGACACCACGGCCGCGCACAAGCTCGAGACCCCGCAGAAGACCCCCGCACCGGCAGCAGCGCCCGCGCCGGCCAAGCCCGCCACTCCAGCCGTGCCGCACCGATGAACCGCGACAGCAATCCACTGGTCTTCATGTTCAGCCTGCTGCTGGCACTGGGTCTGCAGGTCCTGGCGCTGCCGGACTTCATCGCCTCGTTCCGGCCGCTGCTGCTGGCGCTGACCCTGGCCTACTGGGCGGTGTATGCACCGGAAATGCCGGCGCTGCTGGCGGCCTGGCTGCTGGGACTGTGCTGCGACGTGCTCTACGGCGCGCCATTGGGGCAGTACGCACTGGGCCTGGTGACGGTGGCTTACGCGACGCGGCGCCTGAGCGGCACGCTGCTGGCGTTCCCGCTGTGGCAGGCGACGCTAACGCTGGTGCCGGTATGGGCGATCTACATCTTCCTGATGTTCTGGATCGACGGCCTGACCCATCATCAGGCCGATCCCCTGCACCGCTGGCTGCCCCTGCTCAGCACCAGCCTGCTGTGGCCGCTGATCGCCGGCATGCTGGGCGACATGCGCGGCCGCCGCAGCCGCCGCGGCATCCTGCCTTGAACGGATCATTAAGGCCATGTCGGATAGCACACCCCGGAAGATGAATTTAGCTATGGACATGGCCGCCCTCACCCCACCAATCGCTCCGCGATTGCCCCCCCCCTCTCCCGCTGCACGGGCGAGGGACGCAAGCGTCGCTGCGCGACATTCACGTCAATGACAGTCAACGTAAGCGTCATCAGTTCCGCCCCCAAGCCCGTCAACAGCTGGGGCGCCTGGTTCGCGCGCTGGCACTTCGACCTGGTGCTGGGCGTGCTGCTGCTGCTGGTGTCGGCGGTGGGCCTGTTCGTGTTGTATTCGGCCACCGGGCAGTCGCTCGGCATGGTCATCAGCCAGGCGCAGCGCCTGGTGCTGGGCCTGGTGGTGATGATCGTGCTGGCGCAGGCGCCGCCGGAGTTCTACCGCGCCGCCGCGCCCTGGTTCTACGGCTTCTCGATGCTGCTGCTGGTGGCGGTGGCGGTGCTGGGCCAGCACGCCAAGGGCGCGCAGCGCTGGCTCGACCTGGGAGTGATGCGCTTTCAGCCGTCGGAGCTGATGAAGCTGGCGGCGCCGATCGCGGTGGCCGCCTATCTGCAAAGCCGGCATCTGCCGCCAAGCCTGGGCACCCTGCTGGTCAGCCTCGGCCTGATCATGGTGCCGACCGGCCTGATTGCGATCCAGCCGGACCTCGGCACCGCCCTGCTGGTGGTCACCGCCGGCGTGCTGGCGCTGTTCTTCGGCGGCCTGCGCTGGCGCTGGATCTTCCTCGCCGTGGGCGCGGTGGCGGCGGCGGCGCCACTGCTGTGGCTGAAGCTGCACGACTACCAGCGCAACCGCCTGCTCACCTTCCTCGACCCGGAGCGCGATCCGCTCGGCGCCGGCTACCACATCACGCAGAGCAAGATCGCCATCGGCTCGGGCGGCCTGTTCGGCAAGGGCTGGCTGATGGGCACCCAGGCCAACCTCGACTTCCTGCCGGAAGCGCATACCGACTTCATCTTCGCGGTGTATTCGGAGGAGTTGGGCCTGATCGGCGTGCTGCTGCTGCTGCTGCTCTATACCGCCATCGTCATCCGCTGCCTGGTCATCTCGATGCGCGGCCAGGACACCTTCCAGCGCCTGCTTGCCGGCAGCCTTGGCCTGACCTTCTTCATCTACGTCTTCATTAACTGCGGCATGGTCATCGGCCTGGTGCCGGTGGTGGGCGTGCCGCTGCCCTTGGTCAGCTACGGCGGCACCTCCGCGGTGACCCTGCTGGCCGGCTTCGGCATCCTCATGTCGGTGCAGACGCATCGCAAGCTGTTGACCAGCTAGACCAGGGCTCCGCGACCATGCGCATCTTCCTCGCTGCCCTGCTATGCCTGTGCGCCGGTGCCGCCGCCGCTGACTACAGCGACAACGCCAAGACCCCGGAGCTGCTGCAGACGCTGAAAACCCAGTACAGCTTTTCCGCGGACGATCTCGACGACGTCAAGGCCGCCCTGAAGCAGGCGCAGCTGCTGCCGCAGCTGATCCACAGCGAGCAGACCAACAAGGAAAAGACCCTGACCTGGGAGGACTACAAGCCGCTGCACGTCACTCCGCTCAACATCGCCAACGGCCTGCGCTTCATGCAGGAGCAGAAGAAGTGGCTGGACAAGGCCCAGCAGCAGTACGGCGTGCCGCCGGAAGTGATCACCGCCCTGCTCGGCGTGGAAACCAAGTACGGCGCCTACACCGGCAAGTTCCGCGTACTCGACTCGCTCGCCACCCTGGGCTTCGATCATCCGACACGGGCGCCGTTTTTCTTCGACCAGCTGGCGCAATTCTTCGTGCTGTGCCGCGACGAGCGCTTCCAGCCGACCGATCTGCGCGGCTCCTACGCCGGGGCGATGGGACTGGCCCAGTTCATGCCGAGCAACTACCGCACTCTCGCGGTGGATTTCGACGGCGACGGCCGCGCCGACCTGTGGTCGCCGGCCGACGCCATCGGCAGCGTCGCCAACTACCTGGTGAACTACGACCCGCAGCGCAGCTGGCAACGCGGCCAGGCCCTGCTGGCCGGCGTCGCCTCCACCGCGGCGCCGCCGGACTCGGTGATGCGCAACGCCAAGCTGCCGGGGCAGACCATCGCCACGCTGCGCCAGGCCGGGGTGGCCGCGCCGGCGGCATTGCCGGGCGACATGCCCGCCGGCCTGCTGGAGCTGAGCCACAACGCCGGCGCCCCCGAATACTGGATCGCGCTGCCCAATTTCTACGCGGTGATGTCGTACAACCCGCGGGTCTTCTATGCGATGGCAGTGACGTCACTGGCATATGAACTGAAACTGGCGGAAGATAGTCAGTGATCGGGCTAGACGTCGCTGCCATGCGCAGCCTCGCCGCTATTGTGTTGTGCAGCCTTGCCGCACTGCTTGCAGGTTGTGGCAGTGAGGCGGTGCGCCCGACCGCGTCCGCTCATGCTCACACCCATGCCGCCACAGCCTCAGCTGCCGCTGCGGCCACGCCGGACAATCCCAGCCAGGACGGCCCGCCGGCGGCAGAAGAGATTCCGGCGAACGTGGCGCAGATCCCCGACGCGGTACCCCAGGCCGAGCCCAGGAGCAACTTCGGCAATCCCGATTCCTATGAGGTCTACGGCGATCATTACGTCATCCTCAAGGACACCCGCGGCTACAAGGAGCGCGGCTATGCCTCCTGGTACGGCAAGAAATTCCAGGGCAAGCGCACGTCCAGCGGCGAGCCCTACGACATGTTCAAGATGACGGCGGCGCATAAGACGCTGCCGATCCCCTGCTATGCCCGCGTCACCAACCTGGACAACGGCCACAGCGTGGTGGTGCGCATCAACGACCGCGGCCCGTTCCACGAGGGCCGCATCATCGATCTGTCATATACCGCTGCGGTGAAGCTCGGCAGCCTCGGCAAGGGCTCGATTCCGGTGGAAGTGGAAGCCATCGACCCGAGCATGCCGAACCCGACCACCCAGTTCGCCGGCAACCGTCCGCCGGCACCGTTGCCAATGCCGCCCCCCATTCAGGTTGCGGCGCCAGCCCCCGCGCCGCCACGGCTACCCACTCCGACGATGTCCGTTGCGCTGGCGGCGGCGCCCCCGGCGCAGATGGCAGTGCCGCAGCCGGCGGCGCCCTCACCCCAGCCTGCGGCCGCTGTGCCTGCACCAACCCGCCTGGAGGTGGCCAGCGCACGTCCCGTCGCGGCGTCCGGCCCACCGGTGCTGACGGTTCCGGCGCAGGCGGTGGCGCCCACCGTGCGCTACCTGCAAACCGGCCTGTTCAACGACCCGATCAATGCGGTGACCATGCGCGAGCAGCTCAACGGCCTGGGCATCTCCAACGTGCAGCTGAAGAACGATGTGCGCAACGGCAACAGCGTCAGCCGGGTGCTGATCGGCCCGTTTGTCGACGACGACATGCTGGCCGTGGTGCGCAAACACCTCAGCGAGCTGCAAATGCCCGCGGTTCCGGTGATGGAATAGTCCCTTGCCATCTGCCGTACAGTAAAATGCCGCTGCCATCCGAATCCTTCCTGGCCTTATCTCCCCCACGTTGAACACGGCTCCCAGTCGATGAATCTGAAATCCGGCCTGCTCGGTCTCGCTGTTTCCCTCTTCTCCATTTCCGGCGCCGCCTTCGCCGCCGCGCCCGATCCGCCGCCGATCGACGGCAAGAGCTATGCCCTGCTCGATTTCCAGAGCGGCGACATCATCGCCAGCCTGAACCCCGACATGCACGTCGAGCCGGCCAGCATCACCAAGGTGATGACGGTCTACATCGCCTTCGACATGATCAAGCAGGGCCGCCTCAAGCTCACCGACACCGCAGTGGTGAGCCAGAAAGCCTGGTCCGAAGGCAAGGATTCCAGCGAATCGCGCATGTTCCTCGACCTGGGCAGCAGCGTCACCATCGAGAACCTGCTGCGCGGCATCATCATCGTCTCCGGCAACGACGCCAGCGTGGCGCTGGCCGAGCACATCGCTGGCAGCGAAGATGCCTTCGCCCAGATCATGAACCAGTATGCGAAGAAGCTGGGCATGAACAACACGCATTTCGTCGACGCCAGCGGCATGCCCAACGAGCAGCACTACACCAGCGCGCACGACCTGGTGACGCTGGCCAGCGCCCTGATCCGCAATTTCCCGGAGGACTACAAGTATTTCTCCGAGCGCGAGTTCAAGTACGGCGTGGCCAAGCCGCAGCCGAACCGCAACGGCCTGCTGGAAAAGGACCCCTCGGTGGACGGCATCAAGACCGGCCACACCGAAGCCGCCGGCTACTGCCTGCTGGCCTCGGCCAGGCGCGACGGCCGCCGCCTGATCTCGGTGGTGATGGGCGGCAAGACCTGGGCCTACCGCGAGCAGGCCAACCTGGAACTGCTCAACTACGGCTTCCGCAATTTCGACACCGCCAGCGTGCTCGGCAGCGCAGCGCCGATCCAGAACGCCCGCGTCTACAAGGGCGCGGAGACGGAAGTCGGCATCGGCACGCTGGAGCCGATCTACCTGTCCCTGGCCGCCGGCGAAAAGGATCAGCTGCAGGTGCAGCCGCAGATCAACGGCAAGCTGGTCGCGCCGCTGAGCGCCGGCCAGCAGGTGGGCCAGGCGACGATCCTGGTGGCGGGCAAGGTGGTGAAGACGGTGCCGCTGGTGGCGCTCAAGGACGTCCCGGCCGGCGGTTTTCTGCACCGCCTGATCGACCAGATCAAGCTGTGGCTGGGGCTTTGAGACCCGCCTGATGTCAATTGAAAGGAATTGAAAGAGACCCCGCCGGCCGTATATTGAAACGCATGGAACCCAAGCCCAGCGAAGTCGTCGGCCTCGTCTATCCCTGCTCCTTCCCGGTGAAGGTCTTCGTCCGCCCCGAGGACGGGGTGGAGGAAAGGCTGCAAAGCCTGGTGCGCAGCCACCTCCAGCCCGAAGCCGGGCTGGAGGTGGAGCGCCGCGCCTCGGCCAATGGCAAGTATCAGTGCCTGACCCTGATCTTCGTCGCCGAGGATGAGGCGCACCTGACCCGCATCACCAAGGCCATCAGCGCCGATCCAGCCGTAGTACTGTCCCTGTAACAGGGCGGTCATGGCACAGAGCGCAACGCGGATCCGCCAGCTCGGCCAGCGCGACTACAGCGAAACCTACGCCCTGATGCGCGATTTCACCGCCGCGCGCGGCGCCGACGCGGCAGACGAGCTGTGGTTTCTGCAACATCCCCCGGTATTCACCCAGGGCCAGGCCGGCAAGCCCGAGCACGTGCTGGCACCGGGCGACATTCCCATCGTGCAGAGCAACCGCGGCGGCCAGGTGACCTATCATGGGCCCGGCCAGGCGGTGGTGTATGTGCTGCTCGATCTGCACCGCCTCGGCTACGGGCCGCGCGAGCTGGTGCGGCGGCTGGAGCAGGCGATGGTGGATACCCTCGCCGGCTATGGCATTGCGGCGCGGGCGCGGGCCGATGCGCCGGGGGTTTATGTCGAGCGCCAATGGCCGGACGGTGTCACCGAAATGCGCAAGATCGGTTCGCTTGGACTGCGCGTCAGCCGCGGCTGCAGCTATCACGGCATCGCGCTGAACGTGAACATGGACCTGGAGCCGTTCGGCCGCATCAATCCCTGCGGCCTCAGCGGCATGCGCATGACCCAGGTGGCCGAACTCGGCGGCCCAGCCGCTGTGGCCGAGGTGGAGCGCGACCTCGAGCCTATCTTGCTGAATAATCTAGGCCCTGCGTCAGGTTAAGATTTATTTCAAGGCGGAACCAAGCGACTCGCCGCGCCTCCAAAGTGGCGTCAATCGCGTAGAATGGAGACGCTACGGTAGTTTCGCATCCACGGCCCGCATACCCAGCCTCGCGTATTCAACTATCACGGCTTCCCCCTGCCATGACCCCCACCGGCCAAGATATCCTGGTGCGCGTGCGCGACCTGCGCTTTGCGTTCGGTCCGCGCGTGATCTACGACGGCGTCGACATCGACATCCCGCGCGGCAAGGTCACCGCCATCATGGGGCCGAGCGGCACCGGCAAGACCACCCTGCTGCGGCTGATCGGCGGGCAGTGGCGGCCGCAGGCCGGCTCGGTGCAGTTCGACGGCGCCGATGTGCATAAGCAGTCGCGCGCGCAGCTATTCGAGATGCGCAAGCGCATGGGCATGCTGTTCCAGAATGGTGCGCTGCTGACCGATCTGACGGTGTTCGAGAACGTCGCCTTCCCCCTGCGCGAGCACTCCGGCCTGCCCGAGAGCATGATCCGCGACGTGGTGCTGATGAAGCTGGAAGCGGTCGGCCTGCGCGGTGCGGCGGCGCTTTATCCGGAGCAGATTTCCGGCGGCATGGCGCGGCGCGTGGCGCTGGCGCGCGCGGTGGCGCTGGAGCCGGCCCTGGTGATGTATGACGAGCCCTTCACCGGCCAGGACCCGATCTCGATGGGCGTGCTGATGCGCCTGGTCCGCACCCTCAACGAAGCCCTCGGCCTGACCTCGATCCTGGTCTCGCACGACGTCGAGGAAGTGCTGTCGATCTCCGACTACGCCTACGTCGTCGCCGGCGGCAAGGTGCTGGAGCGCGGCACGCCGGAGGCGATCCGCACCAGCCAGTCGCCGATGGTGCGGCAGTTCCTCGACGGCAAGCCGGACGGGCCGGTGGCCTTCAACTACAAGACTTCCCGCGACTACGCCACGGACCTGCTCGGGGGCGCCGCCGCATGAAGCTGGTGGGCATCGTCAGCGAATTCCTGCGCGGCCTTGGCGAGGCCACGCTGTTCCTGTTCACCATGATCGCCGCGCTGCCGGCGGCGCTGCTGCGGCCGCGCCTGGTGGTGCAGCAGATCTACTCGATCGGCATGCTGTCGCTGATCATCGTGGCCATCTCCGGCTCCTTCATCGGCGCGGTGCTGGCGCTGCAGGGCTATCGCACCCTGGCGCAGTTCGGCGCCTCCTCGGCGCTGGGAGTGGTGGTGGCTTTCGGCGTGATCCGCGAGCTCGGCCCAGTGGTCACGGCACTGCTCTTCGCCGGGCGCGCCGGCTCCTCGCTGGCCGCCGAAATCGGCCTGATGAAGGCCACCGACCAGCTGTCCGGCATGGAAATGATGGCGGTGGACCCGATCAAGCGGGTCATCGCGCCGCGCTTCCTCGCCGGCCTCATCGCCATGCCGCTGCTGGCCTCGATCTTCTCGTTGATGGCGATCGGCGTCGCCGGCGGCCACCTGGTGGGCGTAGTGATGCTGGGCGTGGACGACGGCTCCTACTGGTCGCAGATCCACTCCGGCCTGCACCCGCACGACATTATCGAGAGCCTGATCAAGAGCATGGTGTTCGGGGTGGCGGTGAACTGGATCGCCCTGTACCAGGGCTACCATGCGGCGCCCAATTCGGAAGGCGTCGCGCGCGCCACCACTTCCACCGTGGTGGTGTCCTCGCTGGTGGTGCTGGCGCTGGATTTCATCCTGACCGCGTTCATGTTTCGGTAAAGCTGTCGCTGGTTTCCCGCTGAGCGCCGGATCTTCGGATCCGGTTAATGCCTCGGAATCGAGGCGGAGAGTTGAGGATTCGGGTTTATGCAATCGAGAGCACTGGAAATACTCGTCGGATTTTTCGTCTGCCTCGGCGTGGCGGCGATCTTCCTGCTGACCTTCCGCGTGGCCAGCCTGGATACGGTGGGCACCGGCAGCAACAACTACAAGGTCACCGCCCGGTTCGATACCATCGGCGGCCTGGCCATGGGCGCTTCGGTGAGGATGGCCGGCGTCAAAATCGGGCGGGTCAAGGGCATCAGCATCGACCCCACCAGCTTTCAGGCGGTGACCACCCTTGAAATCGAGGGCAGCCAGTCCAATATTCCCCAGGATTCAACCGCCAAGATCCTGACTTCCGGCCTGCTCGGCGAGCAGTATGTCGGTCTGGAACCCGGTGGTGACGACAAGCCGTTGAAGAACGGGGACGAGATCAAGTTCACCCAGTCGGCCTTTGTGCTGGAGAACCTGATCGGCCAGTTCCTGACTTCGATGACGCAGAAGGACAACAACAGCTCGCAGTCCCAGAATGCCGCGCAGCCGGCGCCGGCAGCGGCGCCGAAATCAAAGTAAGGAGTCGTCACCCATGATCAAGTTTCTGACCCGCCCCGTTGTGGCCCTGGCCCTGGCAGTCACGGTGTCCATGGGCATGTCCGCCGCCCGGGCGGATACGGCGCCGGCCCAGGCTCCGGACGTGGCGCTGAAAACCACCACCGACCAGATCCGCGGCATGATCAAGGACCACTACGCCGAGTACAAGGCCGACCAGCCCAAGTTCTACCAGGCGGTGAACGATGTAGTGGTGCCGCGCTTCGACGTGCCGGGCATCGCCAAGCTGGTGCTGGGCGCCAACTACAGGACTGCCACGCCGGACCAGCGCACGCGCTTCGCCACGGCATTCAAGGACATGCTGGTGCACAGCTACGCCAATGCCATGCTGGACAACTACAAGTCGGCCACCATCAACTGGATGCCGCCGCGCCTGGCGCCCAATGCCACGGACGCGGCGGTCAACACCTCGCTGTCGCGCGACAATGGGCAGTCCTACGCCATCGGTTTCCGGGTGCACGTGGTCGACGGCGACTGGAAGATCTACGACATTACCGTCGAAAACGTGTCGCTGGTGCTGAATTTCCGGACCCAGCTCAATTCCGAGATCAAGCGCACCAGCCTTGACGACGTGATCTCGCGGATGCAGAACGGGCAGTTCAAGTCCGATTCGAGCAGCAACTCGCAGCAGAAAGCCAACTGAGCGGCCAGTGAGCCGCCAGGGAAATTTGCAGTGAACACGGCCCAGGGAACTCTTCAAGGCGAACTGAGCTTCGCGCGGGTGCCGCAATTGCTGGCACAGGCGGAAGCGCTGGGCGCGACGGGAGTGCTGGACCTGAGCGGCATCAGCAAGGCCGATAGCGCCGGCTTGGCCCTGCTGCTGGAAGTGAGCCGGCGCAGCAAGGCCAAGGGCCGGCAATTGAGCATCCGCGGCGCCAACGGGCAGATCACCCAGCTCGCCAGGTTCTTCGGCCTCGACCAAATTTTGCGTTTCGAATAAACAGGGAGCCTGTATGGGCAGATTGCAACGTTGCTGCTCCATCGCCGCCGCCGTACTGCTGGCCAGCTGCGCCCACCACCCGGCGGACGATCCGTCCGATCCGCTCGAACCGGTCAACCGGGCGATGTGGACCTTCAACTCCAAGGCCGATCAGTACGTGCTCAAGCCGGCAGCCAAGGGCTATGTCGCCGTTACCCCGGGCTTGGCACGCGAAGGCGTCACCAATTTCTTCTCCAACCTGATCTACCCGACCACCATCGTCAACGATTTCTTCCAGGCCAAGTTCACCCAAGGCGCCGCCGACACCGGGCGCTTCGTGGTCAACAGCATCTGGGGTATCGGCGGACTGGTCGATGTCGGCACCCGCGTCGGCCTGGTCAAGCACGACGAGGACTTCGGCCAGACGCTGGGCTACTGGGGCATGGGTGAAGGCTGGTACCTGATGATTCCGTTCCTCGGGCCCAGCGACAACCGCGATCTGCTCGGCAGGGGTGTGGACATGTTCAGCAATCCCACCTATTACCTGCCGGGACGCTACGACCTGCCGCACTATCTCGCCACCTACGTCCTCGACAGCGTCAATCGCCGCGCCAACGCGCTGCCCTCGGACAGCCTGCTGGAATCGCAGTTCGATACCTACCTGTTCGTTCGCACCGCCTATCTGCAGCATCGCCAGGCGCTGGTCTACGACGGCAATCCGCCTCCCGACGACCTGGGCCTGAGCGACTACGGCGACGACAGCTCCACGCCGTCGGCCACGCCGGGCAATCCGGCTCAGCCGCCGCCGAAGACCAAGTAGGGATCGAGAGCCGGCCCCTCGCGCCCATTGGGCGGGGGGGCCGATGCTGCGGCGGCTTGAGCGGTTCCGCCGCGGATTACTTCTTGCGCCCGAAGCGCTCCAGCAGCAGCGGCATCACCGCCTTGGGCACCAGCTTCTTCACCGGCGCCCCCAGACTGGCCAGCTCGCGCACCAGGCTTGAGGACAGGTGCGCGAACTGCGGCGAGGGCGCCAGCAACACCGTATCCAGCTCCGGGTACAGGTCGCGATTCATCACCGCCATCTGCTTTTCGTAGTCGACGTCGCCGACGGTGCGCACACCGCGCACCAGCACGGTGACGCCATGCTCGCGGGCGAAATCCACCACCAAGCCGGTGAAGCCGATCACCTCGACGTTACCGAGATCCTGCACCGAGGCCTGGATCAGCGCAATGCGCTCGTCGATGGTGAACTTGGGGTTCTTGGTGATATTGAGGCCGACCGCGACGATCAGCCTGGGGAACATGCGCGAGGCGCGGTGGATGATGTCGTTGTGGCCCAGCGTGATCGGATCGAAGGTACCCGAATAGGCGGCGATGACGCTCAAGTTGTTCTCCCTTGCTTCAGGTCCCGGCGGCTGCGGCGTTGAAAACGGCGAGCCCGTAGCTTACCTGACCGGCGTTCTTTTCCTTCAACAGGCTGTAGCCCGGCGGCAGCTCGGGCGGCTGTCCCTGCGGCCACTCCAGATACACGCGGTGCATGCCCTTCAACACCCGCGGCAGGGCCGCCAGCGCCGGCGCCAGCAGCCCGGCGCCGTAAGGCGGATCGAGGAACACCACGTCATAACGGCTCGCCGTGTTGCGCAGCCACGACAGGCCGTCGCCCGGCACGATTTCGGCGCGGTCGCCGGCGGCGAGCTTGAGGGCGGCGGCACGCAGCCCCGCTGCCTGCTGCGTACCCTGCTCGATGAAGCTGGTGCGGGCAGCGCCGCGCGACAGGGCCTCGAAGCCGAGCGCGCCGCTACCGGCGAACAGGTCCAGGCAAGTGGCACCGGCGATCAGCGGCGACAGCCAGTCGAACAGCGTCTGCCGCACCCGGTCCGGCGTGGGCCGCACACCGGCGTCGGCATCGAATTCGATCAGCCGGCTGCGCCATTCGCCGCCGATGATGCGCAAGGTGCCCAGCGCGCGCCGGCTCATGGAGTCTTGGGCAGTTTTGCCGGCGCGCCGCCGTTCAGCTTCACGGCCGGAGCCGCCTGCTGGAACAGGATAGGGTGCTCACTGGCGATGCGCCGCGGCAGAACCACCGCAGTGCCCAGCAATACCGCCGCGCCGACCATGGCGGCGATGGCCGACTGGCGCGCCCGCCGCGCCTGCCTGCGCTTGGCTTCGCCGCGCACGATGCGCATGTCATGGAACAGGCGCATCTGCGGCATCGGGTATTGCGGCGCGGCGTCGATACGGCGGCCAAGTCGCAACCAGTAGATGGCGAGCAGGCCCAGCAAGACGGCACTGCAGTAAAGCGCATGGGTAAAGTTGTCGATCACTTCGAAGGTCGATTCCTTCAACTGTTCCGTCGTATCCACTGACAGGTTGTCGAGGTGACCCTGAAACCACCAGGCGAGAGTCAACAGCAGCCCTATCCCGACCGGTGCCAGCAACAGCAGCTTGCGGCGTGCGGCGGGATCGGCTTGGTGAACGGCCGGGCCTGCCTCCGCCTCAGACATGCGTGCCGCCCACGGTCATCGCGTCGATCTTCAGGGTCGGCTGGCCCACGCCCACCGGCACGCTCTGCCCATCCTTGCCGCAGACGCCGATGCCGCTGTCGAGCTTCATGTCGGTGCCCAGCATCGACACCCGCGACAGCGACTCCGGGCCGTTGCCGGTGAGGGTAGCGCCCTTCACCGGGCGGGTCACCTTGCCGTCCTCGATCAGGTAGGCCTCGCTGGCCGAGAAGACGTAGTTGCCGTTGGTGATGTCGACCTGGCCGCCGGCGAAGTTGACCGCGTAGAGGCCCTTCTTCACCGAGCGGATGATCTCCTCAGGATCGTGCGGACCGGCCAGCAGGTAGGTGTTGGTCATGCGCGGCATCGGCAGGTGGGCGAAGGATTCGCGGCGGCCGTTGCCGGTGGGCTGCATGCCCATCAGGCGCGCGTTGAGCTTGTCCTGGATATAACCCTTGAGGATGCCGTTCTCGATCAGGGTGGTGCACTGGGTCGGCGTGCCCTCGTCGTCGAGGGTCAGCGAGCCGCGGCGGTTCGGCAGGGTGCCGTCGTCAACCACGGTGCACAGCGGGCTGGCCACCTTCTGGCCGATGCGGCCGGAATAGGCCGAGGTGCCCTTGCGGTTGAAATCGCCTTCCAGGCCGTGGCCCACCGCCTCGTGCAGCATCACGCCGGGCCAGCCCGGGCCCAGCACCACCGGCATCGAGCCGGCCGGCGCGGCAATCGCCGAGAGCAGGGTGATGGCCTGGCGCACCGCTTCCCGCGCATACTGCTCGGCGGTATCGCCGCCGAAGAAATCGGCGTAAGCGCCGCGGCCGCCACCGCCGGTGCTGGACTGCTCGCGGCGGCCCTTGTCCTCCGCGATCACCGAAACATTCAGGCGCACCAGCGGCCGCACATCGGCGGCCAGGGTGCCGTCGGTGGCGGCCACCAGCACCACTTCATGGCTGCCGGCCAGCGTCACCATCACCTGGGTGACGCGCGCATCGGCGGCGCGTGCCGCGGCGTCGGCGCGCTTGAGCAGGTCGAGCTTCTTCTCCACCGGCCAGGAATCGAGCGGATTGGCCGCGCCGTACAGGGCCGGCGTGGCCGTGGCCTGCTTCACCGCCAGGCTGCCGCTCTGGCCCTGGCGGACGATAGCGCCGGCGGCGCCGGCGGCATCGGTCAGCGCCGGCAGCGCGATCTCGTCGGAATAGGCGAAGCCCTGCTTCTCGCCGGCCATGGCGCGCACGCCCACGCCCTGCTCGGTGTGGTGGCTGCCCTGCTTGACGATGCCGTCTTCGAAGAACCAGCTCTCCGTCACCGCATGCTGGAAGTACAACTCGGCGGCATCGACACCGGGCTTCATCAGGCCGCCGAGCACGCGCTGGATGCGCGACTCGTCGAGTTCGGCCGGCGCCAGCAGGGTGCGGCGGGCTAGGTCTAGGGATTGGCTCATAGGGGAATTATGGGGGAAAAGCGGGCGCTTCCAAGATTATGGGCATTATGGGCCCGTAGGATGTGCTGAGCGTAGCGAAGCGCATCGTTTACCGCGATACGGTACTCGATTGATGCGCTTCGCTACGCTCAGCACATCCTACTCCGACAGGAGAATCAGACGCCCATGCGGCGGTGACTCAACGCCGGGAAACTGCTGCGCACCTGCTCCAGCCGCTGGCGCGGCAGCGGCGCCCCCACCACGCCGTCGCCGTCCGCCTGCTGCGCCAGGATCTCGCCCCAGGGGTCGAGGATTAGGCTGTGCCCGTGGGTGGAGCGGCCGCCCGCATGGGTGCCGTGCTGGCCGGGGGCGATAAGGAAGCACTGGTTCTCGATGGCGCGGGCGCGCAGCAGGGGTTCCCAGTGGGCCTGACCGGTACGGGCGGTGAAAGCCGCCGGCACACACAGGACTTCCGCGCCCTGCGCCGCCAGCGCCCGGTACAGCTCGGGAAAACGCAGGTCGTAGCAGACGCTCAGGCCGAGGCGCCCAATGGGCGTGGGCACCACCACCGGATTCAACTCGCCGCGGGCGATGGTGGCGGACTCGCGATAGCGTTCCCCGCCCGGCACCTCGACATCGAACATGTGGATCTTGTCGTAACGCGCGGCGCGCCGGCCTTGTGCGTCATACACCAGGCAGGCGGCGTAGACCTTGTCGGCGTCGCCGGGCACCGCCAGCGGCACGGTGCCGGCGACGATCCAAAGCTTCAACTCGCGCGCCGTGGCGGCAAGGAACTCCTGGATCGGGCCCTGCCCGTCGGCTTCCGCGATGGCCAGCTTGTCGCGCTCCTTCGCGCCCATGAAGGCGAAGTTCTCGGGCAGCACCGCCAGCGCGACGCCGGCGGCCGCGGCCTGGCGCAGCAGCCGCCCGGCGGTGGCGAGATTGGCGTCGCGGTCGGCGACGGAACTGAGCTGGATGGCGGCGGCAATCGGCGCCGCGGAATCGATTATTTTGGGCATGTCGGTCATGGGGTAATCCTACTGGTCATCCTGCGGCGCCACCGGCGGCGGTTGCGTCGCCGCACCTGGGGCAGGCGTTACCGCCGGCGCGGGCGGCTGATCGCGCGGCATGTCCTTGTTGTCGCCGCCCTTGACCTGCGGATTGTCCCAGCTGCCGGTGACGCGGTAACTGAACTGGCTGAGCGTGCTGAACGGCTTGTTGAACACCTGCTGCGCGATCAGGGCGACGCCGCCGGCGATCGGATTGACCAGGGTGGCGCCGACGATCACCTCGGTCGACAGGTCGGGGTGAACGGTGATTTTCTGGTCGTAGTCGCGCGCGGCGAGGCCGATGCGGCCGTTGATTTCCATCCTCATCGAGGGCGACACCAGCTGCAGATCGCTGCTCTGGGCCTGGCCGTCGGCCAGCTTGAAGCTGCCGATGAGGGTGTCGAAACCCAGCCCCTTCGACACCACGTCGTGGAAATCGAAAGTCAGGCGCCGCGGCAGGGCATACAGATTGAGCAGGCCGAGCACGCGCCCGGCGCCCGGCTTGACCGTCTTCAGCGTGCCCTTCTCCACCACCAGCGACACCGTGCCGCGCGCCTGCGCCAGGTCGAGCCCGGCGGGATCCTGCGGCCAGATCAGGGTGCCGGAGAAGCGGGCTTTTTTGGCGTCCATGGTCTCGGCATAGCCGAAGGCCTGCAGCACATTGCCCAGATCGCGCGCGTCGAACTCGAACGACAGGTCGCCGTAGGAGCTGCCGTTGCGGCGCAGCCAGGTGCCGCGCGTGTTGGTCTGCAGCTGGCCGCCTTCGAGCTTGAGCTGATCCAGGTTCTGACCGCCATCGGCGCGCGAGGTAAGCAGGGTGAAGTGCCCGAGATCGGCGCTGCCGAGCTTGAGCGAATCGCAGCTCAGATCGAGCAGCGGCGACTGGGTGGGATCGAACGGCGCTCCCTGCGCATCGTCCCCGCCCGCCGGCGACATATCGGTCAGTGGCTGCACCTGCAGCCGCTGCAGGCGCGCCTGCAAGCGTCCGCCGTTGGCGCGGCTGAAGTCGATGCGCCCCTGCGCAGCGGGGCCATCGAGCTGCACGCTCCAGCCGCCGGGAACCGGGCCGCCCTGCAGATGCGCCTGCAGCAGCGCTGCGCCGCGGTATACCAGCCGCTGCGGTGTCAGGTCGAAGCCGCGCACTGCGAGGCCGTCGGCGGGGGCTTGCGGCGATGACTTGGCCGATGCCACGTCCGCGGCATCGATCGAGCTGAACAGGTCCATCCATGGGCCGACTTCCAGCAGCGCCGGCGTGCCGGAAACGAACAGGCCTTCGCCGTCGCCGCGCGGCATAACGCCCGGGCCCAGACGCACTTCGATGCCGCGCGTACGCAGCGCGTCGCCCGGCGGCTTCGCCACTCGGGCAAAACGCAAGCCCACGCCGAAGCGATCGCCGCCGTCGATGCGTATCCGCAGGGCATCGGCATCACTGGTTTTGGCGGCGCCGCCTTCCCCCACCGTCACCGTCACCGGCATGCTGTCGCCGGCACTTTTGGCCACCGGCTGCGGCAGCCGCGTGGCGACGCCACGCAGGTCGCTGCTCAGGGTAAGCTGGCCGCTGTGCGGCCCGCCGAAGGGCAGCCGCGCGGCGATGTGGGCGGTGCCGCTGAGCTGTTGCCGCAGCCAGTCCGGTGTGTAGGCCGCGAACAGGCCATCGGCCAGTTGCACCGGCGCATCGGTCTGCACCAGCAGCACGCCATCCGGGTTGTCCGGCTCGCCGCGAATGGTGGCATTGAGCGTAGAGCCGTAAAGCTGTCCGCTCAGGCCGTCGCTGGTCACGCCGTTATCACCGAAGACCAGGCTGCCGCGCAGGCCGGTGATCGGCGGATCGAGGCCGCGCACCTTGATCGTGCCGCCGTCGAAGCGCGCCGTGCCGGCAACATGCAGCGGCGGCTCGCCGTCGTCCAGCGGAACCTCCAGGTGCAGGTTGACCGCCGCCGGGCCGGCGGCGTCGGTCTGGGTCAGCAGGCTGTCCAGCTTCTTGCTGATCGGACTGTTGCGCAGCAGATCGTAGTAACGCGCGGCGTCGCCGTGGGTGCTGCCGTCGACGGTCAGGCGCGCCTTGCGAAAGTCCGGAATCTGCGCCTCGATATGGTCGACGGCATTGCCGCTGATCTGCGCGCCGCTGGAGCTGATGGCCAGGCCGTGACCGCGAAAATGCAGCTGGGCCTGCAGCTTCTCCGCCTGCGGCCAGCCCGGCGAATAAGCCAGGGTGCCGTCGGCTACGGTCAGGTCGAGTATCCAGTGTCCGCTGGGCTTTTCGACGAAGGGATAGTCGGCCAGCGGCCCGTCGAGCTGCAGATGGCCCTGCGACACATGCCCATGCAACAGGGAGCGATTGAGCCAGTCGCGCGCGCCGGCGCCCCAGCCTTTCGGCATCCAGGGCTTCAGCGCCACCGGATCCTCCACGGCGAAATCGGCGGTGAGCTGCAACACCGGCGAAGCATCGGCCTGGCTCGGCAATAGCAGGCTGAGCTGGCCATGGCCGCTACTGCCGAGCAGCTTCCAGTCGAACGGCTGCGCGCCGATGCGCCAGCCGGCGGGATCGCGCTTCCAGGTGAAGTCGCCGCTGAGCGATGCAACCGGCAGCGGCTGCTAGAAGGCATCCGGTAACTGCACCTGCATCGCGGCCTGATGCAATTGCAGATGGCCGCCGTCCTGGTCCGCCTCGACCACGCCGTCGAGGCCGGAGAAGCCGGGCTGCGTTGGCTGCGCCGCCAGCCCGGCGCCGGCCAGCCGCGCATGCAGGCTGTAGTGCGCGGCAGGCGCGGTTCCGGCCGCGGCGCCAGCCGCGGGTGCCGCCTGCTCGTAATGCAGGGCCAGATCGTGCACATCGCCGCGCACATCGCGCAGCCGCGCGGCGCCGGCCGGCAGGTCCCGCCACAGCGCCAGCCAGGGCGCGAGATCGTCGAGACGCAGTCCGTCGGCGCCGGCATCGAGCGTGACGCCCTGCGCCGTCGAGGCGAAGCGGAAGTGTCCTTGCGCGCTGCTGAGGCCGCGTGCGCCATTCACCGCCAGCTTGCGGATCTCGGTGCGCCAGGCATCCGGCTCCGGCCACGCCGCAACATCCAGCTGCAATTGACTGACCTGCGCCAGCGTCTCCTTGCCGCGCACCGCGGCGACGACGGCGGCGCCGGCCTGGGCATCGACTTCGGCGATGCGGCCGGCTTCGATGCGGCCGGCAAAATCCAATTGCGCCTGCTGCAGTGCCAGCCGCACGCCCTGCCCCAGCGTGCCAGCCAGCCAGGGCCAGCCTTCGACGTTGTCGAGCGACAGCTTCCAGCTGCCCTGCCAGGTTTCCGGCTTGAGCGGATCGCCTTGCACGGTGGCGGATGCGTTGGCCGCGGCGGCCAGCTCTGGCGGCGGCAGCAGGCGCGCCGCCAGGGTGTAGCGTTGCCCGGCGCGGCGCACATCGGCATCGGCCATGCCGATGCTGAGGGTCTGCCGGCTGAATTGGGGATCGTGCACCAGCAGGCGGCAATCGCGCAGGCGCACCCGGTCGAGGCTGGCGATGCGCTGGATTTCCGCATCGGTGAGCTTGCCGCCGCTGCCGCCATTGAAGCCGCGCATCGACCAATGGCCCATATAGTCGACATCGGCTTCCAGCTGCAGGCCATAGACTTCGATGGTGCCGGGCATCCAGTCGCCGCCGGACAACCGCTGCAGGCTGAAGCCGAGGCGCAGCCGCGTGGCCTGCAGCAGCGGCTTGCCCTGCGCGTCGAGCAGGGCCACGTCGCGCAGGTCGAGGCTGGGCTGCAGATGCTCCCAGGTCAGGGCCATCGAGCCGATGCGGGTGGGATGGCCGGCGGCCTGCGCCACCAGGTTCTGCAGCTTGTCGCGATAGCCCGGAACCGCGTCGATCGCCAATCGGAAAACCAGGCTCAGAGTGGCGGCCAGCACCACCAGTGCCGCGACCGTGCTCAGACCCCAGGTCCACCAGCGCCGACTCTTACGCTCCATGCGGCGCGCCTCCGGCGCGCAGGGTCACCATGCACAGGATCGGCAGGCTGGAGCGCCTCACACCGGAACCACGTCGAAGGTTTCCTGCTGGTAATGCGCCTCGGGCTGCAGCTTGATCGGCCGCTTCAGGCTGGCCTCGAGTTCGGCCAGGCCGCCGGACTGCTCTTCCTGCAGGCGCGCCACCACGCCCGGCGCCGCCAGCACCAGGAAGGATTTGGAGTCGTACATGCGCGCGGCGCGCTGCACTTCGCGGGCGATTTCGTGACACACGGTTTCCACCGTCTTGACGCAACCCTTGCCGCCGCAGGCTGTGCACGGCTCGCACAGGATGTGGCCGAGGCTTTCGCGGGTGCGCTTGCGCGTCATCTGCACCAGCCCCAGCTCGGAGAACGGGTAGATGCGGGTGCGCGCCGAATCGCGCGCGATGTCCTTTTCCAGGGTGCGCAGCACCTGGGCGCGGTGCTCCTCGCTGCGCATGTCGATGAAATCGAGAATGATGATGCCGCCCAGGTTGCGCAGGCGCAGCTGGCGCGCGATGGCCGAAGCGGCTTCCAGATTGGTCTTGACGATAGTTTCTTCAAGATTGCGGTGGCCGGTGAAGGCACCGGTGTTGACGTCGATGGTAGTCATGGCTTCGGTCTGGTCGATCACCAGATGTCCGCCCGACTTCAGTTCGACCTTGCGTTCCAGGGCGCGGTTCAATTCGTCTTCGACGCCGTACAGGTCGAAGATCGGCGCCTGGCCGCAATAGGCTTCGATCTTCGCCGCCGCCTGCGGCACGAAGACGCGGGCGAACTGCTGCACCCGGCGCGCTTCCTCGGCGCTGTCGATGCGGACCCGCTCGACCGCGGTGCCGAGCAGGTCGCGCAGGATGCGCATCGACAGCGGCAGGTCGCCATGCACCAGCTGCCCCGGCTTGGCCTGCTGTACCTGCTGGCTGACCGAACTCCACAGCCGTGTCAGGAACAGCAGGTCCTGCTGCAGCGCCTCGGCATCGGCGCCTTCCGCCGCGGTGCGCGCGATCACGCCCCACTCCGGCGCCAGCGCCGGCACCAGGCCTTCGAGGATGCCCTTGAGGCGGGTGCGCTCGGCTTCATCCTCGATCTTGGCGGAGACGCCGACGTGCTTCTCGAACGGCATCAGCACCAAGTAGCGCGACGGAATCGACAGCAGCGTGGTGAGGCGCGCGCCCTTGCTGCCGAGCGGATCCTTGAGAATCTGCACCAGCACTTCCTGGCCTTCGTGCAGCAGGCGCTCGACCGCGGGCAGCGGCGCCGTGTGCGTCTCGGTGTTGAGCATGTCGGCGACGTGCAGGAAGGCGGTGCGCTCCAGGCCGATGTCGATGAACGCCGCCTGCATGCCGGGCAACACCCGCTTCACCGTGCCCTTGTAGATGTTGCCGACCAGTCCATGCCGGGCGGCGCGCTGCACATAGATTTCCTGCGCCGCGCCGCCCTCGACCAGGGCCACCCGCGTTTCCTGCGTGCCGATGTTGACCAGGATCTCGGTGCTCATGTGGCAATCCCATCGCCGCAATTGACGCCGCAGCGCTGCAGCAACTCGCAGGTTTCATACAGCGGCAGGCCGACCACGCCGCTGTAGCTGCCTTCGATGCTCTTGACCCAGCGCGCGGCATGGCCCTGGATGGCGTAGGCGCCGGCCTTGTCGGCCGGCTCGCCGGATTCCCAGTAGGCCGCCGCCTGCGCCGCGCTGATGCTGCAGAAGCTGACCCGGGTGAGGGTCATCGTGCTCTCCACCTGGTCGCCGCTGATCACCACCACCGCGCTGCATACCTCATGGGTGCGCCCGGACAACCGCGCCAGCATGGCCAGGGCGTCGCCGCGGTCGCGCGGCTTGCCCAGGATCTCGCCGTCGATGGAGACGTCGGTATCCGCCCCCAGCACCGGCAGCGGCAGCGGCGCCAGCTCGGCGGCGGCCCGCGCCTTGGCCAGGGCAGTGGCCAGGGCGTAGTCGGCGGGGGACTGTCCGGGCGCCGGCTGCTCCGGCACATCGGCCGGCAGAGTTTCGAAGCGCAAGCCCAGTTGCAGCAGGAACTGGGCGCGGCGCGGCGAGCGCGAGGCGAGGTAGAGTTGGGCGGACATGGGCTGATTGTCCGCGATTCGCACTGCGGGAGGCGAGAGGGGCGAGGCGGGAGGCGAAAAAACCCGAACTTCCGGCTGTAACGCCTCTTCCCTCTCCCTCAGGGCTTGGGAGCCAAGGCCGGTGCGGGTGCCTGCGGGGTTGGTGCCGCCACCGGGGTGGGCAGCGGCGCCGGGGTGGCCACGCCGCGCAGTTCTTGGTAACGCCGGATGTCGCGATCGAAGCGGGTTGCGGCGGCCTCGCGATCCTGCTTGAGCTGGGCCAGGGCGCGGATGTTGTCGGACTGCGAGCTTTCAAAACTCTTGATCTGGTTGAGCAGCTCGGGATTGGCGTCCTTGCCGGCGGAGCCGTCGGCATCGGCGCGATCCTGCAGGTCCTTCAGGGTGGCGCTACCGTCGCGCACCGCCTTTTCGCCCAGATCGATGCGCGTATCGAGGGACTGCAGGCGGCTGTCGCGCACCGCCTTGAGGTCGTCGACGTTGCGATAGGTCTGCAGCATGAAGCTGTCGTTCTGCTGCTGTTGCTGCACCTGCTGCTGGGCCTGCTGCGCCTCGCGCTGCTTGCGCTCGTTTTCGGCGCGCTGTTCCGGGGTTTCCTCGGCCTTGAAGGTCTGCACCAGCATGCCGCGGTCGTTGTAGAGGTCGCGCTGCTTGCGGGCGTATTGCGGCGGCACGTGATCGCCGCAGGCACGCACGCCATGGTCGTCGGTCCAGCAGACGATGCCGGGCCCGGCGGAATCGTCAGCCGTAGCGGACAGGGTGGCCGCCGCTCCCCCGAGCAGACCGGCCACCCCGACCAACACCCTCGTATGCGCCTTCAAACGACGCCAGCCTCCCCCCAAAAAATCCCCCGAAAATCATGGTCATGCAGGGACGCCGTAGCGTGCCTGATAGGCCTGAATCGCAGCGATGGTGGCGTTGTCGCCGCCGCTGCTCTGCAGGTACTGGAGCAAATCCTGTACCGTGACCAGGGAAATGACAGAAATATTAATATTTTCAGTCAGTTCCGCGACAGCGCCGCGTCCGTTTGGGCCAATTTCCTGACGATCTAGGGCAGTTATTGCCGCAATCGGCAGTGCGCTGGCGCGGGTCAGCAGGCCATGCGACTCGCGCAGGGCGGTGCCGGCGGTGAGCACGTCGTCGACGATCAGCGCCCGTTTGCCGGCGACGTCCGCGCCGACCAGTACCCCGCCCTCGCCGTGGTCCTTGGCCTCCTTGCGGTTATAGGCGAACGGCAGATCGCGGCCGCGCTCGGCCAGGGCGCAGGCCACCGCCGCCGCCAGCGGGATGCCCTTGTAGGCCGGGCCGAACAGCAGGTCGAACTGCAGGCCGGATTCGAGGATGGCGTCGGCGTAGGCATGCGCCAGCTCGCGCAGGGCGCTGCCGCTGGCGATGCGGCCGAGGTTGAAGAAGTAGGGGCTGATGCGTCCGGACTTGAGGGTGAAGGAGCCGAAGCGCAGCACTTCGCAGCGCAGGGCGAGCTTGAAGAAGGTGGTCTTGTAGGTTTGCATGGCAATAGGCGTCAGACAGTCCTTTATTGTGCAAGACTAATTGGCAATTCAGACAGCTTTTTTCAGGGGTTCGTGTGCGCATCATCTCACTCAATGCCAACGGCATCCGTTCCGCGGCAAAAAAGGGCCTGTTCGACTGGCTGCCCGAGCAGAAAGCCGACTTTCTCTGCCTGCAGGAGATCAAGGCGCAGCTCAGTGATCTGGAAGGCGATGCCACTTTTGCGCCGAAGGGCTGGCATGCGCATTTCAACCATGCGCAGAAGAAGGGCTACGCCGGCGTCGGGGTGTTCTCGCGCAAGCAGCCGGACCAGGTTCTGGACAAGCTCGGCGAGAAGGAATTCGACGACGAGGGCCGCTACCTGGAGCTGCGCCACGGCAATCTTTCGGTGATCTCGCTGTATCTGCCGTCCGGCTCGGCCGGACCGGAACGGCAGGCTTCCAAAAACCGCTTCCTGGAATTCTTCCTGCCCAAGCTGCGCGAGTGGAAGGCCAATGGCCGCGACTATGTGGTCTGCGGCGACTGGAATATCGCGCACAAGAATATCGACCTGAAGAACTGGCGCGGCAACCAGAAGAATTCCGGCTTCCTGCCGCACGAGCGGGCCTGGCTCGACACCCTGTTCAACGAGGTCGGCTGGGTCGACGGCTACCGCGCGCTCCACCCCGAGCTGGAAGGCGAGGCCTACACCTGGTGGAGCAACCGCGGCAACGCCTACGCCAACAACGTCGGTTGGCGCATCGACTACCACATCGTCACGCCGGGCCTGCGCAGCAAGATCAAAGCGGCCGCGGTATACAAGGAACAGAAGTTTTCCGACCATGCGCCGCTGACGCTGGACTACAAGCTTTGAAGGACCGCATTAGGGGCTGGCGCGAGTCGCTGGCCGCCTACGCCCATCCGCGCGTGCTGGCGATGCTGTTCCTCGGCTTTTCCGCCGGCCTGCCGTTTCCGCTGGTGCTCACCACATTGTCGGCGCGGCTGCGTCAGGCCGGCATCAACCGCACCACCATCGGCTATTTCAGCCTGGTGGGGCTGGCCTACTCGCTCAAGTATTTCTGGGCGCCCATCGTCGATCGCCTGCGCCTGCCGCTGCTGCACCGCATCGGCCGCCGCCGCAGCTGGATGCTGCTGGCGCAATGCGGCATCGCCGCCGGCGTGGTCAGCATGGCGCTGCACGACCCGGCGGCGGGCGCGGTGCAGTTCGCCTGGCTCGCGGTATTCACCGCCTTTTCCTCCGCCACGCAGGACATCGCACTGGATGCTTATCGCATCGAGGCGGTAGGCATGGAATGGCAGGGCGCGATGGCCGCGGCCTACCAGACGGGCTATCAGCTGGCGCTGATCTGCGCCGGCGCCGGCGCGCTGCTCGCCGCCGCCCAATATGGCTGGCACACGGCTTACCTGGTGATGGCCGGCTGCGTCGGGGTAGGCCTGCTCACCACGCTGCTGATCGCAGAACCGGAAGCGCACATCAACCGGGCCACGCTGGCGCAGGAAGCGCGGGTGGTGGCTTTCCTGGAACGTTCGGCGCACTGGCCGGGCAGCCTGCGCAGCGTGGTCGCCTGGCTGCTCGGTGCGGTGGTCTGTCCCTTCGTCGATTTCTTCTCGCGCAACGGTCTGCGCGCGGGCCTGCCGGCGCTGGCCCTGATCGTCACCTTCCGCCTCAACTACACCACCATGGGTGTGGCGGCCAACAGCTTTTATATCGACATGGGTTTCACACTCGATCAGATCGCCCTGGTATCGAAGGTCTATGGCGTGATCATGACCCTGGCCGGCGCGCTCATCGCCGGCCTGCTGGTGAAGCGCTACGGCATTGCGCGGACGCTGCTGACCGGCTGGGTGCTGCTGACCATCGCCAACCTGTTCTACGCCTACCTCGCCGGCCTGCACAATCCCGGCCTGAACTTGCTGGCCACGGCGGTGAGTTTCGACAACCTCGGCAACGGCATCGCCGGCACCGCTTTCATCGCCTACATGTCCTCGCTCACCAATACCGCCTACACCGCCACGCAGTACGCCCTGTTCGGCACCTTGTGGAGCCTGCCGGCGAAGAGCATCGCCAGCCAGTGGGGGCGCATCGTCGATGCCTTCGGCTATCCGCCGTTCTTCATCTACACCGCGCTGATTGGCCTGCCCTCGCTGCTGCTGATCCTGTGGCTCATGCGGCAAGCGGCTTCGCCCGCTCCAGAGCGCGCATGACGGCGTAAAAGCGCCGGCCGGCAGCGGTGCTGCGCGGCACCCGGCAGGCACGCCCGTACACCGGCATTTCCAGCCGCACCACGTGGCTCTCGGTTTTGCAGCGCACCGCGCCAAGCTCGCGCAGGTGGCGCAGGAAGCGCGGATTGTCCTCGCTGACGTCGTAGAGGAAGCGGCAGACCTGGTTGCTGGCGGCGCAGCGGTGCAGGCAGGCATGCAGCAGGATGCCGACGCCACGGCTCTGCCAGGGATCGAGCACGGTGATCGCCACCTCGGCGGCATCGGTTTCGGGCGCGCTGCGCACATAGCGGGCAATGCCCATGAACACACCGTCCGGTGCCATGGCATCGAGCGCGCCCCAGGCGACATGGTCTTTCGCGTCGAGCTGATCGAGGAAGCCCAGCCGCGGCTCGCTGGCCTGGTCGAAGAAGCGCAGCCGCCGCGATTCCTCCGACAGCAGGATGTAGCCGGTGCGCAGGCGCTCGGCGTCGTCCGCGCGCAGCCGGCGCAGCAGCGCGCAGCTGCCGTCCGCCAACCCGAATTCGCAGGCAGCGGGCGATGCGACCGGTCGGAAGAGGCCGAGCATGAATCGAGTCTAGCATCGGCCTGCTGGCATCGGTCTGGGCCGGGCTGGCACACTGCGCCCGGACCAGAGGATACCGTCGCCATGCCGGGAGTACCGGGGCCTTGAACTTCGCCGCACTCAGCCCCGAGCTGTGGGCCTCGCTGTGGCTGACGGTACGGCTAGCAGGCACTTCGACTCTGATCCTGCTAGCGCTCGGCCTGCCGCTGTCCGGCTGGCTCAACCGCTCGCGCTCGCACGCGGCGCCGCTGGTGGAAGCGCTGGTGACCCTGCCGATCGTACTGCCGCCGACGGTGATCGGCTTTTACGTGCTGCTGCTGCTGGGCAGCCACAGCCCGATCGGGCGCGGCTGGCTGGCGCTATTCGGCACCTCGCTGGCGTTCAGTTTTTCCGGGCTGGTGGTCGGCTCGGTGATCTACAGCCTGCCCTACGCGGTGCAACCGATGCAGTCGGCGCTGCGCGAGGTCGACCGGAATCTGATCGAGGCCGCCTTCTCCCTCGGCGCGCGCACCCGCCAGGTGTTCTGGAAGATCATGGTGCCGGTGGCGCGTAACGGGATCATCACCGGCGGCGCGCTATCCTTCGCCCACACCATGGGTGAGTTCGGCGTGGTGCTGATGCTCGGCGGCAACATTCCCGGCGTAACCCGCGTCGCCTCCATTGCACTGTATGACGAGACGCAGAAACTCAACTACAGCGTGGCGCACACCTACGCGCTGCTGCTGCTCTGCTCATCCCTGGTCATGCTGCTGTTCATCGCCTGGCTCCGCCAGCGCACGCCCGCGCCGGCCCGGCCGCAGCCGCGGTGAAGCAGTGGTTAGTGGTTAGTGGTTAGTGGTTAGTCGGTAGAATCCCGTCAAGCTTTTACTAATCACTAATCACTGGTCACTAACCACTGAACCGGAGCGCCCGATGCCTCTCAAGATCCATCACCTCAACTGCGGCACCATGTGTCCGCACGGCAAGCGCCTGATCAACGGCCACGGCGGCCTGTTCGAGAGCGGCGAGATGTGCTGCCACTGCCTGCTGATCGAGAGCGCCGACGGCCTGGTGCTGGTGGACACCGGTCTGGGCACCGGCGATGTGCGCAATCCGGCCCACCTCGGCGCCGCCTTCGCCGCCATCACCCGGCCGCGGCTGGTGATGGAAGAGACTGCCCTGCACCAGGTGCAGGCGCTGGGCTTCAAGCCGGCAGATGTGCGCCATATCGTCGTCACCCACCTCGATCTCGACCATGCCGGCGGCCTGCCGGATTTCCCCGAAGCGCAGGTGCACGTGTTCAAGCCCGAGCATCACGCCGCGATGGCGCGCCCCAGCCTGGGCGAGAAAGGCCGCTACCGGCCGGCCCACTTCGCCCACCGGCCGAAGTGGGTGATGCACGAGACTCAGGGCGAGAAGTGGAACGGCTTCGACAGCATCCGCACCCTGCCCGGCAGCCGCGACGAAATCCTGCTGGTGCCGCTGATCGGGCACACGCGCGGGCATTGCGGCGTGGCCGTCAACACCGGCAATGGCTGGTTGATGCACTGCGGCGACTCCTACTTCTTCCGCGAAGAGGTCAATCCCCAGCATCCCCACTGCACGCCGGGACTGCGGCTGTTCCAGAATCTGGTGCAGATCGACGGCAAGCAGCGGCGGGCCAACCAAGTGCGGCTGCGCGAGCTGGTGGCCGCCAAGGGCAAGGAAGTGGAGCTGTTCTGCGCGCATGATCCGGTGGAGTTGGCGCGGTACGCCGCTTAGGAGCCACGTTGCCGGGCTCCAAGGCTGCACTATGAAACTTTCGCGTGCGCGCAAGCGCGCATGCAGAAGTGTCAGAGCGAGAAAAAAGAAGACCGCGATTGATGCGCTTCGCTACGCTCAGCACATCCTACGCAGCTAGTCCCCTCTCCCCTTGGGGGAGAGGGTTAGGGTGAGGGGTGGTTGCGGTGCGTGCGGCTAGAACTGGATTCCCGCCTGCGCGGGAATGACGATGGGGGTAGGTGTGCGCTGGTCCCTCGATACGCCCGCCAAGGCGGGCACTCGGGATGAACGGAGTTCGGTGCTGCTCATGTAAAAAGCTGCCCGCTGCCCTACTACAGATTCCCATACCGGCTCAGGTCGAGCAGGCCGGCCTGGATCGGATCGGTCTGCTCGATATAGGCGCTGAGATCGTGGAACACCGCCCAGAAATCCGGACGGGTGCGGCGCACGCCCCAGCTCTGCGCCACGGCTTCCAGCTGCGCTGCATTGGTCACGCCGGCCAGCGCTCCGGCAAAGGTCTCGATATCGGTGAGCGGCACATCGAAGATGAAGTTCGGATAGCTGCCGATGACGCCGGGCACCATGGTAAGGGTGTCCTTCTCCGGCTCCAGCCGCAGATCCTCGCCGATCAGGAAGGCCACATTGCTGTGCGCGCGGTTGTGCGCCAGCGAATACACCAGCCGCTGGCCATCGGGTGCGGTGACGCGCAGGTACACCAGCTGCGGCAGCAGCTTGATCACCGGCAGCGTCGCGGCGGGAACGCCGGCGAAGCGCCGCAGCGCGCGATTGGTCCGCTGCGCTGCCTCGCTTTCGCCGGGCAGCACGCAATCGCCCTGCGCGCACCGGTTGATCACATCCGCCGGCCCCATCACCTTGCTCATGTGGCGGTAAATCTTGCGGGCGAATTCAGCCTTGGGATCGCTGCTCTTGTAGACGATGCGCGTAGGCACGCTGTCGTCCGGCTTGGCATAGGTCGTGAACAGCTTGATCTTGCCGGCGTCCGCATACCAGGCACTGCGCAGCTTGCCGCGCGCCGGGCCCGGCAACAGCCGCAGGAAGTCGTTTTCCCCTTCGTTGCGGATCAGGTCGAAATACAGACGCGTGTTGAGCTGATGCGAGACATTGCCGAACACGTTGAAGTTGACCACCAGCTGGTAATAGCTGCGCTCCAGCAGCGGATAGTCCATCACCCACAGGGTTTCCGGAACATTGCCGATCCAGCCGCGGTTGACCGAGGCATTGTCGAAATGCCGGAAGATGGTCAGCAGGGCGTTGCGGTTCCAGCCCTCACCATCCCACAGATCATTCAAATTCGGCCCCTGCGGCTCGGCCTGCGCATATTCCGCCTGGCGCAGTTCGACATAGTGGTTGCGCTGGTCGCGGTATTTCTCCCACTGCGAATGCGTCGCCAGCAAATCCGAGTCTTGCCCCGGTACGCCGATCAGCGGCGTCACCTGCTGCCGGTACGCCGCATCGCTGACGTAACGCTCCGTCGCCGGATTCTCGAACAGCACCCAGAAATGATCGCGGATCACATCGGTGGCAATCTGCCCGGCGCATACCGGCCCGCGGATGAAAGTGCGGATGAAATATTCCGCCTCGTCCAGCATGAACTGATAGCGCGCCTTGGCCGGAATCGCCGCGAAAGTGGCGAAGGCATTGGCCCGGTCTTCCGGCGTATAGCCCGGCGCCGCGCCCGCCTCCCAGTCGCTGCCGAAGAACAGGCTGTTGTAACGCTCCATCCGCTGATCGTTCAGCGCATAGGTGATATGCGTCTTGTGGACGATGGTCTCGGTGATCAGGCGGAAGCGATAGTAAAACACCCCGCCCGGATCGTCGTTCGGCCGCGCCGTGGCGATCGGGATCAGCTCCTGCCCGGCGGGCGTGCGCGAGCGCAGCAGCTCGAAGAAATGCGGCTGCTTCTCGTCCGAAAAATACAGGTGCGCCAGGAACAGGTGCTCGAACAGGTAGCGCGCCACCAGCTGCTCGCGCGCGCCGGACCGGTTCAGATAACGCTCCCACTTCTCCACCGCCTGCTGCTCGCCGGCCGTGGCCTGAAGCTGCGAAGGCTCCACCACCGCGCCCTCGGCCACCCAGGTTTGCAGGGTCTGGAACTGCTGATCTGTCAGGCCGGCAACCGCCCAGGGCATCCCTTGCTGCGGCCGCTCCTTGGCGTAACCGGGGAACTCCTCCATCACCGGGCAGCGATTGTCGCGGGCGCGGGACAGGTCGATCCCATCCGGAATTTTCGCGTTCGGCACCCATTGATGCTCGTGCCCGAGCTCCACCATGCTGAAGAGCAGCGAGGATTGCAGCGGCGCCGCATTGCTCCCCTTGGGCGCGTAAAGCGTCGAGAAAAATCCCTTCTTGCGCCAGTCCGCCGTATTCAGCGCATCGATGCCCAGCCGCGTCGGCTCCAGATCCTTCGGCCGCGTTCCGTCATACACCTCCAGCTTGCTCGCCCCACGATCGACTCCATCCCAGCTGGTCAGCTTGAGCTGGCAGGGCGCGTCGTTGCAGGAATGGCAGGCTGCACACTTGTCGTCGAAGATCGGCTGCACATCGCGCTGGTAATGCACCGTCTGCTGCGCCACCACCGGGGGCGCCACGTCCTTGTAAGCGACGATGTGACTACAGGCGTACGCGATCCACAGCAGGGGAATGATCAGGGAAAACTTGGCGACGCGCGATAAGACCGATTTCCGGGTTTTCATGCCAGCTGCAGGGTGTCCCATTGCGGTTTGTCCATACGACGTCCGGCGCTAGCTTACTCGTGCGCCGGATCTCGTGTTTATGCGCTGCTACACAGGCCAGGAACGGAGGCGCCGGGATCTGGGCGGTTCAGCCCGGCCTGCACTCCGCCCCCTCTTCGCCCATTCGCCGCTCCTCGGGAAAGGCCGGCCAGGTTCAGGGGCAGGGAATCGTATAACGCTTGTGAATCGTCTCGATGCCCTGCAACACCTCATCCGACAGCTTGATCTCGCTCGAGGCGATATTCGACCGCAGCTGCTCCATCGTGGTGGCGCCGATGATGGTGGAGACGGTGAACGGCCGCGAGGTGACGAAAGCCAGGGCCATCTGCGCCGGATCGAGACCATGTGCCTGCGCCAGCGCCAGGTATTCGCCGGTGGCGCGATCAGCCTGTTCGCCGTTGTAGCGGCCGAAGCGCGGAAACAGGGTGATGCGCCCCTGCGGCGGCCGCGCGCCATTCAGGTACTTGCCGGCCAGCACGCCAAAGGCCAGCGGCGAATACGCCAGCAGGCCGAGCTTGTCGCGGTGCGCGAACTCGGACAGGCCGACCTCGAAGCTGCGGTTGAGCAGGCTGTAGGGGTTCTGGATCGACACCGGCCGCGGCAGGTTCTTCTCGCGCGCCAGCCGGAAGTATTCGGCCACGCCCCAGGGCGTTTCGTTGGAGATGCCGATGTGCCGCACCTTGCCCTGGGCCACCAGCTCGGCCATGGCGCTGAAGGTTTCCTCGATCGGCGTGGCGGCGCGGTCGTTGGTGGCGCGGTAGTTGAGCTGGCCGAAGTAATTGGTGCTGCGCGCCGGCCAGTGCACCTGGTACAGGTCGATGGTGTCAGTCTGCAGGCGCTGCAGGCTGGTGTCGCAGGCGGCGAGCACGCTGGCGCGGTCCAGCCGCGGGCCACCGCGAATCCAGGGGAATTCGCCGGGGCCGATGACCTTGGTGGCGATGACCAGCTTGTCGCGCCCGCCGCGGGCCTTGAGCCAGCTGCCGAGGTATTGCTCGGTGCGGCCCTGCGTCTCGGCCTTGGGCGGCACCGGGTACATCTCGGCGGCGTCGATGAAGTTGATGCCCTGCGCCACGGCGTAATCGAGCTGCTGGTGCGCCTCGGCTTCGCTGTTCTGCTCGCCCCAGGTCATGGTGCCGAGGCAGATGCGGCTGACTTCGAGTTCGGTGGGGCCGAGCTTGCGGGTGCGCATATTCAATCCTTGTCTTTCTCTTTGAGCGCCTTGCGCCGCGCGGCGGCGAGGCGCTTCACCGCCGGGCGCAGCGTCGCCTCCATCGCCACTTCCATGGCGGTACCGGGCACCACCACGGTGGTGGAACGCGACAGGAAGGCGTCGGGAATGCCGTCGACCAGCTTGCCGATGTCGGCCTCGACGCGCGAGTTGAGGCGGAAGCTGATCACCACCAGGCTTTCCTCGGCGGTGGGGATGTCGCGCTCGACGAAGGGGTTGCTGGTATCCACCAGCGGCACGCGCTGGAAGTTGACGTCGGTGCGCGAGAACTGCGGCGTGATGTAGGTAACGTAGTCCGGCAGGCGGCGCAGGATGGTGCCCGTGACGTCGTCCACCGTCTGGCCGCGCTCGTCGCGGTCGCGCTTGATCTTCTGGATCCACTCCAGGTTGACGATCGGCGTCACTCCGATCAGCAGGTCGACATGGCGCGCCACGTTGACCTCGGAGGTGACCACGCCGCCGTGCAGTCCCTCGTAGAACAGCACGTCGGTGTCCGCCGGCAGCTTGGCCCAGGGCGTGAAGGTGCCAACCGACTGCTCCGCTTCCTGAGCCTCCGCCTCGGTATGCAGGTAGCTGCGCACCATGCCGGTACCGCGCGCGCCGTAATCGCGGAACAGGCGCTCCAGCTTGTCCAGCAGGTTGGCGCCGGGACCGAAGTGGCTGAAATTCTCGCCGCGAATGCGCGCCTTCTCGACCAGGGCACGCATCTGCTCGCGGTCGTAGGCGTGGAAGCTGTCGCCCTGGATGTAGGCGGCTTCCAGGTTGAGGCTGTCGAAAATGCGCTTGAACACCCGCCGCGCGGTGCTGGTGCCGGCGCCGGAGGAGCCGGTGACCGCGATGATGGGATGCTCGACGGACATCAGGACTTGATCCGGATGAATTCGAAGTCGGCGACTTCGTGCCCGAGGCGTAGGCCGCGCGACTCGAAACGGGTCAGCGGACGGTCGGCCGGGCGCGGGATGGCACCGCCCTCGGCGGAGGCATTGGCAAACTGGGACGCAGCGCTCATCACTTCCAGCATGTGGCGGGCATAGTCGGCCCAGTCGGTGGCCAGCCGCAGCCGGCCGCCGGGACGCAGGGCGCGCGCCAGCCCCGTGACGAAGGCGGGTTGGATCAGGCGCCGCTTCTGGTGGCGCTTCTTCGGCCAGGGATCGGGGAAGAAAATCACCACCTCGTCGATACAGCCTTCGGGGAGGCGCTCGCGCAATATCTCCACCGCATCGGCGCAGACCACGCGCAGATTGTTCAGCCCCAGCTTGTCGGCCTGTTGCAGCACGCGGCCGGCGCC
Source organism: Nevskia soli (assembly GCA_026224805.1). Classification (GTDB taxonomy): domain Bacteria; phylum Pseudomonadota; class Gammaproteobacteria; order Nevskiales; family Nevskiaceae; genus Nevskia; species Nevskia soli_A. Next base: position 50,990 of record JAMFRN010000244.1, read on the forward strand.
GGGGCGATGCACCTCGATGCCGATGAAGTCGGTATCGGGCCGCGCCTGGGCGCTGGCCAGCAGGTGGTCGCCGCTGCCAAAGCCGATCTCCACCGCCAGCGGCGCGCGGCGGCCGAAGATCGCGGCCGGATCGAGCTGGGCGCCGGCCGGATCGATGCCGTAACGCGGCCACAGCCGCTCCAGCGCTTCTTCCTGCGCCCCGGTGATGCGGCCCTCGCGGCGCACATAGCTGCGGATGTGCGGCATCGGCGCGCCCTCGGCGGGGGCACCGGGTTCGGCGGCATCGTGGCGGGCAGCTTCAGTCATCAAACGATGGTGCCGTCGAGCGGCGAGGACGCCGAGGCATAGCGCCGCCGCGGCATGCGCCCGGCGCGGAAGGCCTCGCGGCCGGCGATGACGGCGTGCTTCATGGCGCTGGCCATCAGCAGCGGGTCTTTGGCCTCGGCGATGGCGGTGTTCATCAATACGCCGTCGCAGCCCAGCTCCATGGCGATGGCCGCATCCGAGGCCGTGCCAACGCCGGCGTCGACGATGATCGGCACGCGGGCGTTCTCGATGATGCTGAGGATGTTGTAGCGGTTCTGCACC
>JAMFRN010000245.1 GCA_026224805.1 Nevskia soli
ACTCAGCCGCGTGTTCCGATACCATCCGGACCGCCCGCTCCTGTACCTCGGGGGAATACCTCGTTACTCTCGTCATGGCTCCATTCTCTCAAGTGTTGGAGCCTCCGAGATAGCCGGGGCGGTTCACCATCGAACGGCCGCCCTGGCTTCCCGCTCGGCTATATCAGCAGAGTCATAAAAGGAGCCGCGCCGCATACCGCCGCCCGCGAGATCGCGACGCCATTGGCGGCCCACAGTCGGAATCTCATATTGCTTGATTTCCGCGAAGCTGAAGAGTCCATCCGGGCGCCTGAAAATCTCGACGCCACGCTCACCGTCGGTGCTATAGATGGTCTTTACTATCTGATCCATTCGCACCCCTTCTTTAACAAGTGACGACTCATAGCCCATCTTAGCTTCGATTTCGCCAACGCAGCCCCAGCAGTCTCCCCCACAGTCTGTTGAAAGTGGATCGGTGGGATTATCCAATAATCGTCTGCAGATTAGGCAATTCATGAAGTTAGCACTCCAAAGCAGTCGTTCACGGCCGACCGCAATGGGCCGACTGCTGCCGATTGCAACCCCGTCGCAGGCGTGCCAACTGCGGTCCTTCAATCGATCAAAGCAACGCAACAGATGTCGGCTGTGCTCAACCTTGCCCCTTCCACCATACATCCTCATACTCGCCAGCCGAAATCATGAGTTGTGCTGGTGAGTCGACAAGCCGAAAGTATTGATGGCCTGAACCAGCCTTCGCCAACGACTCCACGTGACCTATCATTTGATCCGCTCAAGCATTTCCTCCGCACCGCGTATCAAGGACGTGAGGAAGTGCCAAATGACCCGCATGCAGTTTTGGAAGCATTTACCTCGGTAGTCTGCAGTTTCCTCATCGGATGGATCGCGAGCGATGCGTATCGTACCCGCTGGCGTCAAGAGCGTCAGGACCAACGGGATGGTCAGACCGAAGGTTCTGTTCTTGGATAGTCTTTGCGGCGTATGTACCACTTGTCTGGCTGCTTTGTGCCCACTGATTCACAGTGCTGAGCGGCAGCTATTGGCACGCCTTGGCCGGCGGTACAATTGGCAGCAGCCGGCCCTATACTGCTGGTGGCGAATGACCGGTTCCAGGTACTACATTTGACGTCAGTTGCCTAGATTCGCCATCGGGCGGGTGCTAAATATGGGACTAGGATTGTTGCCTTGGGAGCGCTGGCTCCCGCCATACGTTTATCCTGCCCAGCCTGGAGCAGGTGTGTGGCAAACGAATGCCGAAGCACGTGCGGTGTGCAAGGTTTGACGATGTTCGCCCGCTTTGCCGCCAACTGCACCGCCCGCTGCACGTTGTCTTCCAGAATGTGATGGCGCCTGACCTCACCACTGCGCGGATCCACCGACCTCTGCGCCGCAGGGAACACGTATTGCCAGCCCCAGCTCTTATTGGCATGGGGATACTTTCGGGTCAGCGCATGCGGCTGCTCCACAGTCCCGAAGCCTTCCGCCAATTCCTGGTCATGGGCGACCTTGCAATTGGCGATCTGAGCTTGCAATGGCAAGATCAAATTCTCTGGCAGCACCGTGAGGGGCGCACTATCAATCAAAGTCAGACGCTGATTGATATTGCGCCTCCAGCCAGCCCTCTCCTCCCACCGGGACTCACTGCAACTGCAAGTGCTTCGAGTAGTCTTCCAGGTCGCGCCGGGTTTCGGCGATGTCCGGGCTATCTACTTGCAGGGTGCGTTGCTGCATGTCCAGGGCGTCGCGAGCGAATTCCGTGGCCTTGGCGTAATCACCGTGCGCGGCGAAAATCGAGGACAAGGCGCCGATGGCATCCACCGTCGTCGGATCATCCGCGCCGTACAAACGCCGATTGACATCCAGAGCCTGCTCGGCGAGTTGGCGGGCCTGCGCCGTACGGCCCAGGCCGAGCAGCGCGCGCGCCAGTTCGACTTTGGCCGCGAGTGTCAGTGCATGTTCCGGCCCAAGCAGCCGCGATTGTCCGTCGTAGGCGGCCTGCAGCAATTGGCGCGCCCTTTCGAATTCATCGAGTTTGACCAGGGTCTGCCCCAGGTTAAACATGGCGTTGAGTGTTTTTGAGTTGTCGTCGCCCAGTGTGCGCTGACGAACCGCCAGCACATGTTCCGCCATGCGGCGCGCGTTGTTGTAGTCGCCGATCGCCAGCAGGGTATCGGCATGGTTGTTCATGGTGCGGATGGTTTCCGGATTATCCGGGCCCAACTCGCGAGTCTGCGCTTCGAGCACTTGTTCCTCGATCCGGCTTGCCTCCTTGAAGTTGCCCATGTCGGCAAGCACATTGGCGAGACTTCCCTTGACGATCAAGGTACGCGGGTGGTCCTCTCCCAGAGTCCGCCGGGCGATGTTCAGGGCTTCGATGTCGAGATCCCGGCTTGCCGCATACTTGTTTTCGTCGTCAAGCGTATTGGCCAGGTTACTGATCGCCACCAGGGTATCCATATCTTCGTTGCCCCGCACATGGCGCCGCGCCTCGAGCACCTGAGTCTGCAGCGCTTCCGCCTGGTCGTTCTGGCCCTGCTTCTGCATGATACCCGCGAGATCGCTTTCGACCAGCAGGGTCTCCTGGGCATCGGCACCAAAAATCCGGCGAATTTCAGGCACGATCTGATCATCGATTTTTCGGGCGGCGGCATAGTCGCCGCGCATCATCATGATTTTGGCCAGCACACCGCGCGCTCGCAGCGTATCGCCGTGCCGGGCGCCAAGCACGCGCTTGCGCGCCTCGATCACGGAGTTTGCGGTCGCTTCCGCCGCGGGATAATCGCCCAGTTGCTGCTCCACCACGGCCAGCCGCAATTGCGAACTCAGGGTGTCAGGGTGATCCGCTCCGAGTGCAGCGGTCTGCGCGACAATGGCGCTGCGGAATTCCCCGCTTGCGTCGGTGTAGTCGCCGAGATCGTCGTAGGCCTGGCCCAGGCTGTAGTGGAGCCGGCCCGCCGTCGCCGGATCGGCAGCGAAGCGTTTGCCGATTTCCTCACGCGCCGGGGCCAACAGGTAATCGCCCAGGGTTTGGCGGGCGACTTCCGAGGGTTGCGACCAGACCCGCAACTCGTCGAAGCTGGCCAGTGCTGCCTGGGCCTGCTCCGGCGGCAGGGGATGATCCTGGTCCAGCTTGTCGGCGATTTTCGCGCGCATATGGTCGATCCAGGCTGTGCCGAGTTTGTAGACATCGACACGCTTGAGCATGGCGCTCTGGAAATCGACCACCGTGCGCAGCTCGGCCGCGCGCCGGTCCGCGACATGAGCTTGCCACAGCGCGGCAGTGAGTCCGATGACGAGCGCCAGCGCAACAGCCGACACCGCCGACACTGGCACCCGGTTGCGGGCGATGAATTTGCGCGCCACGTACCAGCGTGAGTCCGGCCGTGCCAGCACCGGCCGGCCGTCGAGGTGGCGGCGCAGATCGTCGGCCAGTTCCGCCGCATTGGCGTAGCGGCGCGCCGGATCGCGCTGCACGGCCTTGAGCACGATCTGGTCAAGGTCGCCATCCAGTGCGCGCGCCTGCGCGTTGCGACCCTTGGGATCGGTTCCCGATTTCTTTCGTCGTAACACTGCGCTGGGACGGGCAATGCGATCGTCCTTGCCTGCCGCGTTCAGCGCCGCGGCGAGGCTGTGCCGTGCGTGCGGCAGCTCGCCGGTGAGCAGGCGGTACAGCAGCAGGCCCAGGGCGTAGACGTCGCTGGCAGGGGTCACCGGCTGTCCCAGCAGTTGCTCGGGCGCGGCGTAGTCCGGGGTCAGCGGCGCGCTGCCCAGCACGGTCTGGGTTTTGTCGTCGTCTGCCTCACCGGTCAGCTTGGAGACGCCGAAGTCGAGCAGCTTGACCTCGCCCGTTTCGCTGACCAGCACGTTGGAGGGCTTGAGGTCGCGGTGCACGATCTGCTCGCGGTGGGCGGCGTAGACCGCTTCGCAGACCGCGCACATCAGTTCCAGCCCGCGCGGCAGGGGCAGCTCATGCCGTTCGCACCAATGGTCGATGGGCAGGCCGTCGACCCGCTCCATCACCAGGTAGGGACGGCCATCGGCGGCGGCACCGGCGTCGAGCAGGCGCGCGATGTTCGGATGCGACAGACGGGCCCGGATGCGGCGCTCGCGCATGAAGCGGCTGAGCACGGCCTGCGTGTCGATGCCGCGCTTCAAAAGCTTGATCGCCACGCGCTGCTCGTAGCTGCCGTCCGCCCGCTCGGCCGCATAAACCTCGCCCATGCCGCCGCTGCCGAGCAGGCTGTCGATGCGCCAGGCACCGAGTATTTCGCCGTGGGCTAGGGATGGCGCGGCGTCTTGCGCTGCCGTGACGCCTACGGGCCGGTCGAGTATGCCGTCCCCGGTTGCACCGGCTGCGATCAGGGACTCGACCTCAGCGCGCAACTCCTGCGGGCATTTACGGTCGAGAAATCGTTGCCGCGCGCCAGGCGCAAGCTCCAGCGCCTCGGGCAGCAAGGCTTCGATCCGCTCCCATTGTTCCCCGGTCAGCGCCATCCGCGCACCCCCCAATGCCGATGCTTCCGGTGCGGCTGTTGTTTGCGCCGCTCACCGGAATCCCCAAGCCCTAGTTTGGAATAAAGCCGACGCAGGCGCCACACGCCGGATGGCTGCCGCTGTGACGGCATCGACACTCGCCATGCGACGACGCGCAGGCGCTTGGCGGCTTTTGCCTGCGGATTCCGACTAACAAGTCAGGAGAGTCGGTTTCGACTGGATTTTATCGGCAGGGCCGGCCCGCTCAGGGGGTTTCAATCATGAAGATCGTGTCGTTCATTGCGTGGCTGGCGAGTGGGTCGATCGCCGGTGTGTCCTGTGCCTGGGCCGATATCGGCGGGTGCGTGAATTCGCCGGAGAATCCGACCGTGGTGCTGGGGGTGCTGGGCGGCGCAGTTGCCGCCTGGCCCTGGCTGAAGCGGACGATCCCGGCGCGGCTGCGGAAGATTTCCCGATCCAGGGAGCTTGACGGGCAGGGCAGCAACTTCAACGGGGAGAGCGGACATGAATAGAAAATTTGCCTGGGCAGCACTGCTGCCGGTAGTGGCGGGCCTGGTGCTGGCGGCCTGCGGCAGCGGCGGAACCGATAGCGGTGCAGGCAATACCAATAGCAGTGGAGCCAATGGCGCCACGACGTCCGGTGCACCGCTGAGCGGCAGCGTGCACGGCGGTCAGTCGCCGGTCACCGGCAGCACCGTGACGCTGTACGCGGCGGGCAGCGGACTGGCGGCTGCGGCGGTGCTGGGCAGCACCACCTCCGATGCCAGCGGCGGCTGGAGCCTGAGCAGCTATACCTGCCCATCGGCGGACGCAGCGACCTATGTCGTCGCCAGCGGCGGCAATCCGGGTCTGACCACCGGCACCAACAACAGCGCGCTGAAATTGATGGCGGCGCTGGGGCCCTGCGGCAGCCTTGCGGGCACGGTCAACATCGACGAAGTGACCACGGTGGCGGCGGCCTATGCCTTGAACGGCTTCATCGGCTCCAACGGTTGCATCGACTGCAGTAGCGGCGTGCCGATCGAGGTGAGCAATGTCCATGGCAAGGATCCCGGCCTGAGCAACGCCATGGGCAATGCGGCGCGGCTGGCCAGCGTCGTCACCGGCTCGGCCTCGCCGCCGCTGCCTTCGGCATCCGCCTGCGCGGCATCCACTGCGCCGGCGAATTGCGGCGCTGAGGAACGCCTCAACGCGCTGGCCAATTCACTGGCCGCCTGCGTCAACAGCACTGGGCCCAGCTCGGCGCAATGCGTGGCGCTGTTCGACTGCGCCACGCCGGGTGCCACCTTCAGCGGCAGCGCTTGCACGATACCCGGCGGCAGCACTCTGGCCGCGGACACGCTGAGCGCGGCGCTGGAGATCGCCCGCAACCCCGGCCAGGTGCCGGTCGCGGGCGTCTACGACGTCGCCACCCGGAACCCGGTATTCAGCCCGGCGCTCAGCGCCGCGCCCAGCGACTGGACGCTGGCGCTGAACTTCGGCGGCGGCGGCCTCAGCAACAAACAGGGTTTCCAACCAAGCACCGAAAACATCGCTATCGACGCCGGCGGCAATGCCTGGGTTGCGAATAGCGGCAACAACAGCTTGAGCGAGTTCAGCGCCGGCGGCACGGCGCTGACCGGCAACAGCGGCTACACCGGCGGCGGCCTCGACCAACCATTCGGCATCGCTATCGACGCCAGCGGCAATGTCTGGGTTGGGAACGGTGCCTCCGCGGGCTTGAGCAAGTTCAGTTCCGCCGGCACGGCGCTCTCCGGCAGCGGCGGCTACACCGGCGGTGGCCTCAATGGCGCACTTGGCCTCGCCATCGACTCCAGCGGCAACGTCTGGGTTGCGAGCTTCGGCAACAACAGCGTGGCCGAGTTCAACTCCGCCGGCACGGCGCTCTCCGGCAGTAGCGGTTACACCGGTGGCGGCATCGACTATCCAACCGGTATCGCAGTCGATGCCAGCGGCAATGTCTGGCTTGCGAACGAAAGCAACAGCAGCCTGAGCGAGTTCAACTCCGCCGGCACGGCGCTCTCCGGTAGCGGTGGTTATACCGGCGGCGGCCTTAACAATCCAGAGGGCCTCGCCATCGACGCCAGCGGCAATGTTTGGGTCGGGAACTATCGGGAGATCCTGAGCGAGTTCAGCTCCGTCGGCACGGCGCTCTCCGGCAGCGGCGGCTACACCGGCGGCGGCCAAACCGGCGCATCTGGCGTGGCCATCGACGCTGCCGGCAATGTGTGGTTGGCGAATTATGGCGGCAGCAATCTGAGCGAGTTCAGCTCCGCCGGCACGGCGCTCTCCGGCAACAGCGGCTACACCGGCGGCGGCCTTAACAATCCATCCGGCATCGCCATCGACCCCAGCGGCGATGTGTGGGTGGAGAACTTTGACAATACCCTCACCGAAGTGATCGGCGCAGCCACACCCACCCGCACGCCGCTGGTCAACGCAATCAACAGCGGCTTCACGCCCTGAGGGCGCTGTACGGAACCGTGTCACCACTTCAAGGGGAATCAACGCATGAACGGTGAATTCATTCGGGGGGCGCTGTCGCTGACGCTGTTGGGCCTGTTGCTGGCGGCTTGCGGCGGCTCCAGTAATGGCAATAGCGATGGCGCGGGCAGCGGCGTGGCCGACGCGTCGCTGGGCGGCAGCGTGCATGGTGGCCAGTCGCCGGTGAGCGGCAGCACCATCACCCTGTATGCGGCGGGCATCAATC
>JAMFRN010000246.1 GCA_026224805.1 Nevskia soli
CAGGGCTTCGACATCCGCGAGGTGATCGCGCGCCTGGTCGACGGCAGCCGTTTTCATGAATACCAGCCGGCCTACGGCAAGACCCTGATCTGCGGCTACGCCCACCTGTGGGGTTACAAGATCGGCATCCTCGCCAACAACGGCGTGCTGTTCAACGATAGCGCGCTGAAGGGCGCCCACTTCATCGAGCTGTGCAACCAGAACCGGACGCCGATCCTATTCCTGCAGAACATCACGGGCTTCATGGTCGGCAAGGAATACGAGCAGCGCGGCATCACTAAGGACGGCGCCAAGATGATCATGGCGGTATCCAATTCCGAGGTGCCCAAGTTCACCGTGATGTGCAACGGCTCCTTCGGCGCCGGCAATTACGGCATGTCCGGCCGCGCCTTCGATTCGCGCTTCCTGTTCTCCTGGCCACAGTCGCAGATTTCGGTGATGGGAGCGGAGCAGGCGGCCAATACCCTGGCCGACGTCAAGATCCGCCAGCTGGCCCGCCACGGCAAGCAGCTCACCGCCGAGGACGTCGCCGCCATCCGCGATCCGGTGGTGGCAGAGTTCAAGCGCAAGTCCAGCGCCTACTATTCCACCTCCGAGATCTGGGATGACGGCATACTGGACCCGGTGGATACGCGCAATGCCCTGGGCATCGCCATTTCCGCCGCCCTCAACACGCCGATCGGCGATCCGCGCTACGGCATCTTCCGGATGTGACGACATGAACGAGGCCCTCGCCTCACCGCCGCCCTCGGGCCTGCCCACCGCTGAAGAGGCGGAAATCAGGCTCAAGCCGGTGCGCATCAGCGGGCGCAGCCGCTTCATCGTCTGGCTGATGCGCCGCTTGCTGCGGCCGATGCTGCGCTGGATGATCGGCGGCTCGGTCGAGCGCATGGCGCGTATCCAGCTTTCGCTGGCGGCGCGGGTATGCCACGACAGTAGCGGCCTGCCGGTGGATTACCGCATCATCGGTCGCGTGCCGGGGCATTTCATCGGCGGCGCGCACAATCCCCAGGGCAGGGTGGTGTTGTGGCTGCATGGCGGCGCCTTCATCCTGCCAGCGGTGCCGGACGTACACGTGCGCACCGTGGCCAAGATGTGCCGGGCGCTCGACGCGGGCGGCTTCCTGCCGGACTACCGTCTGGCGCCGTTCAACAAGTTTCCGGCCGCGCTGGACGACTGCGAGCGCGCCTACCGCGGCCTGCTGGACTTGGGCTATGCGCCGGAGCGCATCGCCCTGGGCGGCGAATCCGCCGGCGGCAATCTGCTGCTGGGGCTGCTGCAGCGCATCCGCAAGGCCGGGCTGCCGATGCCGTCCTGCGGCGTGCCGGTTTCCCCGGGTACGGAAATGGGCCGGGTACACGGTCCCCCCTCGCGCACAACGCGTATGCGCGGCGACGCGCTCCTGCCGATGGATGCGCTGGCGCATGTGGCCGAGCTTTATGCCGGCGGCATGGATACCTCCGATCCCGAACTGTCGCCGCTTTATGCCGATTGCACCGGCTTTCCGCCCCTGTACCTGCTGGTCAGCGACGCCGAGGTGCTGCTCGACGACACCGTGCTGTTCGCGCGCAGCGCCAAGCAGTACGGCGTGGACGTGAGTTTCGAGGTTTGGCCGGTGTTGCCGCATGCCTTTCCGCTATTCGAGAACTGGTTTCCCGAGGTGGCGCAGGCGCGCGAGGATATTGTGACGTTCATGGGCAAGCACCTGGCCGCTTAGTGCTTGCGCCCGGGATAGCCAATAAAAAAGCGGCAGCGGAGGAAGCACCATGCGTCACGCGGAAATCCACCAGCATTCGCTGCGGGAGCCTGAGGCCTTCTGGGCCGAGCAGGCCAGGGGCCTGCATTGGGACCAGCCCTGGGACCAGGTACTGGATGGCTCCGCCGCGCCAATGTACCGCTGGTTTGCGGGCGGTCGCCTCAATACCTGCTACAACGCGCTGGACCGCCACGTCGAAAACGGCCGCGGCGAACAGCTTGCCCTGATTTACGACAGCCCGGTCACCGGCAGTGTTGCGCGGTTCACTTACCGGGAGTTGCGCGATCGCGTCGCCCGATTTGCCGGCGCCCTGCTCAAGCAGGGCGTGAAGCAGGGCGATCGCGTCATCATCTACATGCCGATGGTGCCGGAAGCGGCCATCGCCATGCTGGCCTGCGCCCGCATCGGCGCGGTGCACTCGGTGGTATTCGGCGGTTTCGCCGCGCCGGAGCTGGCCAAGCGCATCGATGCGGCCGAGCCGGTGCTGCTGGTTTCCGCTTCTTGCGGCATCGAGCCGGGCCGCATCGTCGAATACAAGCCCTTGCTGGACCAGGCGCTGCAACTCGCCGCGCACAAGATTGCCCGCTGCATTGTGCTGCAAAGGCCGCAGTGCCGGGCCACCATGATCGCCGGCCGCGACCTGGAGTGGGACGAAGCGCAGACCGGGGTCGAGCCGGCCGCCTGTGTTGCCGTGCTCGCCACCGATCCGCTCTACGTGCTCTACACCTCCGGTACCACTGGCAAGCCCAAGGGCGTGGTGCGCGACAACGGCGGCCATGCCGTGGCGCTGTGGTACTCGATGCAGGCTGTGTTCGACGCCCAGCCCGGCGATGTGTTCTGGGCGGCCTCGGACGTGGGCTGGGTGGTGGGCCATTCCTACATCGTCTATGGCCCGCTGCTGCGCGGCTGCACCACGGTGCTCTACGAGGGCAAGCCGGTGGGCACGCCGGATGCCGGCGCGTTCTGGCGCGTCATTGCACAGCATGGCGTGAAGACCTTCTTCACCGCGCCCACGGCTTTCCGCGCCATCAAGAAGGAAGATCCGCGCGGCGAGCTGATCCACCGGTACGACCTGTCGAAATTCGAAGCCCTGTACCTGGCCGGAGAGCGCTGCGACCCCGACACCATTCTGTGGGCGCAGGACCAGCTCAAGGTGCCGGTGGTCGACCACTGGTGGCAGACCGAGCTGGGCTGGCCGGCGGCGGCTAACTGCCGCGGCATCGAGGATCTGCCGATCAAGCCGGGCTCGGCCACCGTGCCGGTGCCGGGTTACGACATCCAGGTGCTGGATCAGGCCGGGCAGCGGGTCGCGGCGGACACCATCGGCAATATCGTGATCAAGCTGCCGCTGCCGCCGGGCACGCTCAGCACCCTGTGGCAGAACGAGCAGGGCTACCGCGACAACTACCTGGCGCGCTATCCCGGCTACTACCTCAGCGGCGACGCCGGTTATGTCGATGCCGACGGTTACCTGTGGGTCATGTCGCGCATCGACGACATCATCAATGTCGCCGGCCACCGCCTCTCCACCGGCGCCATGGAGGAAGTACTGGCCGGGCATCCGGACGTGGCCGAGTGCGCCGTCATCGGCGTGGCCGACGCCATGAAGGGCCAGGTGCCGCTGGGCCTGGTGGTGCTCAAGTCCGGCGTGCAGCGCGCGCCCGAAGAGATCGTGCAGGAGCTGGTGGCGCGGGTGCGCCAGCAGATCGGCGCGGTGGCGGCGTTCAAACAGGCGGTGATCGTGTCGCGCCTGCCCAAGACCCGCTCGGGCAAGGTGCTGCGCTCGACCATGCGCTCCATCGCCGACAGCCAGAGCTACAACGTTCCGGCCACCATCGACGATCCAAAGATTTTGGACGAGGTGGGGGCGGCGCTGAAGAGCCTCGGCTACGCGCGGGACCCGCAGTAGCCGCCCGCGCCGCGCTCCGGCCGGCTCAGATGTCCGGCGCCAGTTCCGGCAGGTCCAGATCCATCTTCGATACGTGGATCGCCGGCAGGTCGGCTTCGCTCATCACCGACATGCCGATATAGCCGCCGGCGATTTCCTTGAGGGTCAGCACGGTGGACTTGTGATCGCCCCAGGGCAGGTGCGCTTCGGCGCCGCGGGCCAGCTGGCGCGCGCGCTTGGCGGCGATCTGGCACAGGTCGAAATGATTCGGAATGCGGGCGAGACAATCTTCTACGGTTACGCGTGCCATGGGGATTCTACTGAAACGCCGCAGGAGCACGGTAAGGGGAGTATACAGGTCACAGGCCTGGCGCAATCGGCAATGCCAGCGAAGGGCTAGATTACGTTCAGATAAAATAGGCGGCAGGTCCCGTCGATGCCTATTTGCCGCCGCGTCCGGATACAGTAAGGTAGCGGCCATCGCACTACCACAAATGGCCGATGTCGCACTGTCGCGGCTTCCGCCACACTGGCCGCAACGGCGCGGATCGGGTTCCCTTTACACGCATCCGTTTCCGTAGACGCACAAAGGCCTTATGAGCGAACCAGCCGCAACCCAAACTATCGTGATCGTCGGCGCCGGCCAGGCCGGCGGCGAGACCGCCAGCGAACTGCGCAAGCAGGGCTTTACCGGACGCATTGTCCTGGTGGGCGACGAAACCCATGTGCCCTACCGCCGGCCGCCGCTGTCCAAGGCCTACCTGAGCGGCACCGCCACCGAGGAAAGCCTCTACATCCTGCCGCCGGCCGGGATGGAGAAGGCGCGTATCGAATTCATCGGCGGCGTGCGGGCGGAGCGCATCGACCGCGCCGCCAGACAGCTGCACCTGTCCGACGGCCGTGTGCTGGACTACGACAAGCTGGTGCTGGCCACCGGCGGCCGTGCCCGCGTGTTGAGCCTGCCGGGCGCGGACCGGCCCAATGTGTTCCCCCTGCGCAGCATCGCGGACGTACAGGCCTTGCGCGCGCACTGCCTGCAGGGCAAGAGCGCGGTGATCGTCGGCGGCGGCTTCATCGGCCTGGAGGTGGCGGCGGTGGCCACCAAGCTGGGCATGAAGGTGACGGTGCTGGAAGGCCTGCCGCGGGTGCTGGCGCGCGTCACCGTGCCGGAAGTCTCGGCCTTCTTCGAGCGCATCCACCGCGAAGCCGGAGTCGATTTGCGCACCGGCGTGCAGATCGCTGCATTCGAAGGCGAGCCGGCGGTGACCCATGTGCTGCTGGGCGATGGCAGCCGCATCGCCGCCGATTTCATCCTAGCCGGCATCGGCCAGTTGCCCAATGTGGAACTGGCGCAGCAGGCCGGCCTGGCGGTGGATAACGGCATCGTGGTGGACGAGTACTCGCGTACTGCTGACCCGGATATCTATGCCGCCGGCGATTGCGCCAATCATCCCAACGAGTTCTATGGCTGCCGTCTGCGCCTGGAATCGGTGCAGAACGCGATGGAGCAGGGCCGCGTGGTCGCTTCGGCGCTGCTGGGCAAGCCGCAGGTCTACAACGTGGTGCCCTGGTTCTGGTCCGACCAGTACGATCTGAAGTTGCAGATGGTGGGGCTCTCCGCCGGCTTTGACCGCATGGTGGTGCGCGGCGATTTCAACAGCCGCGCCTTCGCCGCTTTCTATCTCAAGGAAGGCCGCCTGATCGCGGCCGACACCGTGGGCCGTCCGCAGGATTTCATGTTTGCCAAGAAACTGGTGGCGATGCGCGCCGTGGTCGATCCGCAGCTGCTGGCGGACGAGGCGGTATCGCTCAAGACCTTGCTGCCCGCCGCCTGAGAACTACCAGCGCATGCCCACCCTCACTTTCCTCGAGCCCGATGGCAAGGCCCATGTGGTCGAGACGCCGGCCGGTGTCTCGGTGATGGAGGCGGCGACGCGTAATATGGTGCCGGGCATCATCGGCGAGTGCGGCGGCTGCTGCACCTGCGCCACCTGCCACGTCTATATCGACCAGACTTGGTATGGTCGCCTGGAATCGGCGGACGAAATGGAGCAGGGCATGCTGGAAGGTGCGATCGAGCCCGGCCCGCTGAGCCGGCTGTGCTGCCAGATCAAGATCACGGACGAGCTTGACGGATTGATTGCGCGCATCCCCGCGGGCCAGCTTTAGCCTTCCTTGCCATCCTTCTGCACTCCTCGCCGCGTCGCGGTGCCGCGCGACCTGCGCGCGGTGACGCGCATCGACCACGCCGCCGAATGCGCTCCCGGCGATGCCGGCATGAGCGAGGCCGGTGTGGCGGCGATCTGGTCCGCCATGGAGCGTCTTTATCGCACCGGTCTGCAACCCGCCATGACCCTGGTGCTGCGCCGTCACGGCAGGATCGTGATGAAGCGCGCCATCGGCTGCGCCAGCGGCAATCTGCCGGGGCAACGCGGCGTGCAGCTGCCGCTGCATCCGGACGATCCGCTGTGCCTGTTCTCCGCCTCCAAGGCGATCTCGGCCCTGCTGGTGCACAAGCTGGTCGATCTGGGGCAGCTCAGCCTGGAAGACCGCGTCGCCGACTACATTCCGGAATTCGCGGCCCACGGCAAGGGCCCCGTCAGCGTGCGCCAGCTGCTGGCCCACCGCGCCGGCATCCCGGCACTGCCGGTGCGCAATCCGCCGCCTGAAATCCTGCGCGACTGGGATGGCATCGTGCGCATGCTGTGCGAGGCGCCGCCGTTCGATCCGAATTTCGGCAAACAGGCCTACCACGCATTGACCTGCGGCTATATCGTCGGCGAGCTGGTGCGACGGGTCAGTGGCCTGGAGCTACGTGAGGCTTTGCGGCAATGGATCGCCGAACCGCTGGGCTGCCGTTATCTGGGCTACGGCCTGGCGGCGGAACATCGCGCCAACCTGCCCCGCAACGCGCTGACCGGACCCCGGCCGGTGTGGCCGCTCACCACCTATGTGCGCCATGCGGTCGGCGTGGCCTTCGACCAGGCGGTGGACCTGTCCAATCACGAAGTCTTCCTGTCCGAGGTGGTGCCTGCCGGCAATATCCACGCTTCGGCCGACGACGCCTGCCGCGTGTTCCAGATGCTGCTCAATGGCGGCGAACTGGATGGGGTGCGAGTACTGCGCGAAGAGACCGTGGCCGATGCGGTGCGCCCGCTCGGGCCGATCCAGTACGACCGCACCCTGTTGCTGCCTTTGCGTTTTTCTGCCGGCTTCATGCTGGGCGAGAATCCCTTCGGGCTCTATGGCCCGAAGTGTGCACAGGCCTTCGGCCACCTCGGCTTCGTCAGCGTGCTGTGCTGGGCCGATCCGCAGCGCGATATTTCGGTGGCCCTGCTCAACACCGGCAAGTCGATGGCGCCGTCCGGCGTCCTGCGCCTGGCGCAGGTGCTGGGGGCGATTGCGAAAGCTTGTCCCCAGGTTGCCGCTTGAAGGCGAGAAGCAAAAACTATTCGCGCAAAGCCGCAAAGCCGCAGAGAAAGTCTTTTTAGCTGGTTTTGTTTGGCGTCTTTGCGGCTTTGCGCGAGGCTGCTTTTTTCTTGACGCTTTTCGCCGCCTTGACCAGCTTGTCTGAACGCAAACCGTAAGCCCGCTCCATCTCTTCCAGCGCCTCGCCCGAGTACACCGCCAGCCTTTGCAAGCGTGGCAGGGCATTGCGGCAGCCGGTGTAGCCCAGGCTGATGTGATCGGCGTAGCCGACGATGGTGGCATTCAGCGCATAGCCGTCGAACAGCACCGAGATCGGATAGATCGCCTCCATCTGGGCGCCGCGGAAGTACAGTTTTTCGCGTGAGCCGACCACGTTGGAGATGACCAAGTTGAAGAACGGCGGCCACTTCGACAGCTGGCCGGTCATCTGGCCGAGAATCAGCGGCGACATGCCGAGCAGGGTCAGCTTGTCCAGCGCCGCCGGCGACATGTTCTTCATCTGCGCCTTGGTGCGGGTGGTGACGGCATTGATCAGTTCCACCCGGCGGCGCGGATCGCTCTCGTTGGTCGCCAGCGGGCAGACGAAGCCGGCGACGGCATTGCCGGACTTGCCGTCGGTGCGGGGCAGGGCGATCGGGAAGGAGGCTACCAGGGGCAACTCGGGCAGACCATCGAGTTCCAGCAGGTAGCGGCGGATGGCGCCGGCGCAGAGCGCCATCGACAGGTCGTTGACAGTGGCGCCGGTGACGGCGCTGAGCGCCTTGAAGCGCGACAGCTCATACAGCTGTGTCGCCAGTCGGCGCTGCGGCGTGATCGCGGTGTTGAACACGGTGCGCGGCGTGTGCAGGGCCGACATCAGCCCGCCTTCCGGATTGTCCTTGCGCACGCTCATCCGGCGCAGCGTGCGCGCCAGCTCCGAGCTGCTGCGCAGCTGGCCGCCGGCCAGCTCCAGGCTACGGCGCAGCAGGTCGGTGCGCGGCTTGTCGGCGTCGACTTCCAGCCGGACTTTCGGTGACAACGCCCAGGGGCCGGCGGCGTTGGCGAATTTGGGGTCGGGTGACAGCCAGTTGCGGATGAAGGTCAGGGCCCCCATGCCGTCCATGGCGGCGTGGTGCGCCTTCAGGTAGACCGCGAAGCGGCGGTTTTCTAGGCCCTCGATCAGATGGCATTCCCACAGCGGCCGGGTCAGATCCATCGGGTGCGAATGCAGGCGCTCCACCAGCACGCCCAGCTCGCGCTCGCCGCCCGGATAGGGCAGGGCCGAGTGGCGCAGGTGGTAATCGATGTCGATGTCCGGCGCGTCCTCCCAGGCCGGCGCCAGGCGCGACAAGCCCTTGCGCGTGATGCGCGAGCTGAACGGCGGCATGGTCACCGCCTGGCTGCGCATAAAGGCGAACAGTTCGCGCAGGTAGTCGGGCGAGGCGTCGTCCGGCAGCTTGAAGGTAAGCAGCCCGGCCACATGCATCGGCGTACGCGGCGATTCCATCCGCAGGAATGCACCGTCCATCGCGCTCAGACGTTTCATCGATTCAATCTTCCCGTCGCACCAGTGTTCGTTGGTCTCCGCCGTCATGCGCCGGAGATCCGGCGGCGCTCTCCCCGAGCCCGCCTTATTGTCCGATACGGTGCCTGAATCGGACTGGCGGCGCCAGCACCCAACAGGGGTGGAAAGGCGCATATTTCCTCACTAATCCCTTCGGATGAGCGCCGCCGGCGGGATTTGCGGGGAGGCGGGCGCGGCTACTCTATCCGGCCTAAGAATACGCTTCGCGCCTGCGGTATCCTTGCCGTCTACTGACCGCAATCGCCGGGAGACCGCCTTGTCAGGCCACAGCACAACCGCCTTCGACGCCGCCGAGTTCCGCACGGCGCTTGGCTCTTTCGCCACCGGCGTCACCATCATCACCACGCGCGCCGCAGACGGCGCGCCGATGGGCCTCACCGCCAACAGCTTCAACTCGGTCTCGCTGAGCCCGCCGCTGGTGCTGTGGAGCCTGGCCAATACCTCGATGAGCCTAGCGGCGTTCCGCGCCGCGCCGTACTGGGCGGTGCATGTGCTGGCCACCGACCAGGAGGAGCTGTCGGCGCGCTTCGCCCGGCGCGGCGAGTCCAAGTTCGCCGGCCTGGATATCGAAACCGGCGTCGGCGACGTGCCCTTGCTGAAAGGCTGCTCGGCGCGCTTCCAGTGCCGCACCGCGTTCCAGTACGAGGGCGGCGACCATGTCATCTTCCTCGGCGAAGTGCTGGCCTTCGACCGCAACGAGGCGGCCCCGCTGGTGTTCCACGGCGGCCGCTACGCCCATGCCACGCGCCGCGACCCGCTCGGCGCCAAGCCGCGCAGCGCCTACCTGGAAGGCAGCTTCGGCGACGACTTCCTCGGCTATCTGCTGGGGCGCAGCCATTTCCGCATGTTCGCCCAGATCCGCCGCCACCTGGAAGAGGCACACCTGACGGATCAGGAGTTCTACGTGCTGTCGGCGCTGACCCTGAAGCGCGCCATGACCGTGCGCGATCTCGACGCCGGTATGGCCGGTGTGCTGGACGAGAACAGCCACCGCGCCATCCAGTCGCTGGTGAGCCATGGCCTGGCCCGCGAAACCGCGCCGGAGGCCGGCGCCGAGGGGCCGGCCTACGAGCTCACCGATGCCGGCCGCGACGCCGCCCTGCGCGTGATCTCCGCCGCTAAAGGGGTAGAGGCGCAGGTGCTGGAGCGGCTGGGGGCGGGCGAGGCGCCGGTGCTCAAGTCGCTGCTGAACCGGCTGCTCGGGGTGATCGATCCGGAATCGGCGGCGCTGTGGGACACTTCGGCGCAATCGAAAGCGCCGACGCCGTAACACGGGAAGCAGGTAGCCTGGGAAGCGCTGCGCGCTTCCCAGGCTACGGTCAGAACATCTGGTACTGGCTGGTCGGCACCACGTCCAGCTGATCCATGTCGATGAAGCGCGCGACGCTGTCCATCATGCGCTTGAGGTTGTGCTGGAATTTCGCCTCATCGCCGGCTGCATCGAAGAAGGTGTACGGATCGGTCATCGCCGCCGCCGGGAAGCATTCCTCCACGATGGCGTCGTAGGCCGGCGCGTCGGTCGTAAGCCGCCGCACCACCAGGTTCTGGATGTATTCGAAATTCGACTGGGTCTCGACCGCCACCGTGGTGTGCGAGTTGTGCCAGATATCCAGCCAGTTCTCATAGTCGAGTTTGGCCGGGCGCTTGAGCAGG
This sequence comes from Nevskia soli, assembly GCA_026224805.1. Lineage (GTDB taxonomy): Bacteria > Pseudomonadota > Gammaproteobacteria > Nevskiales > Nevskiaceae > Nevskia > Nevskia soli_A. Next base: position 10,291 of record JAMFRN010000246.1, read on the forward strand.
GCCATCTGGGCGAAGCCGTCGGTGCGCTCGCCTGCCTGCGGCGGGCGGCGCCGGTTGCGCAGCGGCTGCGATTCGCTGACCAAATATGCGGCATGGCGCAGGCTGTGCGCGGCGATGACGGCGTCCACCGGTGCGCGCAGGCCGACGATGGCGCTGTCGACCCAGACATTGGCGAAAGCGTCGGCCTGCGGCAGCACATGCATCTGCCGCAGACCGGCGGCGGGGGTCACCGCCGAATCCGCCACATTGATTTTCAGGCCGCGCACGCCGGCATCGCGTAGGCCGGCGCTCAGGCTCGAGCGCAGGCGCTGCGCGTACGCGTCCGGCGTTTCCGCCGGATCGCGCCACAGGATGTAGATCAGCTTTTCCATGGGTTATTCCGGGGAATGATGCCGGGCGCGGGGCCTGGGCCTCAGGGCATGTAGTGGCCGCCGTTGACGTCGAGGGTGGCGCCGGTGACCACGCTGGCGTAGTCCGACACCATGAACAGCGCGGCGCGGGCGCATTCCTCGTCCGGCGGGATGCGGCCGATCGGGATCTGCGAGGAGATCTGCTTGATCAGGCTTTCCACCGGCACGCCGTTCTCCTTGGCCTGCCAGTTCATGTAGCCCTCCACCGGCGCGCCCCACATCCAGCCCATGTGCACGGTGTTGACGCGGATGCCGAACGGACCCAGTTCCTTGGCCAGGAATTTGGCGGCGACCGCCAGCGCGCCCTTGGACGAGGCATAGCCCGCTTCGCCCAGCGGCGGCGGCACGCGCGCGGCCATGGTGTTGATCATGACGATGGCGCCTTTCTTCTGCTGCTTCATCTGCGGCAGCACCGCCTGGGTCAGGCGCAGGCTGCCGAGCAGATTGGTTTCCAGGGTGGGAATCCAGGAATCCAGCTTGGCGGTGGAGGCGTAGTCCATGTCGCCGTGGAAGTAGGCGCTGTTGACCAGGGCGTCGATGCGGCCGAATTTTTCCACCGCGGCTTTGGCCAGACCCTCGCAGTCCTTGTCCTTGGTGATGTCGGTGACCACTTTCAGCACCGGGGTCTTCAGGCCCAGTTCGCGGATGCGCGCTTCGGCCTCGTCCAGCTTGGCGGCGGTACGGGCGGCGGCCACCACGCCGGCGGCACCTTCGCGCGCGGCCTCGATGGCCAGCTTGATGCCCAGGCCGGGACCGATGCCGGATACCACCACAATCTTGTCTTTCAGCAGCATTGTCTTGTTCCTCCGAGTCTTTTAGTTGCCGGCCATGGGCCGGTGATCAATAGCGATGAATGAACAGCCTGCTCGCGCAGTAATCCGGTTGACGCCGAAGCCTAGGCTTCGGCTGGCGATTCGAGAATGTACTTCTGCCGGTAGTCGGCGAAATCGCGCCGCAACTGTCCGGCGCTGAGGCCGAATTTCTCCGGCGGGTAGTCGTGGCGGCCGTGGCGGGTCTTCTCGTCCTCGGTGAGCCAGTCCTGCATGCGCTTCTCCAGCTCCGCGCTCATCGGCAGGCCGAGGAAGGCGTAGACCTGGCGCGCCACTTCCAGCGGGCGCTGCACCGTGTCCTTGAAGCGCACGTCGAAGAACTGGCCCTGCGGCGCGCTCTGGCGCAGCTTCATGGTGTGGCTCAGTCCGCGGTGCATCACATCGTTCCAGGCGCGGCCGGCGGAGACCGGGTCGGGCTGGTCGCCGTAGATGCCCCACAGGGTGTGGATGAAGCTGGCGATGGAGGGGATGCTCTGCACCGGGTCGCGGTGGGTCTGGATCACCTTGGTGCCGGGGAACACCTTGAGCAGGGTGTCCATGCGCAGAAGATGATGCGGCGCCTTCAGCACCCAGCGCTCGGCGGCGATGCCGCGTTGGCGTTTCTGCCACTGCAGGAACTGCATGCAGCGCTGCAGGAAGCGGTAGGGCGGGGTCTGGTCCTGCTGGTCGAGCCAGGCCATGTAGCCGGGCACGTCGGCGTAGGCGTTGAGGCCGCAGAGGAAGGAATGCTCCATCAGGATGAATTCCTCGTCCGCCAGATCCGCGTTCATCGGATGGATGGCGGTGAGCGCCGGCATAGCCTGAACCATCAGTTCGACGTCGGCGCGCCCCTTGGCGATGCGCGCCTCGGGATGTCCCGGCGTCTCGTCCGGGAACGGCACCGGGTAGCAGGCCTCCCACCAGGCCATCCACCAGAAGCGCGGATCGCAGGCCAGCAGGCGGTGCAGCTTGGTGGTGCCGGTGCGCGGCAGGCCGACGATCACCACCGGCGGCGCCAGCTTCTCCTGCGCGATTTCGGGATGGCGCTTGAAATAGTCCTCGATGCGCAGCCGGTTGACCAGCTGGTTGACGAATTTCATGCGGAACAGATAGCGCCCGGTGTCGGACAGCCTGGCCTCGTGTTGCAGCGCCTCGCAGCTGCGCGCCAGGCCGGTGCGAAAGCTGGGATCGCCGAAGTCGGCCGGGCCGCCGGCCAGCTTGAGGGCTTCCTCGATCATGCTGTCGGGGTTCAGCGAGATCGTATTGGATGGGGTGCTCATGCCTTGATCTCTCGCGCCAGTTCGGACTGCTTGACGACGCGCGTGGTGGGATGGATGTGTTCGCTGGCGCCGACCCAGCGGAAGCACAGGGTGCCGCGCTCGTGGCCGGTGGTTTCCAGCCAGTTGGCGTGGCCGGGATTGTTGTGGGCGATGACGATGGTGACGCCGCCGTCGGCGTCCGCCTTCGCCGTGTGCTTGTTCAGGCTGATGCGGTGGTAGCGGTAGTCCAGCGACTCCATCCACCAGTTGCTGACCTGTAGATTCCAGAAGCGGCAGTCGGGGATGCTCTTCACATGGACGATCAGGGCCTCGTCTGGCTTCAGCTCCCAGTAGGAGTGGTAGTAGAAGATGTTCGGATCGCCGCCGACGCGCTGGCACAGGGCCTGGTCGGCGGGCGGGAGCTGG
>JAMFRN010000247.1 GCA_026224805.1 Nevskia soli
GATCCGCTGCCGGCGGACTTCGGCGACCAGGTGGCCAAGGCGCTGGCGGCCGACCAGATCAGCGACCAGTCCTCGCGCGCGGAAAAAGACCAGTGGGTGGTGCGCTTCGGCAGTCCCGAGACCCAGCTCAAGGCGGTGGATACGCTGAAGCAGGCGCTGGGGCAGAACTACATCGTCGCCCTCAACCTGGCTTCGAACACCCCGGCTTGGCTGGAGGCCATCGGCGCCAAGCCGATGCCGCTGGGCCTGGATCTGCGCGGCGGCGTGCACCTGCTGCTGGAGGTGGACATCGACGACGCCCGCAAGGCCGCGGTGCAGCGCTATCTCAATGACCTACCCACCTTCCTGCGCAAGCAGGATATCCGCTACACCGGCCGCCGCGCCGAAGGCGACACGGTGGTGCTGGAGTTCGCCGATGCGGCCAAGCTCGAAGCGGCCCGCGCCGCGATCAGCAAGGAATACAAGGAGCTGACCGTGACGGTGCCGGCCAATCTGGCCACGCCGACCCTGCAGGCGCGCATGTCCGATGTCGAGGCCAAGCGCATCGTCGACTACGCCGTACAGCAGAACCTGATCACCCTGCGCAACCGCGTCAACCGCCTGGGTGTGTCGGAGCCGATCGTGCAGCGCCAGGGTGCTGACCGCATCCTGCTGCAGCTGCCGGGCGTACAGGACCCGACCCGCGTCAAGGAACTGCTGGGCTCGACCGCCACCCTCGAATACCGCGCCGTGGACGAGACCCTGGGCGCGGCGGAAAGCGCCGCCCAGACCGGCATCGTGCCGCCGGACGACGACCTGTTCTACACCCGCGACGGTCACCGCCCGTACCTGCTGAAGAAGGACGTCATCGCCAGCGGCCCGCAGCTGGTGGACGCCGCGCCGATCATCGACCAGCAGAGCGGCACCCCCGCCGTGAGCGTGACGCTGGACAGCACCGGCGCCAGCAAGATGTTCGACTTCACCCGCCAGAACGTGGGCAAGCCGATGGCGGTGCTGTACAAGGAAACCGTCTACGACACCAACTACAACGCGCAGGGCGATGCGATGCGCGAGCGCCGCGATGTCGCCGACATCATCAACGTGGCCAGCATCCGCGAGCCCTTCGGCAAGCGTTTCCAGACCACCGGCCTGGGCCAGAAGGAAGCGCACGATCTGTCCGAGCTGCTCAAGTCCGGCGCGCTGGCGGCGCCGATCGCCATCGTCGAGGAGCGCACCGTCGGTCCCAGCCTGGGCGCCGATAACATCCGCCGCGGCACCATCGCCGCGGTAGCCGGCTTCTGCCTGGTGGTGGTGTTCATGGCGGTGTACTACACCGTGTTCGGCCTGTTCGCTGACATCGCCCTGCTGCTCAACGTGATCATCCTGGTCGCCGTGCTGTCGATCTTCCAGGCCACGCTGACCATGCCCGGCATCGCCGGCATGGTGCTGACCCTGGGCATGGCGGTGGACGCCAACGTGCTGATCAACGAGCGCATCCGCGAAGAGCTGCGGCTGGGCCTGTCGCCACACGCGGCGATGAACGCCGGCTACGACCGTGCCTTCCTCACCATCGCCGACTCCAACGTCACCACCTTCATCGCCGCCTTCGTGCTGTTCCTGCTCGGCCAGGGCGCGGTCAAGGGTTTCGCGGTGACGCTGATGATCGGCCTCGCCACTTCGATGTTCACCGCTACTGTCGGCACGCGCACCATCGCGCACTATGCCTTCAAGGGCCGCAAGCTGAAGGACCTGCCGGTTTAAGCCGGTTACAGGTCCGGAGAAAGATCAATGCGTGTATTTTCCAGAGTTCCGAAAATCAACTTCATGGCCCAGCGCAAGGTTGCGCTCGGGCTGTCCATCCTGCTGTCGCTGATCGCCATCGGCCTGATCATCGGGCGCGGCCTCAACTTCGGCATCGACTTCAAGGGCGGCGTGCTGGTCGAGGTGGCGTATCCGCAGACGGTGCCGCTCGACGACGTGCGCGGCTCGCTCAGCAAGGGCGGCTTTCCGGATGCGGTGGTGCAGTATTTCGGCGGTACCAGCGACGTGCTGATTCGCTTGCTGCCGCAGGCCGGCGTCGATGCCGATTCCAAGAACGCCGCGTCGCAGATCAGCACCAAGGTGTTGCAGGCGCTGGATGCGCAGAAGAACAGCGTGCAGCTGCGGCGCATCGAGTTCGTCGGCCCGGAAGTGGGCAAGGAGCTGTCCGAGGACGGCGTCATCGCCCTGATTGCCGCGTTCACCGGCATCTTCTTCTACGTCATGTTCCGCTTCGAGTGGAAATTCTCCGCCGGCTCCATCGCCGCGCTGTGCCATGACGCGATTATGACTGTGGGCTTCCTCTCGCTGTTCCAGGTGGAGTTCGACCTGACCACCCTGGCCGGCGTGCTGGCCATGCTCGGTTACTCGAACAACGAAACCATCGTGATTTTCGACCGCGTGCGCGAGAACCTGATCAACCTGCGCAAGCAGCCGGTGCTGGACATCATCAACCTGTCCATCAACCAGACTCTGCTGCGCTCGATCATCACCCACTTCACCGTGCTGATGGTGCTGTTCTGCCTGTTCTTCTTCGGCGGCAAGAGTGTGCACAGCTTCTCGGTGGCGATGATCGTCGGCGTGATCGTGGCGACCTACTCCTCGATCTACATCTCCAGCGGCGTCACCGTGCTGCTCAACATCAAGCGCGAAGACCTGATTCCGCCGGAAGATCACGCCATGGCGGAGAAGCGCAACAAGGATGGCGCGGTCGTCTGATTGGGTTTAGCCGTTCCTCTCTCCCCATCGATGGGGAGAGGGTGGCGGCATAAGGCGTAGGATGTGCTGAGCGTAGCGAAGCGCATCAATCGAGCGCGGCGTCGCGGTAAACGATGTGCTTCGCTAGGTTTATCCCAGGCGCAGCCGAAGGACTCAGCACATCCTGCCTGTGACCAGGGCTAGCTCTTCTTCAAAGCCCCGCCCAGCACCAGCACGCCTCCCAGCACCAAACCGGCAATGCCCAGCCATTGCGGCGCGGTCTGCTGCTCCTGCACCTTGGCTGAAAGATCGCCGATTTTCAGCACTTCCTTGTTCTGGGTGTACTGGAACTTGCCCATCAGCACGCCCACGCCAAGGGCGGCGATCAAAAGTCCGGCAACGATCAATCCTATGCGCATCGGTACTCTCCCTGGAGCTGAAGCAGCGACCTTAGCAGTTTGGGATTATCCGTGGCTGAAGAACGCTCAGCCTTCCCGCTGCTCCTGGGCAGCGGCGGCGCGGGCGACGCCGGCCAGCGCGTCGACCAGCATGGGGTGCAGCTTCGGATTGGCGGCCAGCACATTGCCGGTCTCGAGAAGAGCATCCTCGGCGCCGTAGATCTCGCTGATCATGCCCCCGGCTTCCTGCACCAGCACCAGGCCGGCGGCGATGTCCCAGGGCTTCAGACCCAGTTCCCAGAAGGCGTCGAGGCGGCCGGCGGCGACATAGGCCAGGTCCAGCGCGGCCGAGCCGGCGCGGCGCACGCCGGCGGTGTTCTCCACCACGGCGCGCAGCATCGGCAGGTAGGCGTCGAGATTGGCGGCGCGGATCGGCACGCCGGTGCCGATCAGCGCGCTGTCCAGTTCCTTGGTGCCGCTGACGCGGATGCGACGGTTGTTGAGGGTGGCGCCGCTGCCGCGGGTGGCGCAGTACAGATCCTGGGTATTGGGGGCGTAGATCACGCCGTGTTCCAGCTTGCCCTTGACCTGGATGCCGATCGACACGGCGTAGTGCGGCAGGCCGTGCAGCAAATTGGTGGTGCCGTCGAGCGGATCGATGATCCACAGCACTTCGTTGTCGCCGTCCTGGCCGCCTTCCTCGCCCAGCACGGCATGCTGCGGGTAGGCCTTGCGGATGATCTTGATGATTTCGCTTTCCGCGCCGCGGTCCACCTGGGTGACGAAATCGTTGCGGCCCTTGCGCTCGATCTGCAGCTGGTCGACGCGATCGGCGTTGCGCATGATGAAGTTGCCGGCGGAGCGCGCGGCGGAAACAGCGATGTTGACGAGCGGGTGCATGGGCAGCGGGTTCCGGACGGAAGTCGGGAATGGGGAATGGGGAATCGCAAAAGCGCCGCAAATACGCGCCGGCTGCTACGATTCCCGATTCCCGATTCTCGTTTAACGAAAACAAAGATGTCCCTATTATCCCGCATTCGCGTGGTTCTCGTCGGCACCCAGCACCCCGGCAATATCGGTTCGGCGGCGCGGGCGATGAAAACCATGGGCCTGCACAACCTGGTCCTGGTAGCCCCGGAAATCTTCCCCGACCCCCGTGCCGACGCCCTCGCCGTGGGCGCGGTGGACCTGCTGGAAAAGGCCCGGATCTGCGCCGACCTGGACGAGGCCCTGGCCGGCTGCACCCGGGTTGCCGCGACCACGGCGCGGCCGCGGCACATCTCGGCGCAGCCTTACCAGCCGCGCGAGTGGGCGCAGCGCCTGGTGCAGACCGACGTGGCCGGCGACATCGCCCTGATGTTCGGCCGCGAGCGCACCGGACTGACCAACGAGGAAATCGATCGCGCGCAGGAGCTGATCGCCATTCCTACCAGCGCCGACTACACCTCGCTTAACATCGCCTCGGCGGTGCAGATTCTCAGCTATGAGCTGCTGCTGGCGGCCGGGGCCTCGACCCTGGAGTTGCCGGTGCATGAGCCGGTGGACCAGATCGAGATGGAGCGCTTCTATGTGCACCTGGAGCAGATCCTGGCGCGCACCCAGTTCATCGACCGCACCAACCCGCGCCTGCTGATGCGCCGGCTGCGCAAGCTCTACGGCCGCGCCGCGCCGGATGCCAATGAAATGAACATCCTGCGCGGAATACTCACCTCGGTGACGGATGCCCTGGAGCGGGAGCGGGTGAAGGCCCCGAAAGGGCCGGAGTAGGGGGCTCCCGGCGAGGCTTGCGAGGAGAAAATGCTTGTCCTGCCGCACCTTAGCCCTTGTTGTTCAGGACTTCCGGCTTGAGATGCGCCCCCTTCGGGCGCAGAATAACCATATTCCGCCATTGTACAGGCGGTGTTTTCGACCGTGACGCAGCAGAACTGAACGTGATGCACAGCATGCGAATGCCGCAGACGACGCGAATTACCGGCCCGGCCCTCGCCGGGGGTCGGTGTTGTCGTCGTACGCGCCTTTCTTGCCATCCCGTTCCGGAGCTCTCCCGTCATGGATTCGTCGCACAGTTTTTTCCTTCATAGTCTCGCCCCCTCTTCTGCTCGCCTGGTCCTGGAGGCGGACTTCGATCCCCAGCTGCCCGCCCGTGTACTGGGCCGCTTCGCCGAACTGGGTCGCCTGCCCACCAGCTTTCTGGCCCGCAATTTCGACGACGAGTCGCTGCGTCTGGAAGTGGAATTCGCCTCCGAACCGGACGCCGCCCGCCAGCTGTCGCGCCGCCTGCTCAATGTGCCCAGCGTGCGTTCGGTGGCACTGAGCTTCCATCGTGTGCGCCTGGTGCAGGCCGCCGCCGCATAAAATTCTGAATTGAGGCCCATCCCATGTTCTCCCGCATCCGCGAAGACATCCGATCCGTGTTCGATCGCGATCCCGCCGCCCGCACCACCTGGGAAGTGCTGAGCTGCTATCCGGGCCTGCACGCAATCTGGGGGCAGCGCATCAGCCACTGGCTGTGGACGCATGGCTTCAAATGGCTGGCGCGGCTCCATTCCAACCTGTCGCGCTGGCTCACCGGCATCGAAATCCATCCGGGCGCCGTCATCGGCCGCCGCTTCTTCATCGATCACGGCATGGGCGTGGTGATCGGCGAGACCGCGGAGATCGGCGACGACGTCACGCTCTACCAGGGCGTCACCCTCGGCGGCGTCAGCTGGAACAAGGGCAAGCGCCATCCCACCATCGGCAACAACGTGGTGGTCGGCGCCGGCGCCAAGGTGCTGGGGCCGTTCAAGGTCGGCGACGGCGCCCGCGTCGGTTCCAATGCGGTGGTGGTGAAGGAAGTGCCGCCCGGCGCCACCGTGGTCGGCATCCCGGCCCGCGTGGTGCAGGAAGCGCCGCCGCCGTCCGAGAAAGTCGTGGCCATCGCCAGGACCCTGGGTTTCGACGCCTACGGCCTGACCCGCGACATGCCGGACCCAGTGGCCAATGCCATCGGCTCCATGCTGGAACACATCCAGCTGCTGGACGAGCGCCTGGTGCAGGTGTGCCAGGTGCTGCACCAGATGGATTCGCGCATGCCGGAACTGGAACTGTCCAAGCTCGAGTTGCCCGATTTTTGCGGTGAGGGAAAAGTGCCGGCACTTGCGGCCGATGAACTGCCTCGGCCCGAGACCAAGGTGCGCCGCGCCAGTTGAGAGCCATTATGGATTCGAACCGCGACTTCGTTCCTCCAGCGCCTGGCCAAGAGGGCCAGAATCGTCTGTTTTCATTTCATCCTTGGCGTGCTGTCCTGGGTGCCGTTTTCGGCCTATTCGGCGGAACGGTGCTGTGTGCGGCAATGAATCAATGGTGGTGGCTGCTGCTGGCACCGGCGGCAGCCTTGTTACTGGCTTTGGATTTCTGGTGGCTACTGTTCGCCGACGAGGACGACATTTCGCCGAAACCTCCCATGTGGTGGTCGCGCGACCGCGACGGGAAAGAGTGATGCCCATCTACTTCGATCACAACGCCACCACCCCGCTGGACCCGCGGGTGCTGGAGGCGATGCTGCCTTACCTGAGCGGCCCCTACGGCAATCCGTCCAGCGTGCATCGCTACGGCCGCGCGGCGCGCGACGCGGTGGAAGCGGCGCGGGTACAGGTCGCCGCCCTGGCCGGCGCGCAGGCGGCGGAAGTGGTGTGGACTTCGGGCGGCACCGAGTCGAACAACCTGGCGCTGCAAGGCGCCGCCGGAGTGGCGGCGCGGCCCAGCCGCATCCTTTACGGCAGTACCGAGCACCCGGCGGTACTGGAGACGGCGGAGTCGCTGCGCCGCCACGGCTGGCAGGTGGAAACCATCGCCATCGACGGCCAGGGCCTGGTCGACTGGCCGGCGTTCGAGGCGCAGCTGGCGCGCGGCCCGCTATGCATCGCCGCGCTGATGGTCGCCAACAACGAGACCGGCGTGATCCAGGATGTGCCGCGCGCGGCCGGGCTCGTGCATGCCGCCAGGGCCCTGTTGCTGGTCGATGCAGTGCAGGCCGCCGGAAAACTCCTGCTGGACTTTGCTGCCAGCGGCGCCGACCTGATGAGCCTGTCCTCGCACAAGCTGTACGGACCCAAGGGCGTTGGCGCCCTGCTGGTCAGGGCCGGCGTGGAGCTGGCGCCTCTGCTGCACGGCGGCGGCCAGGAGCGCGGCCTGCGCGGTGGCACCGAGAATGTCGCCGCCATCGTCGGTTTCGGCGCCGCGGCGGAACTGGCGCAGCAGGAATTGCAGACGCGCGATGCGCATCTGCTGGTCCTGCGCGAGCGCCTGGTCGCCGGGCTGCATGCCTTGCCGGGGGTGAGCATCTTCGGCGAGCAATCGCCGCGCTTGTCCAATACGGTGCAGTTCGGTTTGAAAGGCTGGGAAGGCGAGGCCCTGCTGATGGCGCTGGACCGCAAGGGCATCGCCGTCTCCAGCGGCTCGGCCTGCTCCAGCGGCAAGGGCGAGCCCAGCCACGTGCTGCTGGGCATGGGCCTGCCGCGCGACGTCGCCTACGGCGCCATTCGCGTCAGCCTGGGCCAGGGCAACACCACGGCGGAGATCGACCGTTTCCTGGCGGTGCTGGGCGAGCTGCGCGCGGCGGCGCTGGCGGCGGCATAATCTGCGCGGATGAGCGATCCTTCCGACGAAAAAAGTGGCTGGCTGCGGATCGGCCATCTCGAACTCAGCGACCTGCTGGTCGAAACCTTCTCGGTCCTGCTTGGCGTGCTGCTGGCGCTGCTGATCAACGCCTGGGTGCAGAAGCGGCAGACCCAGGACAAGGTCGACGAGGCCATGGCCAGCATCCACCAGGAGTTGCATTCCGACCGGGAGACCCTGGAAAGCCGCAGGAGTTATCACCAGAGCCTGATCGAGGGCATCGACACGGCGCTCAAGTCGCCCCATCCACCGATCTACTGCCAGGACGTGGACGGCTGGCACGGTTTCTACTCCCCGGTCGAGACGCCGCTGCTGCGCGCCGCCTACGACACTGCAATGGCCAGCGGGGTGCTCGCCGACATGGGCTTCGAAAACACCCGCCGCATCGCCACCCTCTACGCCGGGTTCAATCGTTACGATGCCTTCTACGGCAAGACGCTGGACTGGATGATCCAGGAGTGGATTGCCACCCAGGCCCAGGGTTTCGATATCCGGGTATGCCGCGGCCTGCTGCACGATCTCGGGACCTCCGAGCAGAAGGTGGAGCAGGACCTGGATTCCTACCTCAACCAGAAATAGCCGCCCCGGCAAGGAGCCGCCGCGCATGAACCGAACCCCCGGCCAGGAATCGCTCCGCCTGCAGGCCTTCGCCGGCGAATGGACCGGCGAGGAACAGCTCGCCGCCTCGCGCTGGAGCCCCGGCGGCCCCGCCACCGCGCGGGTCAGCGCCCGCGTCGACCTGGAAGGCTATTACCTGGTGCAGGACTACACCGAGGAAGTGGATGGCCGCCGCACCATCCAGGTATATGCCGTCTTCGCCTGGGATGAGGAACAGCGCCAATACCTGCTGTACTGGTTCGACAGCTACGGCTTCGCGCCGCAGGCGCCCGGCAGCGGACAATGGCAGGGCGACACCCTGACCCTGACGCGCAGTTCCAGCCGCGGCATGGCCCGCCACCGCTATCGCTTCGACGGCCCCGACACCTACCATCTGAAACTGGAAAATTCCTTCGACGGCGGCCAGACCTGGCAGGCCGTTATGGAAGGGGTTTACCGGCGCCGGTGAATGCCGCGCCTGCGCGCGCGTGCAGTCGATTCGCAGTCGATCACCGCGCCGCAACGGTCCATAATTGCCGATGATCTATCTCGACTATGCGGCCACCACGCCGCTCGACCCCCGCGTCTTGCAGGCCATGCTGCCGCACCTGACGGCCGATGGCAGCTTTGCCAATCCCGCTTCGACCCATGGCCCCGGCTACAAGGCGCGCGCCGCCGTGGAGAGGGCGCGCGCGCAGGTGGCGGCGCTGCTCGGCGCTGAAGCGCCCGAAATCGTCTGGACTTCCGGCGCCACCGAATCCAACAACCTGGCGATCAAGGGCGCGCTGGAGTTCAACGGCGGCCACAACGGACGCAGCCCCCATATCGTCACCTCGCGCACCGAGCACAAATGCGTGCTCGACACCTGCCGCCACCTTGAAACCCAAGGCGTGCGGGTGACCTTTCTCAGGCCGGGGACGGACGGCGTCGTCAGCCCCGAGCAGGTGCTGGAAGCGCTGACGCCGGAGACGGTGCTGGTCTCGCTGATGTGGGTCAACAACGAAATCGGCGTGGTGCAGGAGGTGCAGCGGCTGGCGCCGCTGCTGCGCGAGCGCGGCGTGCTATTCCACGTCGACGCGGTGCAGGCCGCCGGCAAGCTGCCGATCGACCTGCGCGTCATCCCGATCGACCTGTTGTCCGTCTCCGCCCACAAGATCTACGGCCCCAAGGGCGCCGGCGCGCTGTATGTGCGCAAGAAGCCGCGTGCCCGCCTGGCGCCGCAGATGCATGGCGGCGGCCACGAATGGGGCATGCGCTCCGGCACCTTGGCCACACACCAGATCGCTGGCATGGGCGCAGCATTCGAAATTGCTGCGGCCCAGCTGCAAGACGACGCCCGGCGCGTGGCCGGGCTGCGCGACCTGCTGTGGCAGCGGCTGCAGGCGCTGCCGCGCATCCTGCGCAACGGTGATCCGCAACGGGCCGCGCCGCATGTGCTGAATGTCAGTTTCGAGGGCGTCGAGGGCGAGGCGCTGCGCGCCTCCCTGCCGGACCTGGCGGTATCCAGCGGCTCGGCCTGCTCCTCGGCCACACAGGAGCCGTCCTACGTGCTGCGCGCCCTAGGCCGCGACGACGAACTGGCCAATGCCAGCCTGCGTTTCTCGCTAGGACGGGGCACCACGGCCGAGCAGATCGAACAAGCTGCCGAATCGGTGATCAAACAGGTACAGTGGTTGCGGGAGTTATCGCCATTATGGAAGCCATAAACAGCACAGAAACCAATCCTTTCGGCTACGCCGAGCCGATTTGGCAACGCTTTACACATCCCCGCCATGTCGGCGAGTTCGCCCAAGGCACGCCAGGCGTGGTCAGCGCCGAGGCCGGCAGCAAGGCGGCGCGCTCGGTGCTGCGCCTGCAGCTGCGCTTCGAGGGTGGGCGGGTGGCCGATGTGCGGTTCAGGGCCTATGGCTGCCCCAGCAGCATCGCCGTCGGCGCTTGGATCGTCGATTGGAGCCTGGGCAAGACCCCGGTGGAACTGGCCGCTCTGGGTGCCGCCGATTTGCGCAAAGCGCTTGAAATCGCCGACGATCGCGCCCATTGTGCGTTATTAGGGGAGGACGCCCTCCAGGCCGCCCTCGCCAGTTATGCCGCAAAGTCCTGAAAAATCGAGTGATTTCATGAGCATCGCGCTGACCGAATCCGCCGCTGTCCGCGTCCAGGCGCAGTTGGCCCGTCGTGGCAAGGGTTTGGGCTTGCGCGTGGGCGTGAAGAAATCTGGCTGCTCGGGCTATGCCTACACCCTGGACTATGCGGATGCCGCCGGTCCGGAGGATGAGGTATTCGAGTCCAACGGCGCCGCGGTGGTGGTCAAGCGCGAGCATCTGCCGATGCTGCAGGGGCTGACGGTGGACTTCCAGAAGGAAGGCCTCAATGAGGCCTTCAAGTTCCGCAATCCGAACGTCAAGGGCGAGTGCGGCTGCGGCGAAAGCTTCGCCGTGTAGAGAAACGGCGGCCTCTCGCCGCCGGCCGATGCTCCTCTCCCCTTTGGGGGGTAAGGGCGACCCGGCGCCCACCTTTGTTGCGCCGCAGCGCATTGCCGGGAAGGCCTTCCTCCCGGTAAAATCCTCTGCTTTTGGTCCATCTGGCGCCTTTCTCGGGCGCCTCTCTCAATAGATACGGAAAATATCATGGCGGTTGAACGCACTCTTTCCATCATCAAGCCCGACGCTGTTGCCAAGAACGTCATCGGCGAGATCTACAGCCGCTTCGAGAAGGGCGGCCTGCGCATCGTTGCGGTGCGCATGAAGCATCTGACCCGTACCGAGGCGGAAGGCTTCTACGCGGTGCACCGCGAGCGTCCGTTTTTCAAGGCCCTGGTGGACTTCATGATCACCGGCCCGGTCATCATCCAGGCGCTGGAAGGCGAAAACGCCATTGCCAAGCACCGCGACCTGATGGGCGCCACCGATCCGAAGAAGGCCGCCCCGGGCACCATCCGCGCGGATTTCGCCGATTCGATCGACGAGAACGCCGTGCACGGTTCCGACAGCGCGGAAAATGCGGCGAAGGAGATTGCCTACTTCTTCCGCAGCACCGAGCTGTGCCCGCGCACCCGCTGAAGCCTTCAGGCTCATGAGCCAGGCCGCCGCCCAGCCCCCAGCCCCTCCCCAAGACGGGGGCGCCCAGGTGGGCGAGGCGGCGGCACGTCCGGACGAGGCGGCGGCACCCGCCGCCCAGGCCCCGATCCAGACCCAGATCCAGACTGATTCCCAGGCCAGGCTCCAGGTCGGGCCCCAGGTCAATTTGTTCGGGCTGGACCGGGAGCGGCTGCGCGAGGAATTCGCGCGGATGGGCGAGGCGGCCTATCGCGCCGACCAGGTGATGCAGTGGATTTACCGCCGCGGCGTTGCCGATTTCGACGCCATGAGCAACATCGCCAAGGATCTGCGCGGCCGCATGAAGCAGTACTTCGTGATCAAGCCGCCGGAGCTGGTCACCGAGCAGGTTTCGGTCGACGGCACGCGCAAGTGGGTGCTCCGGCTTGAAAGCGCCGAAGGCAAGCCGGAAACCTACATCGAAACGGTCTACATCCCCGAGACCAACCGCGGCACCTTGTGCATTTCCTCGCAGGCCGGCTGCGCCATGGATTGCAGCTTCTGTTCCACCGCGCAGGGCGGCTTCTCGCGCAATATGAGCACCGCCGAAATCGTGGCCCAGGTCTGGTTCGCGGCCAAGACTCTCGGCGGCGATTTCCAGAACGAGCGTGTCATCTCCAATGTCGTGTTCATGGGCATGGGCGAGCCGCTGGCCAATTACGCCCAGGTGCTGGCGGCGGTGAAGATCCTGCTCGATGACTTCGGTTTCGGCCTGTCCAAGCGCCGCGTCACGGTGTCGACCTCCGGCCTGGTGCCGTTCATGGACCGGCTGCGCGAGGACGTGGATACCGCGCTGGCGGTGTCCCTGCACGCGCCCAACGACAAGCTGCGCGACGAGCTGGTGCCGATCAACCGCAAGTACCCGCTGGCCGAGCTGATCGAAGCCTGCCGACGCTATACCACGGGCAAGGACCGCAAGGCCCACATCGTTTACGAATACGTCATGCTCGATGGCGTCAACGACCATCCTGAGCAGGCGCGCGAGCTGGCCCGCCTGCTCGGCGGCCTGTCCGCCAAGGTCAACCTGATCCCCTTCAATCCCTTCCCCAAGACGCGCTACAAGCGCTCCTCGCCGGAAGCGATCCAGCGCTTCGCCGAGATCCTGCGCGCCAAGCGCATCGTCACCACCACGCGGCGGACCCGCGGCGATGACATCGACGCGGCCTGCGGGCAGCTGGTTGGCAAAGTACAGTCGCGCCAGAAGCAGAGGTTGGGCGATATTCCGGTGAAGGTGCAATGACGTCCGCAGGCCCACAGCCGACTCGCCAGGTCGCATCCCTGGCGTCTTCGACAGCCGGGGCCCCTGCTCTGCGGCTCGCGTCTGCCAGCGGCCAGCTGATGGGCAAAGGACAGTCGCGCCAGAAACAACGCCTGGGCGATATTCCCGTTAAAGTCAGCTGATGCCCGAGACCCGCGCGATCCGCCCCCGCTGCATCGCCTGGCTGGCCAGTTTCGGCCTGACGCTCGCGCTCTGTGCCTGCGTCACCGTGACCCCGCCCGGCTCCCATCAGCCGGTCAAGGCCGATTTCAAGGCGGCGGCGCGCATCAATACCGAGCTGGGCCTGACCTATGCCAGCCAGCGCCGCTTCGACGTGGCGGAAGGCAAGTTGAAGAAAGCCATCGAACAGGACGACAGCATTGCACAGGCGCATTCCGGCCTGGGCTACGTCTACTGGCAGCGTGGCGACAACGACAATGCCGAGAGCGAGTTCCGCCGGGCCATCGACCTGGACGGCGCGGATCCGGATATCCGCAACAACTACGGCGTCTTCCTATGCGACCGGCACAAGTACGACGAGGGCGACCGCAACTTCATGCTGGCCCTGAAGGATCACGACTACACGACGCCGGCCAAGGCCTGGAACAATGCCGGCGTTTGCGCGCGCCAGGCCGGTGACCGCGAACGCGCTGAAACCGATTACCGCCGTGCCTTGCAGATCGATCCGAACTATTATCCGGCGCTGTCGGAAATGGCATTCTTCAATTTCCAGCAGCAGAATTACCTCGGGGCCCGCGCCTTTATCGATCGGTACCAGAAGGCGGGGCCGGAAACCCCGGCACTGCTCTTGCTGGGTTACAAGACCGAGCAGGCGCTGGGCAATGACGTCGCCGCGCAACAGTATTCGATTAAATTGATCCGCAATTACCCCGATTCCGACGAAGCAGCCCAACTGCTCAAACTACGCGCCTCCGCTCCATGACCACCGATACGACCGCCCCGACGGCGGCA
Organism: Nevskia soli; assembly: GCA_026224805.1. Lineage (GTDB taxonomy): Bacteria > Pseudomonadota > Gammaproteobacteria > Nevskiales > Nevskiaceae > Nevskia > Nevskia soli_A. The sequence continues at coordinate 13,695 of JAMFRN010000247.1, forward strand.
AGCAATCCGAACGATGCCGCCCAGGACTCCTCCCGCCAGGGGCCTGGGCGCCTGATTCGCCTGGCGCGCGAGCGTGCCCGCATCGGCATCTCGGAGCTGGCGGCCCAGACCAAGCTGGCCACCGCCACCCTGGAGGCGCTGGAACGCGACGACTTCAACGTATTGCGCGAACCGGTCTACGTGCGCGGCTACTACCGCAAATGCGCCAAGGCGCTGGCGATTTCGGAGCAGGAGTTGCTGTCGGCCTACGAGAAGGTGGTGGCGCCGCGCGCACCGCAGGCTCCGACCAAGCTGCTGCTCGGCGGCAGCGCCACCGGCAGCAGCCTGAAGAAGACCCGCCGCCGCTCCGGCTCGCCCTGGCTGCTGTGGCTGATCGGCTTCGCCGTGCTGGTGGCGGTGGGTGCCTGGTTCCTGCGCGAAGACCCGAACGGCCGCCATGTCGGGCTGGCCGAGGCGCCGCTCGCGGCGAAGCCGGCTGCGGAGACGCATGCCGCACCCGCCGATGCCGCCAAGCCCCTGTCCACCAATGAGCTGGCCACCACGCCGGCGGAAAGCGGCCAGACGGCTGCCCCCGCTGCCGGCACCGAATCCGCCGCGCAGCCGTCATCGCCGCCGCCCCAGCCGGCGATTCCTGCCCCGGGTCCGGCACAGCCGACGCTGGCCACCGAACTGTCCGCTCCGCCGCCGGCCCCCGCTGCTGCAACGCCGGCGCCGGCCGGCGCCCTGACGCTGAGCTTCAAGGCAACTTCCTGGGTGCGCGTCGAAGACAGCACCGGCAAGGTGCTGCTGTCCGGCGTGGTGCAGTCGGGCGACCACCAGGTGCTGGCCGGCAAGGCGCCGTACTCCCTGTTCCTCGGCAATGCGCCGGGCGTAAGCGTGGAATACCTGGGCCGGGCGGTCGATATCACCTCCTATATCAAGAGCAACGACACGGCGCGCCTGAGCGTCCCCGCCAGCGGCGATTGATCCCGCCCAATTCCCGACGCACATGACCCAGAAGCTGCAAGCCGTTCGCGGCATGAACGATGTATTGCCGGCCGATGCCGCGGCCTGGCAGCACCTGTACGCCGTCGCCGCCGAGGTTTTCGGCGCCTACGGCTACGGTGAGCTGCGCCTGCCGGTGGTGGAGCGCACCGAGCTGTTCAAGCGCGCCGTCGGCGAGGTCACCGACGTGGTCGAGAAGGAGATGTACAGCTTCGAGGACCGCGGCGGCGAGAACCTGAGCCTGCGCCCCGAGCTGACCGCCGGTGTGGTGCGCGCCGGCATCGAGCACGGCCTGCTCTATAACCAGCAGCAGCGCGTCTGGTGCACCGGGCCGGTATTCCGCTACGAGCGGCCGCAGGCCGGCCGCTACCGCCAGTTCCATCAGCTCGACGTCGAAGCTTTCGGCATCGCCACGCCGGACATCGACGTGGAAGTGATCGCCATCGCCGCCGCGCTGTGGCGGCGGCTGGGCGTGTCCGGCTTCACCCTGCAGCTCAATTCCCTCGGCACGCCCGAGGCGCGCGCGTTGTACCGGGCAGCGCTGATCGAGTACCTGGGCCGTTACGAATCCTCGCTGGACGAGGATTCCAAGCGTCGCCTCGGCAGCAACCCGCTGCGGGTGCTGGACAGCAAGGTGCCGGCCACGCGCGAGATCGTCGCAGGCGCGCCGCGCCTGCTCGATCACCTGGATGCCGTCTCCGCCGCCCATTTCGAGGCGGTGCAGCGCGGCCTCAGCGACCTGGGCATCGCCAACACCATCAACCAGCGCCTGGTGCGCGGCCTCGATTACTACACTCACACTGTGTTCGAGTGGACCACCACCCAGCTCGGCGCGCAGGACGCCGTCTGCGCCGGCGGCCGCTACGACGGCCTGGTGGAGCAGCTCGGCGGCCCCGCCACCCCCGGCATCGGCTTCGGCCTCGGCATCGAGCGCCTGATCGCCCTGCTGGCCTTGCAACAGGCGCCGGTGCCCGGCAACGCCCCGCACATCTATTTCTGCCGCTTCGGCGCCCAGGCCGAGGCGGCCGGCTCGAAACTGGCGGACCAGCTGCGCCAGCAGTCGCCGCGGCTGCGCCTGGTGCTCAATGCCGGCGGCGGCGGCCTCAAGTCCCAGCTCAAGCGCGCCGACAACAGCGGCGCCCGTTATGCTCTGGTCCTGGGCGACGACGAGGCGGCAAAATCCGTGGTTCAAGTAAAATCCCTGCGCGGCGAGGGCGAGCCCTTCATTTGCCCCTGGACCGAGCTGCCGTTGCAACTTGTAAAGTTGCTTGGCTTCTAAGTTCCGCGCGGCCCCCATTTGTTAACCTTCAAGAAATACTCCGAGAACACGCTGTGACCGATCATTACGACGAAGAAGCGCAGGTTGAACAGCTGCGCCAGTGGCTGCGCGACAACTGGTTCCCGCTGGCCTCCGGCCTGGCGCTGGGCCTGGCCGCGATTTTCGGCTGGCAGGCCTGGGGGCAGCTCCAGGACAACCATGCCGGCGCCGCCTCCCATGTGTTCGAGGATCTGGGCAAGGCAGCAGCCGAGAACAAGTACGATGATGCCAAGGCCATGGCCGACCGCCTGGTCAAGGACTTCAGCGACACCCCCTACGCCGCCGCCGGCGCGCTGAAGCTGGCCGAGGTGGCCGTGCTGAACAACAAGCTCGACGACGCCGCGACCCGCCTGCAATGGGTGGTGAGTTTCGAGCAGAATCCCGGCTTCATGGCCCGCGTTGGCGCCACACTGCGCCTGCGCAACCAGGCCTATGACGTGGGCCTGTTGCCGCTGGCGCGCCTGCGCCTGGCGCAGGTGCTGTGGCAGCAGAACAAGGCCGACGAGGCGCTGAAGCAGCTCGACGGCGAGGCCGGCACTTACGCCCCGCTCTATGCCGAGCTGCGTGGCGACATCAAGCTGTCCCAGGGCGATAGCAGCGCCGCCCGTGGCGCCTACCAGCAGGCGCTGCAGTCGCTGAGCCCGGATGATGTGGGCCGTGACGGATTGCAGCGCAAGCTCGACGATCTGGCCGGCGCCGCCGCGGTGAAATCCTGATGGCCGCCGCGCGCGGCATGCGCCTTGCCCTGGCCGTGGCGCTGTCCGCCGTGGCCCTGATGGGCTGCTCCAGCAAGGGTAAAACGCGGGAACCGGCCAAACTGGTTTCGATCAAGAACGAGCAGGCGCTTCCCAATGACGTCTGGTCGCGCGACATCGGCGGCGGCAGTGAGGGCTACTACTCCGGCTTCCGTCTGACTCTGGACGAAGACGCGCTGTTTGCCGCCTCCCTGGACGGCAAGGTCTACGCCCTCAATCCCAAGACTGGCGAGGTGATCTGGCGCGCCAGGACCAAGGCGCGCGTCATCTCCGGCCCCGGCGTCAGCGGCGACCTGGTTCTGGTGGGTACGCTCGACGGCGAAATCATCGCGCTGAAGCGCGCCGACGGCAAGGAAGTGTGGCGCGCCAAGGCGCCCAGCGAAGCGCTGGGGCCGCCGGTCGGCTCCGGCGACATCGTCGTCGCCAAATCCGCCGACGGCCGCGAGTACGGTCTTGATGCGACCACCGGCGAACGCAAGTGGAGCTTCGACCGTTACGAGCCGAGCCTGGCGCTGCGTGGTGTTTCCGCGCCGCTGATCGTCGGCAACCGGGTCTATACCGGGCTCGACAACGGCAAGCTGGCGGTGCTCAATCTCGGTGACGGCACGCCGATCTGGGAGCAGACCATCTCGATCGCCACCGGGCGCTCGGTGCTGGACCAGTTGACCGACATCGATGCCGACCTGCTGCCCGGCACGGATGGCC
>JAMFRN010000248.1 GCA_026224805.1 Nevskia soli
CGCCTGCCAAGCAACGGCGTAGTTGCCGCCGCTATCCATGGCCACGGTGGGTTGATCGACCTGGGACAGGGTGCCGGTGCCCAGCACCGTTTCGGCCTCCACCAGGGCTTCGCCGCTGTCGATGGTGACTTGCGCGTCGGGAATGCCGGAGGCGTCGTAGCGCCGCAGGTAAACGTCGGTCAGCGTGCGCGTGTACCCCACCGGCAGGCAAATGCCCGGCACGGTGCAGCCGCCCAGGTAGATGTAATAGTTGTTCTGTACCAGCGAGTCGTCCCAGGCCACCACGAAATCTCCGGCCGGGTCTGTGGCCAGGGACAGGTAGCTGACGCTGGCCTTGGTGCTGGCATTCACCGTCAGCACCCCGCCTTCGGGGGTGCCGGCGGCGCTGAAGCGGCGCGCGTAAACGCTGTTGGTGGTGTTGTCGAGCCAGGCCACCACGAAAGCGCCGCCCGCGGACATGGCGATCGCCGGAGAGTAGGCCCCGCCATCCCGGCCGTCGTCTGCCTGCACCGCGCCGCCGAGCGGATTGCCGGAGGGATCGAACAGGCGCACGAAGATACCCACCTGGCTTCCCTGGATTTCCTGGTAAGCCAGCGCAAAGCCGCCCGCAGCCGCGCGTGCCACCGCCGAGGTCTTGAAGGCGTATGGCCCGGTTTCCAGCGTGAGCAGCGGCCCCAGCGGATCGCCACCGGTAGCAGCCTGTGCGGAAGCGGCGGCAAAGCCCAGCAGCAATGCCGGCGCCATACGGATACACGAACTCAAGAACGCCCCTGTCCTGGATTTCATGAACTGTCTCCCCGGCTAGATGGCGAAGCTGGCAGTGCCGCCACGCCTGTTTGGTGCTAATCATCCGCTAACATCCGGCGACGGAACCGCACGGTACCGAAGACCGGGCTGCCGTATCAGCATAATCGCTTGCGCGGAACGCTGCACACGGCCGCTGCCTGGCGGCGACGGAGGCCGCATGCACGCCGCATATCAAACCGTGGATTGCCGCGTGACGCGGTAAACGGCGGGTCGCCGACCCGCCCTAGCGGGCATCGACGCGCTGGTAGTTGGCGATGTCCGCCCTGATGCCAAGTCGGGCAAACAGCTCCTGTGGGTTGAAGCCCGATTTCCGGTGTTCGGCCATGACGACGGCCTTGGCCGCTTCCACGAACTCGGCGCTCTGCCACTCGACCAGGGTGACGAAATTGAACTCGCCCGGCCCGCCCGACTGCTCCAGCACGAGGTCCTGCAGAAAACCGGGCATGGTCCTGAGCAACTCGTGTGTGCTTCGCACCTTGCCGATGAACTCTTCCCGTGCCTGCGGAGGGACGACGAACTTGTCGACGCGGTAGACCCGCCCGGACTGGCTGCTGGCGTGGCTCTCGGCCATTGGATGTCCTCGTTTGCGGAACCCATTTGTTCCGGCATCCAAGGTAGGTCCGGGCTGCTGACAGCATGGTGTCAGTAGCGGCGGCATGCAGGCTGCGCCGAACTTCGGAGTCCGCGGCAACATAGGCTCGCGCCTGTTTGGCGTGAGGCGATGCGGACGTCCACACCAAGCATCAAAAAATCGTACGCTAACAGATCGCTCACATTCAAAAGCCGGCCGCAAACGGACGGGTACTGGCGGGAGCCACGTTTCTCTCACGTCCGGCTCGTCACCGTCCATCTCCAGGAAAGAGGTGTAGTCGTGGAACCTTTTCGGATTCACATCGCGGATGAGGTGCTCGACGATCTGCGGGCCCGCTTGCACCGTACCCGATGGCCCGACCAAATACCCGGCATAGGCTGGCAACAGGGCACTGAGCTGGGCTGGTTGCAAGGGCTCGTATCCTACTGGGCCGATGAGTTCGACTGGCGGGCCTGGGAGCGCAGGCTCAACGCGCTCGATCACTACACCTCGCAGGGCATTCACTTCGTCCACCAGCGCGCGGCATCGGGCAGGGGAATGCCGCTCATCCTCACGCACGGCTGGCCCAGCAGTTTCCTCGACTACCTGGACATGCTGCCGCTGCTCGACCAGTTTGATGTGGTCGTACCGTCCCTGCCCGGGTATGGATTCTCGCCGCGTCCTGCCAGGGCCGGCATCAACTACCGGTACGTCGCGGAGCGCTGGCACCGACTCATGTCCGAGCTAGGCTATTCCCGCTATGGTGCCAGCGGTTATGACTTCGGCGCCGGGGTGACGACGATCCTGGCGCTGGACCATCCGGAGTCGGTGATCGGCATCCATCTCACCACCCTGGAGTCCGATCTCGCCCCCGTGGTGGACGATGCCGGGCTATCCGATGCCGAGCGTTCGTATCTCGCGGTGAACCGCGCCTGGGATACGACGGAGCGTGGCTACAGCGCGATCCAGTCCACCAAGCCGCAGACGGTCGGCTATGGACTCAACGACTCGCCGGCAGGGCTCGCCGCATACCTGGGCGAGAAGTGGCACTCGTGGAGCGACGTTACATCGGGCTACGACTCCCTCTGCGCCACGCTCACCCTGTATTGGGTCACGCAAAGCATCACCACGTCGATGCGCGACTATTGGGACAATCGCTGGCACCCGGTCGAACCCGCCTACGTCGGCACGCCCACGGCGTTTGGCGTGTTCGCGCAGCAGACGGTTCCCGAGGGCGAGTTGCCGCGCTCGTATCTGGAGCGCTCGTACAACATACAGCGCTGGACGGTATTTCCGCGCGGCGGACATTTTGCGCCGGCGGAGGAACCGTGGGCGGTAGCGGGGGACCTGAGCGCTTTCTTTCGTGGCCGCAGCTGAAGGCCAGGCTGTGTGTCGCAGGGTACATTCGCGGCATGACGCGGTGAACGGCGGGTCGCCGACCCGCCCTACCGTGCTTTTAGTCCCCTCTGAGGATCGGCCGTGACCAAGACTTTGCGATTACAGGTATTGCCGGAGCGCTACGCAGTCTCCCGCCTGGAACCGGGCTCGCCCCTGCCCGCCTGGGCAGACGGTCCGGGCTTCGTGACGATCAGCCGTACCGGGGACGAGCTGTCCATTGTCTGCCGTGAGGATCGCGTGCCGACCGATATCGTCAGCGTACGCGGCTGGATCGCGCTGCAGTTTCTCGGCCCGTTCGCATTTGACGAGACCGGTATCGTCCTGGCCGTGGTGAGGCCACTCTCGGAGGCGCGAATCGGAGTATTCGTCGTATCAACATTCGACGGCGACCATCTGCTCTTGAAGGCCAGCGACTTCCCCGCCGCTGAACTGGCATTGACCAAGGCAGGCCACGCCGTGCTGCCGCCGGGTTCGCACCGTACGATTGCTGCATGACGCGGTGAACGGCGGGTCGCCGACCCGCCCTACCGTGCTGACAGCATAGTGTCAGTAGTGGCGGCGCGACGGGAGAGAACTTGTGGGGCGGGAGCATCCCGCCTTTCGCGGAAGGCGGGATGCTCCCGCCCTACATTGCTATGCACCCAACTCTTTAAGCGTCTTCCCTTGTATTGTCTTCCACGCAGTGAGTCCGTTGGCTCCGCCTCCATGAACCACTGCTGCCGCAGCGCTGGGACTCGTGAACTCAGTGTCTTTTGTAAATTCGTAGTAGCCGTCACGCTGAACTAAGACTCCGTCCGCAATGAGCTGTTGCCTTAGTGAAACAACAAATGGATGTTGATTTGCTGCTGACGGGCGATCAGCCAAGACAGCTTTTGAACCCTTGAAAATTACGAACCCATTTGATGTCTGTTCACCGTAGGCCTCAAGGCCTTTGATTGCGCAGATTAAGCGTTCTGGCTTTCTCTGGTCGGAAGCAGTCGCAACAACCGGCGTAAGCAGTTCTGAACCCAGAACCGGAAGCATCTGTTGAATTTTTCCGAGAAATATCTCCATATCCTCTCGATCTGATTCAGGGAGCCGCGCGCCACTGGCTTGACCGTTTTCAAGCTTGAAGCGACCTGCTAGCTTTGCCTCTTCAATCAAGCGGCCTTCCAGGTAACGGATATGCGACTTTGTGAGATTCTCATCCTTGCTCGTAAATGCGAATGCTTGGATCCAGAAGTCACGGCCTTTATGAGCCTTCAGTCGATCTCGAAGGACTTCAGCTTCACCGATGTAAGCCAGAGGAGCACCGGTATTTGGGTCGGCACCCGAGAGAATATAGACGCCTGATTGAACTGCTTCATCACGGGCCAGCAACTCATCAAACTCTGTTCGGGGAGCGGCGATGGCTTTTCCACTCCAATTCGATAGCTCGGCCGTACGAAGCCTTTTAGGATCCCCATATATGAGGAACAGCTTGATTGTTGCAGACGGCACTACGCTCCCCCCTAAAAATACCCGGCCAGATAGATAGTGCCTGATCCAGAAATGGACAGTGCATGTCAGTCCTGCTCTAACCCACCCAATCGATACTCACTCGGACTGATCCCCGCCCAGTTCTTGAGCGCACGCGACAACCCATTGGGTTCCGCGAAGCCGGCCATCAGCGAAACCTCCCCGATGCGGACATTGCTGTGCCCCAACCATTCCAGCACCGCCTCCCGCCGCACCTCCTCCTTGAGCAAGCGATAGCTGGTGCACTCCGACTGCAAGCGCCGCCGCAGCGTCTGGCTGCTGATGTTGTAGTGGGCTGCCGCGTCCTCGATCGACAGCAGGGCCTGGGTCTGGCCCAGGTGCTCGCGCATGCGCGAGCGCAGCATGGAGCGGAAGCTCCGGTGGACGCCGAAGGCGTTGACGATGTCCTGGCCGCTGGGGCGGAGGAAGGACTCCAGCTCGTCGGGCCGGCGGATCAGGGGCAGGCGCAGGGACTGCACCGGCACCAGCAGGCTGCCGACCGGACGGGAGAAGCGGCAATTGCCGGTAAAGCTGTCGCCGTACTCCTCCAGCAAGCCGGCGCGCGGGTGCGGGAAATCGGCGGCGACCACCGGCACTTCCTCGCCGATCAGCCAGGCGCCGAAGCCGGCCCAGACGATGAACCACCATTCGTAGAGGAAGTTGTAGCGGTCCAGCTCGGGATGGGCCAGGCCCATGCGCAGGCTGGCGGTGTCCTCGTGCGCATCCAGCTCGAAGCCGATGTCGTGGGTGACCTGGCCATAGAAGTGGAAGGCGCGTTCATAGGCTTCGCCCAGGGTCTTGGCTTCCAGCGCGCATTCGCACATGCGCTCGAAGGCGCCGATGCGGACGGGGGCGGTGGTGAAGCCGCAGAACTCGTCGTCCATCAGCAGCTTGACGTTGCGCGAGACGCGGCAGAAGGTCTCGGCGTCGAAGCGGGCTTCGCGATCGCGCACCACGGAGGGCGGCAGCTGGAGCGCGTCGCAGATCACCTCGAGGTGATAGCCCTTGGAGGCGGCGTTGCCGATCATGGCGCGCGCGAAGCGATTGATCAGTCCTGAAGCTACCATGATCGATCCCTCCTCTGAAGTTCCAGGGCCGGCGTGCGGCGGCCACAGGCCGCCCTACTTTAGCTGCCTCTCCCTGCGGGCGAGGCAGCACCCCTCACCCTGGCCATCTCCCCTTTATCTGGCGGCCCGGTGGCCGCGGACAAGGGGAGAGGGGATTTGGGTGTGGTATCCACAGTCTAGCTTAGCGCACGCTCCGCGGCCTTGGGCTGGACCTTGGCGGCGGGCTTGCCCTGGCCGTAGTAGAACCAGGCGCCCAGGGCCGGCAGCAGGCAGATGGCGCCGAGCATGTTGACCAGGAACATGAAGGACAGCAGCAGGCCCATGTCGGCCTGGAACTTCAGGGCGGACAGGGTCCAGGTGCCGACGGCGACAGCCATGGTGATCGCGGTGAAGACGGCGGCGGTGCCGCGCTGGCGCATGGCGGCGTGAAAGGCGTCATGGAACGTCATGTCGTCGCAGCGCATGTGGTGCTGGATGCGCTCGAACAGGTAGATGCCGTAGTCCACGCCCACGCCGACGCCGAGCGCGATCACCGGCAGAGTCGCCACTTTCAGGCCGATGCTGAGCGAGGCCATCAGGGCGTTGCAGAAGATCGAGACCATGGTCAGCGGCACGATGACGCAGATCACGGCGGTGACCGAGCGGAAGGTGAGCAGGCATAGCAGGATCAGGGCGCCAAAGATCGCCAGCAGCATCTTCACTTCCGCCGCGCCTACCGTTTCGTTGGTGGCGGCCATGACGCCGACATTACCGCTGGCCAGGCGCATCTTGACTCCGTCCACCGGGTTGGCGGCGATGAATTTCTTCACCTCCTCGATGACATGAGCCACGGTGGGGCCGTCGTGGTTCTTGGTGAAGATCATTACCTGGATGGCTCGGCAGCTTTCGTTGTTGAAGCCCAGGTTGGGATCGAAGGCGCGGGAGCCGACCGACAGACCGGACTCGCTGCGCGGCAGCGCTTCCCAGCGCGGACTGCCCTCGTTGAAGGCGGAGATCACCAGCCGGCCGACGCCGCCCACGCTGAGCACCGACTGCACGCCGGCAACGCCGCGCATGTTCAGCTCGAAGCGGTCGATGAGGTTGGTCACCGGGTAATGCAGACAGGAGTCGCCCTCGAAGGCCTTGGCCTCGACCATGATGGTCAGCACATCGACACCGATCAGGTAAGTGCTGGCGATCTGCTCGCTGTCGCGGTTATAGCGGGAATCCGGGCGCAACTCCGGCGCGCCGTGGCCGGAATCGCCGATGACCAGGCCGCGCGACAGCCAGGTGGTGCCCAGCAGCAGCACGCCGCAGACCACGAAGACGTAGACGGCGCAGCGCGGCTCGGCGCACTTGGCGATGATGCTCCAGATTTTCGCGCCGCCGCCGTCCTGCTTGGCGTCGTCGGTATGACGACGGCAGGAGTCCTCCAGCCGGATGTGGGTCAGGATGATCGGCAGGATCATCTTGTTGGTGATGATCATCAGCAGCACGCCGATGCAGGCGGTGATGCCCAACTCGTGCACGATGGGGATCTGGATGAACATGATCACGGCGAAGCCCAGGGCGTTGGTCAGCAGCGCCACCGCACCCGGCACGAACAGCTTGCGGAAGGCGTTGCGCGAGGCTTCCACCGCGCTGGACCCGGCCACCACTTCCTGGCGCCAGGCATTGGTCATCTGCACCGCATGCGAGACGCCGATGGAGAAGATCAGGAACGGCACCAGGATCGACATCGGGTCGATGCCGAAGCCGATCAGCGGCAGGATGCCTAGCAGCCATAGCACCGGCAACAGGGCCACCACCAGGGCGGTCAAGGTCAGGCGGATCGAGCGGGTGTAGAGGAACAGCAGCGCCAGTGTGACGACAAAGGCCAGTCCGAAGAAGATACCGACACCGAACAAGCCCTTCATGACATCGCCCAGCAGGCGGGCGAAGCCGATGACGTTGACCTCGATGTTGGGGTTGTATTCCGGATTCTTGACCGTCTCGACGCTGACGTCGCTGCCCTTCACCGGCACCGCTTCCCCGGCCTCGCCGTTGGCGTTCTTGGGGATGCCCTGGAAGGTTTCGTAGCGCAGCAGCCAGCCGTAGTCGACATAACCCTCGCTGACCACGTCGCCGGCCTTGAACGGGCCTTGGTCCTGCTTGATCTTGTAGACGTATTTCTGCGGATTTTCGAAGCGGCCGCGGATTTCCTCCAGCTTCTTCTGCACATCCCAGTAGTCGACGCGCATCTGGTCCGGCGGCGCACTGGGGTCGACATCCTGCAGGTCGGCGCGGATCAGGGAACCCTTGAGGTCGTTGGTCACCAGCAGGCCGATCTGGCCGGACAGGGTGACGTTATGGCGCACCCGCTCCAGTTCCTCGTCGGTGGCGCTAAACTTCGCCGGCACCACCGGCTCGCCGCGGAAGCCGTCCTCGGTGATCTCCAGGTACCAGGTGTTCGGGGTGAACAGCGAGGTGACGTGGGTGCGGTTGATGCCCGGGATGAAGAAGACGTCATCGGTGGCCTTGCGCAGGTCATCCATGAACTCCTTGTTGTAGATGTCGCCCTGCCCTTTCCAGCGCAGGTTGACCAGCAAGGTATTGGCGCCGGAGAAGTCCTTCATGTACTCCATCATGGTGCGCATGTATTCATGCTTCACCGGCAGGAGCTTGAGGAAGCCGGGGTCCAGCTTGACGTTGGTCATGCTGTAGCCAAAGAACAAGGTCATGGCGGCGAACACCACGGACAGCAGGTGGCGGCGGCCGATGAGGACGTTGGAGATGCCCTCGACCGTGCGGTTGATGAAGCTGCCTTTGTTGTTCTTCATTACTGTACCCCGCCGGCGCCGGTGGTGGCCGCAAGCGATTTCTGGATGCTCAGGCCCGGTTCGCCGGCCACCAGCACCTCGCCGTCGGCCAGCGGCAGCACCGCCGCCAGGGTCTGGCGCTCGCCCTGGGCGAAGATTTTGAACTGCGCGCCGCCGTCATCCGACACCAGCACGGTGCGCTGCGCCCCGGCCAGGAAGATCTTGCCGTCGGACTGCACGGCGCCGCCGAAGATCGACAGCGGCGCCGGGGTGACGCTGTCCTTCCAGGTCTGGCCCTGATCGTGGCTGATGAAGACGTGGCCGCGCATGCCGTAGACCAGCCAGCCCTTATCCGGCAACGCCAGGGCGCCGAAGAAGGAGCCGTTGTAAATCTGCTTCAGCGGCTGCCAGCTGACGCCGCCATCGGTGGACTTGAGCATCAGCCCCTGCTCGCCGACCAGCAGCAACGTGCCGCCGCCGTCGAGCATGCCGTAGAGATGCTTGTCGCCGATCGCATCCGACTTCAGGGATTGCCAGGTCTTGCCCTGGTCGGCGGACTGCATGAGGGTGCCGAAGGCGCCGAAGGCGTAAACCTTGCCCTCGAAGGGGCCGGCCACGCCGAACAGCGGCGCCGCTTGGTCGGCGTCCTGGTTGTAGGAGACTTCCTTCCAGGTCTGGCCGTTGTCCTCGCTGCGCACGATCCAGTCGTCATGGCCGACCGCCAGGGCCACGCCGTCGCCGATGTACTGCACCTGGGTGAAGGTGTCGCCGCGCTGCGGCGATACCGTGGCATCGAGCCAGGGGCCCTTGGGATCGTCGGCGATCAGGATGTGACCCTCTTCGCTGGCCGCGAGCAGGCGCTTGCCGTTTTCGGCCAGGCCGTTGACCAGCAGGCGGTCCGGGTACACCTGGGTCGCCGGGAACGGCGGCGCCGGGCGCGGCGAGAACGCGAACAGGGCGGCACCCAGCACCATGCCGGTGAAGACCGCCGCCGGCCAGCCGTGATTACCCGCCTTTTCGCCTTGCTGCACCTTAGCCAGCGATGGCACCGTTTGATTCATGGACCGCTCCTCCACGCTTTCGGTCGTCACGTCGCGGGCCGGATGAACCGGAACCAGGGCGTACGATTCTCGTAATTGGCAACACATCCACACTACGCAAGCACCGCCCCGCTGGCGAATCCGGCGACGCTTGCCGATCAAGCGCGCCTCGCCTCAGGGCGGCAAAAACCTTCACCCAGGCAACTCGAACAGCGCCGCGGCCCCCATGCCGCCGCCGATGCACATGGTCACCACCGCGTACTTCACGCCGCGGCGGCGGCCTTCCAGCAGAGCATGCCCGACCATGCGCGCGCCCGACATGCCGAACGGGTGGCCGATGGCGATTGCGCCGCCATTGACATTGAGCCGGTCGTTCGGAATACCGAGCTTGTCGCGGCAGTAGAGCACCTGGCAGGCGAAGGCCTCGTTCAGTTCCCACAGGCCGATGTCCGACACCTTGAGGCCGTGCTTGGCCAGCAGCTTGGGCACGGCGAACACCGGGCCGATGCCCATTTCGTCCGGCTTGCAGCCGGCCACGGCGGAACCGCGATAGATGCCCAGGGGCTTGAGGCCGCGGCGTTGCGCTTCGGCGCGGCTCATCAGCAGGGCGGCGGCGGCGCCGTCGGAAAGCTGCGAGGCGTTGCCGGCGGTGACGTGCTGACCCTGCTTGACCCAGCGGCCGTCCTTCCACACCGGCTTCAGGCCGGCAAGGCTCTCCAGCGTGGTTTCGGGGCGGTTGCCTTCATCCTTGGCCAGGGTCACCTGCTCTTTGGTGGTGGGCTTGCCTTCCTTGTCGAACAGCTGCTTGGTGCTGGTCAGCGGCACGATCTCGTCGGCGAACAGGCCGGCTTTCTGCGCGGCGGCGGTGCGCTGCTGGCTTTGCAGGGAGTATTCGTCCTGCGCCGCGCGGCTGATGCCGTAGCGCTCGGCCACCAGCTCGGCGGTCTCGATCATCGGGATGTAGGCGGTGGGCTGGGCGGCGATGGCCGCCTCGGATAGCGCGCGGTAGTTGTTCTTGTGCGCGTTCTGCACCAGGGAGATCGACTCGAGGCCGCCGCCGATGGCGATGTCCACCTCGCCCACCATGATGCTCTTGGCCACCGCGGCGATGGTCATCAGGCCGGAGGAGCACTGGCGGTCCACCGTCATGCCCGGCACGGTGTCCGGGAAGCCGGCGGTATAGGTGCAGAGGCGGGCCAGGTTGTAGGCCTGGGTGCCCTGCTGCGCGGCGGCACCGAGCAGCACATCTTCGATCGAACCCGGCTCCACGCCGGCGCGCTCGGCCACCGCGCGCAGCACATGACCGCCGAGCACCGGCGCCTCGGTGTCGTTGAAGGCGCCGCGGAAAGCCTTGCCAATGGGGGTGCGGGCGACGGAGACGATGACAGCTTCGTTCATGGAGATTCAGCCTAGAAGTAATAGCGGGAAATGGTGTCGGCCACGCAGCCGGGACGGCTTTCGCCCTCGATCTCGACGGTGACACGGATGGTGGCCTGCACGCCGCCGTCCTTGGTTTTTTCCGCGGCGATCAGCTCGCCGCTGCCACGCACGCGGGCGCCGACTTTCACCGCATTGGGGAAGCGCACCTTGTCGCTGCCGTAGTTGACACCCATCTTCATGCGCACCTGCACGATCTGCGGCAGGAAGCGGGAGACCAGGGACAGGGTCAAGTAGCCATGAGCGATGGCGGCGCCGAAGGGACCATCCTTGGCGCGCACCGGGTCGACGTGAATCCACTGGTGGTCGTCGGTGGCGTCGGCGAACAGGTTGACGCGCTCCTGGGTGATGGTCAGCCACTCGCTGCTGCCGAGTTTCTGGCCGACCGCCGCCAGGATGGCGTCGCCGTTTTCGAAGACGGTGGTCATCAGAGTGCCCTTCTCTGGATTACTTCGTCACCCCGGCGGAAGCCGGGGTCCAGGGCCTTCAGCGCCGAAGCCTGGCCTTCCTGGATTCCCGCTTTCGCGGGAATGACGACGACCATCAGGTTCAGTTCTTTCATCTGAGGTGACCTCAGGCCCTTTGGCTCGAAGCAGAAATCACTTCGCCCACCAGGTAGGAGGAATAATCGGAGGCCAGGAACACCATGATGTTGGCGATCTCCCAAGCCTCGGCGCCGCGGCCGAAGGCTTCGCGGCTGGCCAGCTCGTTGAGCAGGGCTTCGGGGGCGCTCTTGCGCAGGTGATCGTGGAACACGATGGAGGGCGACACGGCGTTGATGCGCACACCGAACTCTGCCGCTTCCAGCGCGCTGCAACGGGTCAGGGCCATCACGCCGGCCTTGGCGGCGGCGTAGTGCGCCTGCTCTTTCTGCCCGCGCCAGCCCAGAACCGAAGCGTTGTTGACGATGGCGCCGCGGCCGCGCGGCTGCATGCACTTGAGCATGGCCCGGGTCATGCGGAAGGTGCCGGTGAGGGTGATGTCCAGCACCTTGTGCCATTCCTCGTCGGACATGTCGACCACGCGTTTGCTGCCGCCGAGGCCGGCATTGTTGAGCAGCACGTCGACGCCGCCGAGCTTTTGCTCCGCTTCATCAACCAGGGCCTGGACATCGGCTTCGACAGCGACATTGGCGAGTTTGCCGTGGATTTCCTGATCCGGATGATCCTTGTGCAAGGCCGCCACCGCCTCGTCCAAACGGCGCTGGTGGATGTCCGAGATGAGCAAGGCGCGGCAGCCTTCCTCCAGGCAGCGGCGGGCGGTGGCGAAACCGATGCCGCCGCCGGCAGCGGCGGTAATCAGGATCGACTTGCCCTTGAGCAGGCCGTGGCCGGGGACGTAAGGGGGCGCGGGGATGGTGATCATTTTCTCTCCCTCCGCTCGTCCCGAGTGGCGTTGCGCAGCAACGTTGTATCGAGAGACCAGCACCGCGCGTGGCCCCTCGATACGTTCCCTTCGGGAACACTCGGGGCAAACGGACAGGGGTTATTGGTGCGAGTAATTTTCATGGATATTTCATTCAAACCGCCGGGCGCGGTTCGCGCGGCATGTCCAGCCCACGTTCCGCGATCAGGTTGAGCTGGATTTCGTTGGTGCCGGCATAGATGGTGTCGGCGCGCGAAAAGAAGAATAGTTGCTGCAGGGGGCGGATGCGCGGATCGTCGGAGATCGCATCGCCAGCCGGTCCCAGCACGTCCATCGCCAGCTTGCCCAGTTCGCGGTGCCAGTTGGACCAGTAGTACTTGTAGATCAGCGCTTCGCGCTTCAGCCCCGGCCGTTCGCCTCCTGACAACATGCGCAGGGCGTTGTAGCGCATCACGCGCAGGCCGCACCAAGCCTGGGCGATGCGCTGGCGGATCTGTGGGTTGGCGGAGGCGCCGTTGGCCTGCGCCGCCTTGACCACCAGGTCGAACTCATAGGCGAAATGCATCTGCTGGCCCAGGGTCGATACGCCGCGCTCGAACTCGAGCAGGCCCATCGCCACCTTCCAGCCTTCGCCCGGCTTGCCGACCAGGTGACCGGATTCGGCCACGGCGCCGTCGAAGAATACTTCGTTGAACTCGGATCCGCCGCTCATCTGGCGGATCGGCTGGATGCGCACGTTGGACTGGCTCAGCGGCAGCAGCAGGAAGCTGAGGCCGTTGCGGCTCTTGCTGCCCGGCTCGCTGCGCGCCAGCACGAAGATCCATTCCGATTCGTGCGCCAGCGAGGTCCACACTTTCTGGCCCTGCACGCGCCAGCTGCCGTCCGCTTCCTGCCAGCATTTGGTCTGGACGTTGGCAAGGTCGGAGCCGGCGCCCGGCTCGGAATAGCCCTGCGCCCAGAATTCGGTGCCGGCAACGATGCCGGGCAGGAAGCGCCGCTTTTGCATCTCGCTGCCGAAGGCGATCAGGGTCGGCCCGATCAGGCCTTCGCCGATATGACCCATGCGGCCGGGGCCGCCGGCGCGTGCATATTCCTCGTGGAAGATCACCTGCTGCTCGATGCTGAGGCCGCGCCCGCCCGCTTCGGCGGGCCAGCCGACGCAAGTCCAGCGGCCGGCGGCGAGCTCGCGCTCCCATTCCTTGCGCAGGGCCGGATCGGCTTCCTCGTCGCCGGGGCCGCCGCGATGCAGCAGGCTGGCAAAGCGGCCTTTCAGATGCCGGCGCATCCAGTCGGCCACTTCGGCGCGGAAGGCTTCGTCGGTGGGGCTGGGCTGGAGATTCATGGCGGAGGTCAGGCGATCAGCGCCTGCGCGATGCGTTCGCGCAGGCCATCGGCATTCCCCAGCCAATGACTGCTGGCCTGGGCGCGCTTGAAATAGAGCTGGGGATCGTATTCCCAGGTGAAGCCAACGCCGCCGTGCAACTGGATCGCTTCCTGTGCGCAGTAGAAATAAGTGTCCGACGCAAGGGTGCGCGCCACGGCGCATTCGAGCGCCAGCGCATCGGCGGTGGTCTTGCTGGCGGCAAGCGCGGCGGCGCCGTAGACGGCCGAGCGCGTCGCCTCGATGCGCACCATCATCTCGGCGCAGCGATGCTTCACCGCCTGAAACGAGGCGATGGCGCGGCCGAACTGCTTGCGCGCGGCGGTATAGGCCACGGTGAGGTCCAGGCACTGCTGCGCCCCGCCGAGCTGCTCGGCGGCGATGGCCAGGCGCGCCAGCGCGGCGGCGCGCGATAGGCCATCTTCGATGCGTGAGGCATCGTCGATGCGGTCTTCGGCAGGCAAGGTCACTCCGTCCAAGGTGATGCTGCTGAAACGGCGTGTTGCGTCCCAGCCTTCGAGCGCTTCGATTTTCAGGCCTGCCACTTCGCGCGGCACGGCGAACAAGGCGGCCTTGCGCTCTCCCTCCACCTGCGCGAACAGCAGCAGCCAGTCGGCGGCAGCGGCATCCGGCACGCGCGGGCAATGACCACTCAGGGTCCACACCTCACCCTTGCGCCGCGCCTGTATCTGCGCGGCGGCATCAAGCCAATCATCGGCGCCGCTGCTCAGCGGCGCCGTGGCGCAAAGATGTCCCTCGGCAATCGCGGGCAGGAAGCGGCGTAGCGCCTGCTCGTTGCCGACTTGCGTCAGCAGGTTGGCCGCCAGACAGACCGTGGAGAAATACGGCGCGCACAAAAGCTGCCGCCCCATCTGCTCCAACACCAACACCAGTTCCACCGCACCCAGACCTAGACCGCCGTGTTCCTCGGCCACCGGGATGGCGCACCAGCCCAGCTCGGAGCCGATGCGCTGCCACACGCCCGCATCGAAGCCGGTCTCGCTGGCCGATGCCGCGCGTACCGCGGCCGACCCGCTTTCGTCCGCCAGAAAGCTCTGCGCGGCGTCGCGGATCATGACCTGGTCGGCGGTGAAGGCGAAGTTCATGCGCGTGTTTCGGTCTCAGGTTCCGTAGACTTTCTGCGGCTTCGGCGCCTCGGCGATCAGCGACTCGACCACTTCGGTCAGCTCCGCCGGCTGCCAGCGCGCTTTCTTGTCGCGGACCTGGCCGGTACGCCAGCCATCGCCGACGGAGAGCTTGCCGCCTTCCACCTCGAACACCTTGCCGCTGACGCCAGCCGACAGCGGGCTGCACAGCCACACCACCAGCGGGGCCACATTGCCGGGATGGAAGTGATCGAACGCCTCGCCATCCGGTTTCTTCATCACGTCGGCGAAGACCTTCTCGGTCATGCCGGTGCGGGCCGCCGGGGCGAGCGCGTTGGCGGTGATGCCGTAGCGGCCCAGTTCCGCCGCCTGCACCAGGGTCAGCGAGGCGATGCCGCCCTTGGCGGCGGCGTAGTTGCTCTGCCCGACCGAGCCTTGCAGGCCGGCACCGGAGCTGGTGTTGACGATGCGCGCATCGACTTTCTGGCCGTTCTTGACCTGGTCGCGCCAGCGGCGCACCAGGATGCTGGCCACGCAGAAATGGCCTTTCAGATGGACGCGGATGACATCGTCCCAGTCCTGCTCGGACAGGCTGGCGAACATGCGGTCGCGCACGATGCCGGCATTGTTGACCAGACCCTGCACGTCGCCGAAGCGCGCCACGGCGCCGTCGACGATGCGCTGCGCGCCGTCCATGCTGGTGATGTCGTCGTTGCTGGCCAGGGCCTTGCCGCCGGCGGCTTCGATCTCCTTCACTACTGCGGCCGTAGCCTCGGGACGGATGTCGTTGACGATGACGTTGGCGCCTTCGCCTGCCAGCAGCAGCGCGTACTCGCGGCCCAGGCCGCTGCCCGAGCCGGTGACGATGATGGTGCGGTTGTCGCAGATGCCCATCAGGCCAGCCTCTCGATGATCGTCACGTTGGCGACGCCGCCGCCTTCGCACATCGTCTGCATGCCGTAGCGCTTGTTGGTGCGTTCCAGTTCGTTGAGCAGGGTGCACATCAGCTTGGCGCCGGTAGCACCGAGCGGATGGCCCAGAGCGATGGCGCCGCCGTTGACGTTGGTCTTGGCGTGTGGGTAGCCGATCTCCTTGAACCAGGCCAGCACCACCGAAGCGAAAGCCTCGTTGATCTCAACCAGATCGATGTCCTCCAGCTTCATGCCGGACTTCTTCAGGGCATGGCGGGTGGCGGGGATCGGCGCGGTGAGCATCATGATCGGGTCGTCGCCGAGCACGCTCATGTGATGCACGCGGGCGCGCGGCTTGAGGTTGTAGCGCTTGAGGGCTTTCTCGGACACCACCAGCAGTGCGGAGGAGCCGTCGCAGGTCTGGCTGGAGACGGCGGCGGTGAGCTTGCCGCCCGGTTCCAGCGGCTCCAGCGTCGCCATCTTTTCCAGCGAGCTCTGGCGCGGTGTCTCGTCCTGCTCCAGGCCTTCGAGCGGGATGATTTCCTTGTTGAAGCGGCCTTCGGCGATGGCCTTCAGCGCGCGCTGGTGGCTCTCCAGAGAGAAGCGCTCCATGTCTTCGCGCGAGATGTTCCACTGGTCGGCGATCTTCTGCGCGGCATAGAACTGCGATACTGGTACGTTGCCGAAGCGCGCGGTCCAGCCCTTGCTGCCGGAGAAGGGATCGCTGAAGCCCAGCGGCTTGGCGGCGATCATGGCGGAGGAAATCGGGATCTGGCTCATGGTCTGCACGCCGCCGGCGACGACCACGTCGTTGACGCCGCTCATCACCGCCTGCGCGGCGAAATGCAGCGCCTGCTGCGAGGAGCCGCACTGGCGGTCCACGGTCACGCCCGGCACGGTCAGCGGCAGGCCGGCGGCGAGCCAGCAGGAGCGCGCGATATTGCCGGCCAGCGGGCCGATGGCGTCGAGACAGCCGAACACCACGTCGTCGTAGTCTTCCGCCGGGATGGAGGGATTGCGCTCGACCAGCGCCTTCAGCACATGCGCGCCGAGATCGGCGCCGTGGATGTGGGCCAGCTTGCCGCGGCGCTTGCCGACGGGGCTGCGCACCGCATCGACGATATAGGCTTCTGCCATGTCAGTTTCCGTTTGCTTGAATGATCAGTTGAAAGTTTCGCCCGGGCCCAGCGCGGTGCCCTCGGCAAAAATGAATTGCGCCACGCGCGTCTTGTGGAAGGCGCGATCGCCCCAGGCCGCATCGAGGGCCCAGGCGCGCTTCATGAACATCTGCAAATCGGCCTCCCAGGTGTAGCCCATGGCGCCATGCACCTGCATGCTGCGACGCGCGGAGGCCCAGGCGGCTTCGCAGGCGGCGAGCTTGGCGTGGGAAACATGCACCGCCGCGCGCGGCCGGTTGTTAGCCAGGCAATGCGCGGCGCGGAACACCACCGGCTTGGCGAACTCGATCTTTACCGCCACATCGGCAAGCTGGTGCTTCACCGCCTGGAACGAGCCGATCGGCTTGCCGAACTGCTTGCGCTGGGCACTGTGGTCGATGCCGAGGTCGAGCATGCGCTGCGCCAGGCCGAGCTGCTGCGCGCTCACCGCTAAGGCGGCGCGGTTGAGCACGCCCTCCCAAAGCTCGCGGCCGATGCGCGCGGGGGCGACACGGGTGGCATCGCTCGGCGTCCATTTCACCTGATACAGGCGCCGCGACATCTCGATGCTGGGATTGAACGACAGCTTGACCTGGTCGCGCTGCACCGCGTGTACCTCATCGTCATGCCACAACAGCAGCAGGTCGGCCAATTGCGCGTCGGAAACGAAGGGGTTGACCGGATGGCCGATGGCAATGCGCGCGGTGCCGTTGGCGATGCGCGGCAGCCAGGCCTTCTTCAGCGCGACGTCGCTGGGCAGGCGGGTCAGCAGCCAGGCCGCGAGATAAGCCGTGTCCGACAGCGAATCGGGAATGGCGTAATAGCCCAGCTCCTGGTTGATCAGTACCCAGTCCAGATCGCCCAGGCCGATGCCGCCGAATTCCTCCGGCACCGACAGCGCGGTGATGCCCTGGTCGGCGAGCTTGGCGCGCAGATCCTTGGAGCGGCCGCTCTCGGTCTCCCAGATCTCGCGCAGCATTTCCGGCGCCGCCTCGACCATCAGGAATTTGCGCACCGCGTCGCGGAAGGCGACTTGTTGTTCTTCGAAAGTGAAGTCCATGGCTTGGCCTTATGACCTCGGCAGGCCGAGCATGCGCTCGGCGATGATGTTGCGCTGGATTTCGTTGGTGCCGGCGTAGATCGGCCCAGCCTGCGCGAACAGGAAGCCGTCGAGCCAGCGGCCGATGTCGCCGGCGTCCGGCGCATGCGGCATCAGTTCGGCGCGGGCGCCGAGGATGCGCATGGCGGTTTCGTGCATCAGCAGATCCAGCTCGGACCAGAAGATCTTGTTGGTGCTGGCCTCGGCGCCGATCTGGCCACCCTTGGCCAGGCGGCAGGCGGTGCGATAGGTGGCCAGGGCATAAGCCTCGGCGCCCATCCAGCTCTGCAGCACGGCGTCGCGGATCGAGGGATCGGCGTCGATGCGGGCCTGGTGGCGCAGGTACAGGTCGACCAGCGCCTTGGCGGTCTGCTGGAAACGGCCGGGCGAACGCAGCATCAGGCCGCGCTCGAAGCCGGCGGTGGCCATCGCCACCTGCCAGCCGGCGCCCTCGTCGGCCAGACGATTGCTCACCGGCACGCGCACTTCGTCGAAGAAGATCTCGGCGAAGCCGGTCTCGCCGTTGAGCTGCTGCACCGGGCGGATGGTGATGCCCGGCAAGTTCAGCGGCAGCAGGATGAAGGTGAGGCCGTGATGGCGCACGGAATTGGGGTCGGTGCGGAACAGGCCGAACAACCAATCAGCCCACACCGCGCGGGTCGACCAGGTCTTCTGGCCGCTGATGACGTAGTGATCGCCGTCGCGGACGGCCTTGCAGCGGATCGCCGCCATGTCGGAGCCGGCGCCGGGCTCGGACCAGCCCTGTGCCCAGATGTCCTCGCCCGTGGCCATGCGCGGCAGGAAGCGCTGCTTCTGCTCTTCGGTGCCGTATTCCATCAAGGTCGGCGCCAGCAGGAAGATGCCGTTCTGGTTGACGCGCAGTGGCGCGCTCGCGCGCCAGTATTCTTCCTCGAAGATCAGCCACTCGATCAGGTCGCAGCCGCGGCCGCCGACTTCCTTGGGCCAGGTCACCGCGCTCCAGTGGCCGCCGGCGAGCTTGCCTTCCCAGGCGCGATGCTCGGCGAAACCCTCCTCGGTGTCGAAGCTGCGCAGCGGCTGCTTCGGTACGTTCTGCTCCAGCCAGGCGCGCACTTCCTTGCGGAAGCGCTGCTGGCGTTCAGTGTATTCCAGTCTCATTTGCGGGCCCCCGATGGCCCTTTCGTCCCTGTATTAGTATTGAGCTCGGCCTCGCGCTTCTCGACAAAGGCGCGGCGCGTCTCGGCGGATTCGGCGCTCATATAGGCCTGGAGGGTGAAGCCCTGCTCCCAGCGGTACTTGTTTTCGAGGTTGCCGTCCTCGATGCCGTTGAGCGATTCCTTGGCCAGGCGGATCATGGCGCTGCTCTTCGCCGCGATCTTGCGGGCGATGGCCAGCGCGGCCTCGCGCAGTTCGGCGCGCGGCACCACTTTCTCGATCGCGCCCAGGCGGTAAGCGTCGGCGGCGGTGATGGGATCGCCGGTGAAATACATCATGCGCACCTTCTGCACCGGGAACAGGCGCTGCAGGTGGGCGCCGCCGCCCATGGCGCCGCGATCCACTTCCGGCACGCCGAAAGTGGCGTCCTCGGCGGCGACGACAATGTCGGCCGCGCCGGCTAGGCCGATGCCGCCGCCCAGCACGAAGCCATGCACTGCCACGATCACCGGCAGCGGGCTGCGGTGCACTGCCTCGAAGCTGCGGTAGTTGCCGGCATTGACCGAGACGATCTTCTCCGGGTGCTTGTCCAGTTCCTTGATGTCGACGCCGGCGCAGAAACCGCGGCCCTCGGCGCGCAGCACGATGACGCGCGCCGCCGGGTCGTTGCCGGCCGCGATGATGGCGTCGGCCAGACCATGCCAGCCGGCATCGTTGAGCGCATTGACCGGCGGCCGGTTGATGACGATTTCGGCGATGCCCTCGCTGACGGTGATGCTGAACTGCTCGCTCATGCGACGATCCCGGGATGGTTGGTGGAGCCGGCCAGAGCGCCGAGGCGCGCCTCGGCCTCGGCGACAATGGCGGCGATCAGCTCGGCCACGCTGGGCAGGCTGTCGATGTTGGAAGCGACCTGGCCGCTGGGCAACACGCCCTCGTCCGGCCGGCCCTCGACCATGGCGCGCTGGATCAGCACCGGAGCGTTGGCGGCCATCATGGTCTGGATGGCGGAATCGCCCTCGCCCACCGCGGTGATGGCGGTGCGCAGCATGTGGCCGATGGACATGCCGGTATGGGCGCGCCATTGCCAGGCGCTGCTCAGCGCCACCAGCAGGCGATGCAGTAGGCCGCCGCTTTCCAGGCGCAGCAGGTAGGGATTGTCGATCATGCGCTGCGGCATGCCGTCGACCGCGGTGGAGGCGCGGATCTTCGCGGGGTCCTTGGCGTCGAGATACTTCTGCAGGGTGGCGCGCGGCACCGGCGACTCGGCGGTCATCAGGAAGCGTGTACCCATGGCGATGCCGGCAGCGCCGAAAGCCAGCGCGCCGGCCAGGCCGCGGCCGTTGTAGAAGCCACCGGCGGCGACTACCGGCACTTTCACTGCATCGAGTACCTGCGGCAGCAGCAAGGTGGTCGGCACCGAGCCGGTGTGGCCGCCACCCTCGGCGCCCTGCACCGTGATGATATCGGCGCCCAGCTCCACCGCCTTCTGCGCATGCTTGAGCGCACCGACGGTGGGCATGCATAGCACACCGGCCTGCTTGAAACGGGCAATGGTTTTGGCGTCCGGGCCGCGGCCGTAGCTGACGGCGCGCAGGCGGTGCTGGATGGTGAGGTCGATCACCTGCTGCGCGTTCGGCTGGAACATGTGGAAGTTGATGCCGAACGGGCGATCGGTGAGCGAGCGCACCTTGAGAATCTCGGCCTCGAGCTTGTCCGCTTGAATCGTGGCGGCGGCGAGGAAGCCGAAGCCGCCGGCATTGCTGGTGGCGGCCACCAGTTTGGCGTCGGCCACCCAGCCCATCGCGGTCTGCACGATGGGATAGCGGCAACCGAGACGTTCGCACAGGAGCGTGTGCAGCACGCCCTGAGCAATGATGGGAGCAGCCTGGTTCATGTGGATTTCAGCGCTTCACGATCACGGAGGAGCCGTGACCAAACAGGCCCTGGTTGGCGGTAATGCCCACCTTGGCACCCTGCACCTGGCGCGAGCCGGACTGATCACGCAACTGCCAGGTCAGCTCGCACACCTGTGCCAGGGCCTGCGCCGGGACGGCTTCGCCGAAGCAGGCCAGGCCGCCGGAGGGGTTCACCGGCAGGCGTCCGCCGATGCGGGTGACGCCTTCGCGCACCAGCTTAGCCGCATCGCCGCGCGCGCAGAATTGCAGGTCTTCCATCCAATCCAGTTCCAGCGCGGTGGACAGGTCGTAGACCTCGGCCAGGCTGACGTCTTCCGGCCCGATGCCGGCTTCCTCGTAGGCCTTGCGCGGCAGCGCGGCACGGAAGCGCAGCGGCTCGGCGGCCACGGCAGAGTCGGTGGCGAGGTCGGGCATTTCCACCGTATCGGTGGCGAAGGTCGGCGTCACGGTGGAGATGGCGGCGACGCGCGGCGCATTCTGCTTGCCGATACGGCGGGCGTAGTCGAGGCTGGAAACGATCAGGGCGGCGGCGCCATCGGAAGTGGCGCAGATGTCCATCAGGCGCAGCGGGTCGGCCACCATGGCCGAGGCCGCAACGTCCTGCGCGCTGAATTTCTTGCGGTAGCGCGCGTTGGGATTATCGAAGCCGTGTTCGGCGTTCTTCACCTTGACCAGGGCGAAATCGTCCTGGGTATCGCCGTACAGCGCCATGCGGCGGCGCGCGTAGAGGGCGAAATAAGTGGGATTGGTGATGCCGACACGAAAGCGCACCCAATCCGGATCGTCCGGGCGCTCGCCTTTCTGCGGCGCCAGGAACCCCTTGGGGGTGGTGTCGGCGCCGATGACCAGGGCCACCTCGCACTCGCCGGAGAGGATCTTGGAACGAGCCGCCGCCAGCGCCTGCGAACCGGAGGCGCAGGCCGCATACGAAGTATTGACCTGAGCACCCTGCCAGCCGAGGGCCTGGGCGAAGGTGGCGCCGGCAACATAGCCCGGATAGCCATTGCGCATGGTGGCCGCGCCGGAGACGAACTGCACGTCGCGCCAGTTGACGCCGGCATCGGCCAGGGCGGCACGCGCCGCGACCACGCCGTATTCGACGAAATTCCTGCCCCACTTGCCCCAGGGGTGCATGCCGACGCCGAGGATGGCGATGTCCTTGCTCATCGCGCGTCTCCGGCCAGAGGCTTCCACTTCCAGCTCAGCTTGCTGTCGTCCAGCGCTTCCAACACCAGTTCCACTTCCATGCCGACATGCAGCGCCTCCACGCCGACACCGCTGGCGACCTGGCCGAGCACGATCATGCGCTCCCGCTCCAGTTCCACCGCGGCGATGCTGTAGGGCACGAAGGGATCATTGGAGATGTAAGGCTCGGGCGGCTTGTAGGCGGCATTGGTGTAGGACCAGATGCGGCCCTTGCGCGACAACTGCACTTCCTCGAAGGCCTCGCCGGCGCAGTCCGGATGGCGGCAGAACTTGATCTGCTTGGGGAAGTAGTAGGTGCCGCAGGCGCTGCAGCGCGCGCCGAGCAGGTGCGGCTCGCGCTGGTCGAGCGTGAACCAGCCTTCCAGCACGGGTGTCTTGGGCGGGGCGTCCATCAGGCGGCTTTCAGCGCCGGCGGATTGTTCTTCAGCACCGCGCCGCGAAAGTTGTGCGGATCGAGGCGCTGGATGATGGCCAGTTGCTCGGCCGTAGGCAGCGGCGTCTCGCCCAGGTTATCTGCCTTGAGCAGGGGGAAGCCGGTGGCGGCCTGCACCTGCTCGAAGCTGACGCCAGGATGCAGCGACTTGACGCGGATCGCGTGCTGCGGACCGCCGAAATCCAGCACGCACAGGTCGGTGACGATCAGGCGCAGGTCGAGATAGTCCTGCTTCATGCCCTCGCCCCAGCGCTTGGGGTTGTAGCCCACGCCGGAGACCATGTCCACTTCCCCGGCGACGAACACGCGCGGGCCGTGGTTGGGCACGAATAGCGAATTGATGTGGTTGATGCTGTTACCCGGCAGGCCGCGCACGCCCAGCATGGCCGACTTCGGCTTGGCGTAGTCACCGATCACCGACAGGTTGGTCTGGCCCCAGCGGTCGATCTGGGTGGGCCCGATCATGACGTGGCGCTTGCCGCCCCAGACGCATTCGAACACGCGGTCAAAGGACATATAGCCTTCGTACTTCGGCTTGTAGTCGCCGCGCGGTCCCAGCGGCACCGGCTCGGACACCAGGAAGGCCTCGCTGTCGGTCATCAGTAATTCGGGCGAGTGGGTCAGCTTGGCCAGCGAGGCGCCCAGGCGCGGGATGGTGGTGATGCCAGAGGCCAGCACCTCGCCGTTGTCGCGCCAGGTTTCGGAAGCGGCGACGATCAGCAGCTCGGCCAGAGTCACTTGTGTGGTTTCGGTCATGTCAGAACACCGGCAGCTTGAGCTTGCCGACACGTTCGGCCCCACCCACTTTCGTCAGGTACTCGGCTTCGCCGCCGTTGACAAACTCGTCCAGGTATTTCTGCCAGCCGTTTTCCTCCGTGGCGGAGGCGTTGTAGCGCTTGAAGTGATCCATGTCCCAGCCGTAGTTCGGGCCGAAATAGGTCGGATGGGCGCCGCAGGGCGCATGCACCACGCCGGTGACGAGATAGCGCTCGAACGGATTGAGCTTGGCCGTGTCGGCATCGAGCGCCAGCTTGTCGTGCAGCACTTCGGTGCTGACATAGCAGCGATCCGCCGCGCGGGCGAACAGATGATCGAAGAAGGTATCGGCACCGCGCACCAGGGTATTGCCGAGGCGGTCGGACTCGTTGACATGCAGCAGCGCGGCATCGAGTTTCAGCGCCGGCATGGCGACGTAGACCTCGCCATCGGCATACGGCGAGGTGATAGTCTTGATCTGCGGGTGCTTCGCCAGCACGTCGGTGGCCAGGCCAACCCGTGTCGGCAGAAAGGATAGGCGCATGCCGGCGGCGCGCAGGCCCCACTCGAACATGCCCTCGTCCAGCTCCATTACTTCGATGGCGCCGCTCTCGCGCGCCTTGCGGTAGTACGGTTCCAGCGGGATCGCATCGAGGGTGACGAAGGGGAAAATCAGTTTCTTCACCTTGCCGGCGGCGCAGAGCATGCCGACATCGGGGCCGCCGTAGGACACCACGGTCAGGTCCTTGAGACCGGAACGCAGCATTTCGCGCACCAGGGCCATCGGCTTGCGTCGCGGGCCCCAGCCGCCGATGCCGACGGTCATGCCGGAGCGCAGCTGCGCTACCGCAGCCGTTGCCGTCAATTCCTTGTTGAGTGCCATTCGTGTGCTTTTATGGTTATTTGAAGCCGACAGAGAAATCGTGGCCCCACAGGCTCACGGCGGTGGATTCGAAGGCCTGGTGCTTGTCCCAGTCCACCATCAGCCCGCCGTAGCCGTATTCCAGCGCGAAGTTGGACGGGGTGTTCATGTAGAACGAGGTCATGCGGTCGTTGACGTGACGGCCCAGCGTGGCCATCAGCTTGACGCCCTGCTTCTGCATGCGGTCGTAGGCGCGGCCGACTTCGTCCATGCTCGGCACTTCGATCATGATGTGCACGCAGCCGCTCGGCATCGCCATCTCGAACAGCGCCAGGCTGTGATGGCGCGGGTTGGCGCAGTGGGTGAAATAGATGCGCTTAACCGGCTCGTTCGGGTCCGGGGTGAACTTGTGGCGGAAGATGTCGGACAGGTTGAAGCCGAGCACGTCGCGGAACAGTGCCCAGGTGGCATCGAACTCCACCGCCGGCAGCACGGTGTGGCCGACGCCATGTTCGCCGGTGAGAAAGCCTTCCACACCGATCGGCGAGACGAAGCGCGCGAAATCGGTGGTGAAGCCCCAGGACACTTCGTGCAGGTTGCCAGAGGGATCGGTGAAGGACAGCAGGTCCTGCACGCAGCGGGCCTTGCGCTGTGCCTCGCTGCCTTTGGTGGTCTTTACACCGGCTTTTCCCAGCGCGGCGGCGACGGCGTCGAAGGCGGTCTCGTTGGCCACTTCCCAGCCGGAGGCGAGGTAGCGGTCTTCCGGGCCCTTGACGATGGCGATGCGGTACTTGCGTTCGTCCAGTTTCAGGTACAGGCCGCCTTCCGGGGCCTCGGAGGTGGCGACACCCAGAACCTCCTCGCCGAAGTGCTTCCACTTGGAAACGTCGGTGCTTTGCGCCACGACATAGGCCAGTGCGTCGATCTTCACCATGGGGTGTCCGCCGTACATTGATTGGATTGAGGTTGGATGACCGCAATTATCAATACCCGGCGGGGGGCAGTGCTTCACCCAATTAGACGAGACCTTGGAGCGGAAATGCTCTATATGGCTAGTCTCATTGGATGATGAATCGCCGAGGCGAATGGAAATAATGCTCTAGTCTCTGCCCTGTCCCCCGTTTTGGCCTTTCCAGGGCCAAAATCCGCCGACATTGCGCCGTGGCAGCAGAACATGTCGCCCGGCGCCGATTTTGGCGCCGCGCAACGCAACAATACCGATTTTCACGAATTCCAACGAGGAGCAGCACATGGGCAGGGTGCAGGACAAGGTGGCCATCATCACCGGCGCCGCCAGCGGCGTGGGCAAGGAAGACGCAATCCTGCTGGCCAAGGAAGGCGCCCGGGTGGTGCTGACCGACCTCAACGAGGACGCCGGCCGCGCCGTCGCCGCCGCCATCGGCGAGCAGGCGCTGTTCGTGCGCCAGGACATCAGCTCCGAGGACGACTGGAAAGCGGTGATCCAGGCCACCGAGGACAAGTTCGGCGGGGTCGACATCCTGGTCAACAATGCCGGCATCCTGCAATACGGCACCATCGAGGACACCACGCTGGAGCAGTGGCAGAAAGTGCAGCGGGTCAACTCCGACGGCTACTTCCTCGGCTGCAAGTACGGCGTGCTGGCGATGAAGAAGCGCAAGAGCGGCTCCATCGTCAACATGTCCTCCATCGCCGCCATCTCCGGCATGTCGGCGTTCTGCGCCTATAGCGCCTCCAAGGGCGCGGTGGCCGCGCTGACCCGCAATGTCGCCATTCACTGCCGGCGCTTCGACCTCAAGATCCGCTGCAACTCAATCCATCCCGACGGCATCAAGACACCGATGGTGGCCAACCTGCATTCCACCACCAAGCCGGGACAGATGCCCGAGGTGAAGGATCTCAAGCAAGCCATGTCGCGCATGGCCGATCCGAAGGACATCGCCAACCTGGTGCTGTTCCTCGCTTCCGAGGAATCGCGCTTCATCAACGGCGCCGAAATGCACATCGACAATGGCTGGCGCATCTGGGCGGAGAGATAGTGTCGTCATGTTCATCCTGAACAAGACGGCGCCATCCTTGGCGCCGACTGTCAAAACAAGCAGAGTGGTCTCCTCGTGACTGTTGCCGTACATGATGGAACCGTCACCATCGAGGCCGAACTCGATGGCGTCAACCACAGCGTCAACGCCTATCCCGGCCAGATCCTGCTGGAGGCGCTGGAAGATGCGGGGCTGTCGCCGCCCTACTCCTGCCGCGCCGGCGCCTGCGCCTCCTGCATCTGCAAGCTGGAGGAAGGCGAAGTGGAGATGCTGGAGAACCATGTGCTCGACCAGGGAGAGCTGGACGAACGCTGGATTCTCGGCTGCCAATCCGTACCGAAGACGCCGCGGATTCGCGTGCGCTACGTGAAATGACCCCGATGAGCCATACCGTTCCACAAGCATTCGCCGCGGCCGTACAGCGCTATGCAAGCCGCATCGCCCTGGTTGGCGAGGACGGCCAGGTGCTGAGCTTCGAGCAGCTCGACCGCCTGCGCGTCGACGCGGCCCGGGCCCTGCTGGCCCTGGGCGTGCAGCCGGGCGAGCGCGTCGGCCTGTGGGGCCAGAACTGCGTCGAGTGGGTGGTCGCCGCGCTGGCCGTGCACAGCGTCGGCGCCGCGGTGGTGCCGGTGAACACGCGCATGCGCGGCAGCGAGGTGGCTTATGTGCTGGAGCGCAGCGGCGCGCGCCTGCTGTTCAGCGCCGGCCGCTTCCTCGACCAGTACTATCCGGAACTGCTGGCGCCGCACCGCCCCAAGAGCCTGCACACCATCGTGGTGATGCGCGATGCCGCCGCCGGTGACCTGGACTGGCGGGGCTTCCTGGCCCGCGCGGAGGGCATACCGGAGAACGCGGTCGCGGAACGCGAGCGCGCGGTGACGCCGGACAGCCTGATGGATGTGATCTTCACCTCCGGCACCACCGGCCTGCCCAAAGGGGTGATGACCTCGCATGGGCAGAACCTGCGCACAGTAGCGGAGTGGTCGCGCCACATGGGCCTGGTGCCGGAAGACCGCTACCTGGTGGTCAACCCGTTTTTCCACACCTTCGGCTACAAGTTCGGCTGGCTCGCCGGCCTGCTGGCCGGGGCCATGGTGCTGCCGCACGCGGTGTTCGACGCCGCCGCCCTAATGGCGCGGGTGGCGCACGAGCGCGTCTCGGTGCTGCCCGGCCCGCCGACCCTGTTCATCAGCATCCTCAACGATCCGCGGCGCGAGGCCGCGGACCTGTCCAGCTTGCGCGCCACCATCACCGGGGCCGCCGCGGTCGCCCCCGCCCTGATTGAGCGCATCCGCGCCGAACTGGGCTTCAAGGTGGTGCTGACCGGCTATGGCCTGACGGAATCCTGCGGCGTGGTGTCGCTATGCGGCGCCGCGGACGACGCTGAAACCGTGGCCCTGACCAGTGGCAAGCCGCTGCCGGGCACCGAGGTGCGCTGCATCGACGGTGACGGCAAGGCGGTGTCGCCCGGCGAAGCCGGCGAGATCGTGGTGCGCGGCTACAACGTCATGCAGGGTTACCTCGACGATGCCAGGGCCACCGCCGAGACCATCGACGCCGAAGGCTGGATGCATACCGGCGACATCGGCATCCTCGATGCGCGCGGCTACCTGCGCATCACCGATCGCCTCAAGGACATGTATATCGCCGGCGGCTTCAATTGCTACCCGGCGGAGATCGAGCGCATCATCGCCGGCCACCCGGCCGTGGCCCAGGTGGCCGTGGTCGGCGTGCCGGACGAGCGTCTGGGCGAGGTCGGCAAGGCCTTCGTGGTGCTGCGGCCGCAGGCACAGCTCGGCGACAGGGAGCTAATCGGCTGGTGTCGCGACAATATGGCCAATTACAAGGTGCCGCGCTTCGTCGAAATGGTGGGCAGCCTGCCGACCAATGCGGCGGGCAAGGTGCTCAAGTTCGAATTGCGTAAGGCGGCTGGATGAGACACGAATTCATTCCCAAGGTCCATTCGCCCCGAGTGCGTTGCGCAGCAACGCGTATCGAGGGGCCAGCACCAACGGTGACGCTGGCCCCTCGATACGTCCGCTTCGCGGACACTCGGGGCGAACGGACCTTGCACTAAATCAAATCCATAAACCAAACCCGGAGGAGCATTCCCATGAGTCAGGACAAACCGCTGCAAGGCGTGGTCGCCGTCGTCACCGGCGCCTCGCGCGGCGCCGGCAAGGGCATCGCCCTCGCCCTCGGCGCCGAGGGCGCCACCGTCTACGTCACCGGCCGCTCGCAGAAGGAAGGCGATGCCGCCCTGCCCGGCACCATCCACGCCACCGCCGAGGCCGTGACCAAGGCCGGCGGCAAGGGCATCGCTGTGAGCGTCGATCATGCCGACGACGCCCAGGTGCGGCGCCTGTTCGAGCAAGTGAAGAAGGAACAGGGCCGGCTCGACATCCTGGTCAACAACGCCGCGGTGATCCACGACACCCTGATCGAAAAAGGCGGTTTCTGGGAAAAGCCGCTGGAGCAGGTGCATATCCTCGACGTCGGCCTGCGTTCCGGCTACGTGGCGAGCTGGTACGCGGCTCCGCTGATGGTGGCGCAGAAGCGCGGCCTAATCGCCTTCACCTCCTCCTTCGGCGCCAGTTGCTACATGCACGGACCAGCTTATGGCGCGCAGAAGGTCGGCGTCGACAAATTCGCCAAGGATATGGCGGTGGATCTGCGCAAGCATGAGGTCGCCGCAGTGTCGATCTGGATGGGCATGCTCAAGACCGACCGCACCCGCCGCGTGATGGACGCGGACGCGGCCAAGTACGCCGGCTTCTGGGACATGGCGGAGAATCCCGAGTTCACCGGGCATTTGATCAGCAAGATTTATCGCGATCCCAAGCGCATGGAGAAATCCGGCCAGGTCATCATCGGCGCCGAGCTGGCGCTGGACTACGGCCTCAAGGATATCGACGGCAAGCAGCCGCCGTCGCACCGCCCGATGCTGGGCGGCCCGACGCAGGCGCATCCGGCCATCGTCGAATAAAGCATTGCGGCCGCCGGTCGCGGCATTTGTACCCCATACACAATAACGAGCGGTTGGAGGAGAACGATGGCTAGACTGGATGGCAAGGTGGCAATCATCACCGGCGGCGCCCGCGGCATGGGCGGGGCGACTTCGCGGCTGTTCGCGGCGGAGGGTGCCAAGGTGGTCATCGCCGACGTGCTGGACAAGGAAGGCGCGGAACTGGCGGCGGAGCTGAAAGGCTCAGCCATCTTCCAGCATCACGACGTCACCGACGAGGCCAGCTGGAGCAGCGTGGTGGCCAAGGCCATCGCCACCTTCGGCAAGGTCGACATCCTGGTCAACAACGCGGGCATCCTGCTGTTCAAGACCCTGCTCGACACAAGCAAGGCCGACTACGAGCGCGTGCTGGGCGTCAACCTGATGGGCGCCTTCCTCGGCATCAAGGCGGTGGCGCCGCACATGATCGAGCGCGGCAGCGGCTCCATCGTCAACGTCTCCTCGGTCGACGGCATGAAGGGTGCCAACAGCCTGGGCGCCTATAGCTCCAGCAAGTGGGGCCTGCGCGGCCTGACCCGCGTCGCCGCGATGGAATTCGGCCACAAGGGCGTGCGCGTCAACTCGATCCACCCGGGCGGCATCGACACGGCCATGGGCAATCCCTACAGCGAGAATCGCACCGAGGTGAACAAGCGCTACACCATGGTGCCGCTGCAGCGCGTGGGCGATCCGATCGAAGCGGCGCGCACCAGCCTGTTCCTGGCCAGCGACGATTCCTCCTACCTCTGCGGCGCGGAGATCGCGGTGGACGGCGGCATGCTCACCGGGCAGTACTACGTCGGCTTCCCGGGAGCGCCTGGGGTCTGAGTCGTGACTCCGACCGCTTCCGAGCGGATCAGCCCGACAGCCTACGCCACCGGTTACTTCTGGTATCGCCACGGCCTGTCGCATCCGGCCCTGGCAACCGAGGAAGGACGCCGCATCGACCGCATCGTGCGGCCGCTGCTGCTCGGCACCCGGCTGCTCGGCGGTTTCTCGCTCGACGCGCTGATGCTGGCGCGCCATCGCGGCATCGACCGCGTGCTGGGCGATGCCATCGAGCAGGGCCGGATCGGCCAGGTGATCGAGATCGCCGCCGGCCTGTCGCCGCGCGGCTGGGATTTGAAGCAGCGCTTCGGCGAGCGGCTAACCTACATCGAAACCGATCTGCCGCAGATGGTGGCGCTGAAGCAGCGGTTGCTTGCCGACGGCGGCCTACTCACGCCCGGCCACAGCGTGGTGGCGCTCGATGCGCTGGCGGACAGCGGTCCGCAGTCGCTGGCGGCGCTGGCCAAGACCCTTGATCCCAAGGTGGGCACGGCCATCGTCACCGAAGGCCTGATGAACTACCTGGACCCGGCCACAGCCCAAGGCGTGTGGCGGCGCATCGCCGCGACCCTGGCGCAGTTTCCACAGGGCTTTTACCTCAACGATCTCTACCTGAAGCAGCGGCGCAACAACCCGGCCGCCGCGGCTTTCGGCGCCCTGCTCTCCGCCTTCGTGCGCGGCCGCATGCATGTCCACTTCAGCAATGCGGAAGAAGTCGCGGCGGTCATGAAAAGCTGCGGCTTTGCCGACGTCATGCTGCATCAGCCCAGCACGCTGGAGGAAACGCGGCGCTATGCCGGCATTCGTGGCGGCGACAGCGTGCTGATTCTGGAAGCTCGCGCCGCAGGCAAGGCATAGCCCGGATTCTCAGGACGCCGCGGGTGTCCTGTTCAGCTCCGCGTCGTTCGGCGCGTTCAACACGCAGCTAGTCCCGCCCGGCGTGTACATCATCACCACGCATTCGTTGCAGGCGGTGCAGCCGGAGCGGGTGGCTGCACCGCTGCGGAACTTGTTGACCAGCTGCGCATCGTGAATCAGGGCGCGCGCCATCACCACGCAGTCGAAGCCCTCGGCCATGGCCTGCTCCACGCCGGCCATCGAGGTGACGCCGCCGAGATAGCCCAGCGGCATGCGCACCGCCGCGCGCACCTGGCGCGAATGCTCCATGAAGTACAGCTCATGGAAGCTGATCTTGGGTTCCCACAGCCGCAGGATGCGGGTGGCGGTGCGGATCACCGGGTTCTGCAAGGTGTCAGTGGCGGCTCGCGGCATCGGGCTGCCGAAGATGGCCCAGGGTGCTTCCACGTTCATGCCGCCACTGAGCACCAGCAGGTGCGCGCCTTCCCGCTCCAGCACGCGCGCCACGGCGGCCGCATCTTGCGCGGTGGCGCCGCCCTTGAAACCTTCGGTGACGCAGATCTTGCAGCTGACCGCGAGGTCCTTGCCCACTGCGTCGAGCACGCGGCGCAACACCATGGCGGGGAAGCGGGCGCGCTGTTCCGCGCCGCCACCGTATTCATCGCGGCGCTTGTTGTAGGCGGGAGAGAGGAACTGGCTGAGCAGGTAGCCGTGGCCCATGTGGATTTCCACGGCATTGAAGCCGGCCTCCCGCGCCAGCTTCGCGGCGGTGACGAATTCGTCCGCCGTGCGCTCCAGGTCTTCCAGCTTCATCGCAGTGCGGAACAGGCGGCCGCTGATCACGCCGGCGGCGTTGAAGCCGCCTGAGGCACTGCGCGGATAGCGCGTGCTCAGCTCTGGCAGGAAGGTGAAAGCGCCGCCGTGGGTGATCTGGGCGCAGACCGCCGCGCCCTCGCCGTGCACCGCATCGGTCAGCACGCGCAGGTGCTTCACCGAGCCGGGCTCGAGCCGCACCTGGTCGACGAAGGTGCGGCCGTCGGCGCTGACGGCGCAGTAGGCCACCGTGGTCATGGCGGCGCCGCCGGCAGCAATGCCGCGGTGATGCTCCACCAGCATCTTCGACGGCACCCCGCCCTTGGCCATACCTTCGTTGGCGCCGGACTTGATGAAGCGGTTGCGCAGATTCAGCGGACCGATACGGACGGGGTCAAATGGGGATGGATTGCTCACGGCCAGACTCCGCTAGTTGGTTTGTCATCCTGAGCGCAGCGAAGGATCTGGCCCCGCGCACAGCCAGATCCTTCGCTGCGCTCAGGATGACAGGGGGATATTTCAGTACGCGGGAAACTGCTGCACTTCTTCGTATTTCGGATAACCCTTTGCCACGGCGTATTCGATAATCCCGTAGCCGACCTCGTCGCCCTCGCGTACTTCCACCACGTGGTCGCTGAGAGTGCGCGCGACGCGGCGCGTTTCGGCGTCGCGCAGATCCCAGCGCTCATGCTCGACGTGCAGCTCGCCGCGATCGTCGCCGTGGAAGCAGCCGCGCAGACCCCCGTAGAGTCCGCCCTTGAGGAAGTAGCGCGCCGGCAGGGCACGCAGCTCCAGATGACGCTTGCTGCCGTTGGCCAGGGTCAGGTCGAACACGGCGTGTTCCAGGGTCTGCCCTAGCCCATCCTTGGCCCAGACGATTTCATGTTTGACGTCGTCGATGTGCAGGCCGCGGCTGGCCCTCTGCCCCAGCGGCAGGGTTTCCTCGCCGGTGAGATAGGCGATATCGCCCGGGGCGCGCTCGGTGAAGGACCAGAGCAGGCCGCGCTTGGGGAACTGCACCGCCACCCAGGTCCAGAACGAGGGCTGCACATGGGTCAGCGGCGGGCTGGTTTCGTCGGTGCGCAGCTCGCCGCGGATGCCCCAGGAATGATCGCGCTGGCCGCACCACTGCTGCGGATTCAGTTCGTAACGCTGACCCTCGACCTTGAGCCAGCCGCAGTAGCGGCCAAGCTGCTGCGCCCGCGCCAGGTTCTCGCTGATGCGGCCGTTGCGGCGGCGGAAGCGCTGCGCCTCCTCGTGCGGATTGAAGGCGCCGAGGAATTCGATGTCGAAGCTGATGCCGGATTCGTTCTC
>JAMFRN010000249.1 GCA_026224805.1 Nevskia soli
ATGTTGTTGCGGGCGTCGAACGTGTACCAGCGGCCGCCGAGATAGGCCTCGAACCAGCCGGCGAAATCCATCGGCCCGTAGGGCGGCGGCATGCCGATGTCGCCGAGATAGCCGGTGCAGTAGCGCGCCGGGATATTCATGCAGCGGCAGAAGGCGATGGCCAGGTGGGCATAGTCGCGGCACACGCCGGTGCGTTCGTTATAGACCTGGAGCGCGGTCTTGGTGGCGCTGGCGTGCTGGTAGCCGAAGGCAATGTGGTTGTGCACGAAATCGCAGATCGCCTGGACCCGGCCCCAGCCCATCGGCGCCTGACCGAACAGTTTCCAGGCGGTGTCGGATAGCTGGTCGGTCTCGCAGTAGCGGCTGCCGAGCAGGAACAGCAGCGTTTCCTCCGGCAGGTTCTGCACCTCGGTCTGCCAGGTGTTGGGCAGCGTCACTTCGGGCAAGCCGGAATCGTTGATCAGGGCGTCAGCCGTGAGCCGCAGCCGGCCCTGCGGTGCAACCAGGCGGCTGCACCAGTTGCCGAAGCTGTCGCGGTATGAAGTGACCGGGATCGACGGGGTGGTGATCAGGTGATGGCCGCAGCAGATCCGAGGCGCGGCTGTAATGCACGTTCAGGGTCAGGATCATCGGCGTCGGCCGGGGAAACTCGTAGACCAACTCGTAACCGATCCGGATGCGCATGGCTTTGTCCTGTGCCTTCATTGAACCAGGCCGTGGCCCGGGATGCGCGAACCTCCGCGCGAATCTTCGCTCAGCGCCTACGCCGCGACGATGCGTTCCGAAGCCTGCTTGAGCAGCTTGGCCAGACGTCCGGCCCAGGTGGTCTGGCCGAGCTCATCGGCGATCAGGTCCTGGCGGATTTCCAGTGCGACGTGCGCAATGCCACGCGCCTCGCCGTGGACCGGAATGGTGTAGTCGGTTTCGTCGCTGATCGAATAGGGTTCGTTGTCACCGACCGGCAGGCGCTCGTCGCGGCGCAGCAGCTTCAGCAGCTCCGTCGCCAACCGCGCATCGCGGTGATACATCACGCCGATATGCCAGGGACGGGCGGCGCCGCGGTAGGAAGGCGTGAAGCTGTGCACCGAGACCAGGATGGTTTGCCGGCGCTGACGCGAGCGCGCGTCGATGATGTCGCGCAGCGCATCGTGATAGGGCTGGAAGATCTCGCGTTGCCGCGCCTCGATCGCCGCCGGCGCAAGATTCTCGTTGCGGGCGATATAGGTCCACTCGCTGCGCTCCGCGATCGATTCCACCGACCCCGGCGTGCGGTTGCAATCGATCACCAGGCGCGAATAGGGCTGCAACACCAGCGTCGCATCCAGCCTTTCCGCCAGGCGCCGGGCGACGCCGGCCGCGCCGATGTCCCAGGCGATGTGGCTCGCCAGCTCCGTTTCCGAAAGACCCAGCGCATCCAGGGAATGCGGAATGTCGCGGCCGGCATGATCGCAGGCCAGGAGGAAATCGGAGCCCGCATCCGCGCGCTCCACCAGCACCGCCGGCGACTCATCGGCCGACAGCAGACGATGCGGCATCAGTCCGGCGGATTCCACATGGCTTTCCACTTTGGCGGGGCTCATGGCGTCCGCTGGGCCGGGTGTAGCTATGGTGGCATTGTCCATGGGGCTAGCGCGTCATTTTCACGTTGGAGACATTGAGCGGATATTGAATGCCCAGCCAGGGTGCCGCCGGATAGTTCGGATGCTCGCGGCGGACGCCGCTCCAATCGGAGGCGTCCTCTGCCACAGTGCCATCACAATCGGCGTAGGGGCAGTGCTCAACACCATCGAGGACGCGATAGGTGCCGTTGGGAAAGGTACGGCTGCAGAGCCTGCACCAAAGATGTGCTTCACGCCTTGACCAGAACCAACCGGCGCCTGGCGATTTCCTTGCCCGGCCAACGACGATCGGACCGCCGAAGGTTCTCTCCATCTGCTTCTTTTCCATGCTGCACCACCCTTTTGTTGCGGGTCTGGCGCCGCATCACCTTTGGAGATCCAACAATCACCGCGGGCCCGAAACGCACCGATCTGTCGCGGGCCCATCGGATTACACCTGCTGCCATCGACGCGGCGATGCCGCGATCCTGACGACGATACCGGATGGGGTGTGCGGCGTCGGTACGCTATCGCACACATCCCGGTCCGCGATCGACTACGGCTCGTCGAAACGGATGTCCTGCACCGCGGCCAATATCTTCTTTCTCAATTCCTCGGCAGCGGACATCTGGCGCGCAACGCGCTCGTCGGCCTCGTGCTCGATGCGGCTGACCGCCTGATTGGTCTGGCCCAGCCGCTGCTTGATGCGGCTGGCGGCCGTTTCGATTTCATTGAGCTCGCAGGCCACCACCAGGATGTCCTGTTCGATGACCACGCTCGGCACCTGATTCTTGCTCTGATCGCTGAAGCTTTTCTTCCATGAGGAAGAGGGCACTTCGGAAAGTTTCATGCGGAATTCGTACTGGCCGCTTTCCTTCCAGCGCGCGGGCAGTTCTGGATCGAGCCAGCCTAGAAGCCTGATTGATTGCGCCATGGCTCACGGCTCCTGTGATTGGGCGTCGAGTGTACGCCATACGCCGGCCCGCCATCCGTTGGTGTGAAAGCGAACAGACAGCCGGGCCGGTTGCGGATATCGTCGCGGACTAGCGCAAGAGGGCCGAACGGCAATCGCCGCGGCTCCGCTGCAGGAGTCCGCATGAACGCAAACAACATCCCGCCAACGCCTGCAAATACGATGAAGCCGCCAGTCATCGAGCGGACACCGGTTTTCAGCACCGCCACCTTCTACCCGATCAAGCCACCCGCGACAGCGGCAGCCTTGCTCGAAACCGGTGCACGGTCGACGCCTGTCGCGGCGGCCGGGCAGCAGGAAGACAAATCACCCGTATCGACGTGGCGCCGGCACATCGGCAGCGCCCGCCTGACGTGGAGCAAGCTGAGCAGCGGCGAACTCGAAAGGATTGAAGGCAATCCGGCGAAGCTGAGCATCCTGCTGCTGCGGCACTATTCTTTCGATCGTCGCGAAGCCGATCTGCAGGTAAAGAATTTCTTCCACAGGAACCGGGTATAGCAGGCGCCGCCCGCGGCAAATGGACGCCGACAGCGGTAGCCTCAGCTGGCCATGATGTCCGGCAGCAGGCGATCGAATTCGCGCTTGACCACGGCGTAACACTCGCAGGCCTGCTGCTCCAGGCCCCGTCGGTCCAGCACGGCGATGCGGCCGCGGGCGTATTCGATCAGGCCGGCCTTCTGCAGCCGGCCGGCAGCCAGGGTGACACCTTCGCGGCGCACGCCGAGTAGGTTGGCGATTTCATCCTGGGTCATCTTCATCTTGCTGGAAGGCAGGCGGTCCAGACTGAGCAGCAGCCAGCGGCAGACCTGCTGGTCGATCGAATGATGCCGGCTGCAGGCCTGGGTCTGCGCCATTTGCGTGAGCAGGGCCTGCGTATAGCGCAGCAGCAGATGCTGCAAGGGACCCGAGCGCTCGAACTCCTGCCTCAGCAAAACGCCCGACAGGCGATAGGCGGAGCCGGCACTGCGCACCACCGCGCGGCTCGGCGTGGTGTCGCCGCCCATGAACAGCGCAATGCCCACCAGGCCTTCGTTTCCCACCACCGCGATTTCGGCGGAAGCACCGTCTTCCATCAGGTAGAGCAAGGAGACGACGCAATCAACCGGAAAGTAGACATGCTGGAAGCGCGTCCTGGATTCATACAGGATCTGGCCCGCCGTCAGCTGCAACAGTTCCAGGTGTGGAAACAGCCGCTCGCGCTCCGCCGTCGGGAGCACGGCCAGCAAGCGGCTCTGTTGCGCTGTCTGCTTCGCGGGAATGGCAAATCCTGGGCTTGGGGAACCGCAGCGGTTCCCGCAGCGCAGGATACGCCAAACGCACCCCCGCCCCGCTCCAGGCTAGAAGAAAGCGGATCGAGCCGGCGGCGCCGGCGGCTGCATCGGATAGTGCTTGCCCACCGCCGGAGTCTCCGGATAGTCCGGATTGCCCGCCTTGATCCGTTCCCAAGGCATGGCGTCGACCGAGGCATGCCCGTCGCAGTCCGCGTACGGGCACTTGCGGAATTCCCCGACCTGGCGATACATGCCGTTGGGAAAGGCGCGCTTGCAGCAGCCGCACCACAGATGATCGGCGAACTTGCCGTGGAACAGGCGCGGACTATTGGCAATCCGGGACGGCGAGGTACTGACCGGCCCGCCGAACAGCTTTTCCAGCTCGCCCTGACCCAGCTGCACCTCGCGCTGAACCGCCGCGCCCGCGTTCCGCTTGGGGACGTTGCTGATGTTCATCGAGGCATGCTCCTGGAAAGTCGCAGCGGGACAGCGGGATAGCTCAGGCAACCGCGGGATGCGCGTCGTAGAACTGCTTGGCCTGCTGGTCGGCTTCTTCGCGGCTGACGTGGTAACGCAGCTGCACCAGCCCGGCCAGGATGTGCAGATTGCCGTTAACCCGCGTCAGGTCTTCCGGCGGCACTTTTGCCCAGGTGGCCTTGGCATCCGCCAGCATCAGCTTCCAGCGCTTCTGCGCGGCCTGCTCGTTGGCGATCGAACTGGCCTTGATCTGCTTGTTGGTACGCGGCGGCGCCGGGGCTACGGCCAGGGGGCTTTCCGCTGATTCGGGGAGATTCATGATCGACTCGCTTGTTCGTGGTGCATCGCCGGGCCGGCGGAATTGCCGGGCGCCGCTGCCGCTGCGCAGAAATGCGCGATAAGGAATTCTCATGCGCCGGAGATGGCGACACCGCAGCGGGGAGAATCCTGTTGCCCGTCACCGGAGACGTGACGAGTGGAGGCAGCACGGAGGTATAACACCGAATCGACCGCGCGTCTGTCTGAAATCGCACATAGCGGAGCGATTTGCCGCCAACCAGGCCGATTACGGCCGACGCCACACCACGATGCGAGCTAACGATTGGTGATGGCGCGAATGACGGGAGCGACGAACGGTAAGTGCTTTGGTGTGGTCGAAGAAGTCTGGGAGCGCCCGACAATGGACGATATCGTCCGGGCATGGGCAGTGATCGGGGCGGCGGCGGACGCGAGCCCGCCGAAACCGGGAAAATTCGAGTGCGGCTACGCTGGCGGCTAAATGGTGCGAGGTGCGGCAATGAAAGCAATCACCGTGCGGGAAGCGAAAAGCAGATTGACGGGCTTGATTCAGGAAATCGAGAAAAGGCAACCAGTCCGGCTCACTCACTACGGCAAACCGGTTGCCGTACTTATTTCAAACGAGGAGTTCGAAAGGATGAAAACCTCGCACGAACCACGCCCCGACTTCATGCGTTTATTGACTCCCTTCATTGAACTCCCCGGAACGCAAACTGTTGCAGCGGGTTATGCAGCTTCCGACCCTCCCAATACAACCTCGTTGTTCTTGTCGAAACGTACCGTTGCCTGAACATAGCAAAAACAAATAGCACACCGACAATGCGGCGCTACACCCGATAAGCCCCGAACTTCATAATCTTCGACACCTGCTTCATCAAATTCTTCACCGGCAACGGCAATGGATGTGCCCCCGCCGCCGCGGCCTCATCCCCATGCCGCGCCTCATCCTCCTTCATCGCCTCGACAATCGCCCGGCTACGCTGGTCCTCCTTGGGCAACTGCTGCAGGTGATCTTCAAGGTGCTCCACCACCTGCCGCTCGGTCTCCTCGACAAAGCCGAGATTCCAGCGATCACCGGCGATGCCGGCCACCGCGCCGATGGCGAAGGAGCCGACATACCAGAACGGGCTGAGCCGGCTCGGCCGCTCGCCCAGCTCGCCCAGGCGCGCCTCGCACCATTGCAGGTGGGAGCGCTCCTCGTCGGCGGCGTGGAGCAGATGCCGGCGGATCTCCGGATCCCGCGAAACCAGGGCCTGGCCATGGTAGAGGGCCTGGGCCGAGACCTCGCCGGCATGATTGACGCGCATCAGGCCGGCGGCGCGGCGGCGGGCCTGGTCGTCCATCGGCGCTTCCGGCAGGCGTGCCGCCGGATAGGCAGCCATCTCCGCTCCCGGCACGCGCGGCGCCAGGGCCTGCAAGCCCTGCTGCAAGCGCATCAACAGACGGTCGGCGGGTGAGTAGTCCCGCTGGCTAGGGCCCCTGGGTGCCGGCATTTGTCACGCTCCGTGGTTTTTCCGATGGGGCAATTCTGCGAAGATTGGCGCCATACCGCAAAGCGGCTCCTCTTAGACCTTGAATCCGGGACCTTATTCCATGAGATTGCATCTGACTGCGGCCCTTGCCTTGGCTCTAGGCCTGGCCGCCGCCGGCGCCGGGGCCGATCCCTCGCCCCTGCCGCCGCCGCCCACCGACTTGGGCCTGCCGGCGGCAGTGACCGAAGCGATGCAGGGCATCGACGCCGACCGCATCAGCGCCCATGTGCGCTTCCTCTCCGACGACGCACTGGAAGGCCGCGGCCCGGGCGTGCGCGGCGGCGACATCGCCGCCAAGTACATCGCCAGCCAGTTCGCGCAGTACGGGCTGAAGCCGGCGGGCGACAACGGCAGCTACTACCAGAACGTCAACTTCGTCGGCGTGCAGTCGCTGCCCGCCACCAGCTTCGCCCTGCAGCCGGCCAGCGGCGACGCGCTGCCGCTCAAGTATCAGGACGATTTCGTCGTCAGCAACCAGACCCAAGGCGAGACGGCCGACATCGATGCGCCGGTGGTGTTCGTCGGCTACGGCATCGACGCGCCGGAATACCAGTGGGACGACTACAAGGGCGTGGACGTCAAGGGCAAGGTGGTGCTGATCATCGTCAACCAGCCGCCGTCCAAGGACCCCAAGTTCTTCAACGGCAGCACCATGACCTATTACGGGCGCTGGATGTACAAGTTCGAGGAAGCGGCGCGCAAGGGCGCCATCGGCGCCATGATCATCCACCGCACCGACCTGGCCAGCTATCCCTGGGATGTGGTGCGCAGCTCCTGGAGCAACGAGCAGGTCTACCTGGCGGATGACAAGGAGCCGAAGCTGGAAGCGGCCGCCTGGATCCAGCTGGAAGTGGCGCGGCTGCTGTTCTCCACCGCCGGCCTCAAGCTGGACGAACAGATCGCCCTCGCCGGCACCCGCGACTTCAAGGCGGTGGAGCTGCCGCTGCGGCTGAAGGCGCACCTGGTCAGCAAGATCCGCAAGTTCCAGTCGCCCAACGTGGTGGCGATGCTGCCGGGCAGCGACAAGGGTACGCCGAAGCAGGCGGTGTTCTATACCGCGCATTACGATCACCTGGGCATCGACCCGAACATGCCGGGCGACAACATCTATAACGGCGCGGTCGACAACGGCAGCGGCTGCGGCATTCTGCTGGAGCTGGCGCATGCCTACAGCCAGATGAAGGAGCGGCCGCCGCATCCCGTCTACTTCGCTTCCGTCACCGCCGAGGAAAAAGGCCTGCTCGGCTCACGCTACCTGGGCGCGCACCCGCCGATCCCGGCGGCGCAGATCGCGCTGGACCTGAACTACGACGCCATCCCGCCGATCGGCGTGCCGGAGTCGGTCAACGTCACCGGCGCCGGCCGCACCAGCTTCTACCCGACGGTGGAGAGGACCGCCAAGGCCTTCCGCTATGAAATCGAGCAGGACGCCAATCCGGGCGCCGGCCACTACTACCGCTCGGATCACTTCAGCTTCGCCCGCGTCGGCGTGCCGGCGTTCTCGATCGGCGCCGGGGTGAAGTTCGCCGACCATCCGAAGGAATGGGGCAAGGCGCAGGAAGACGACTACACCGCCAACCGCTACCACCGCCCCGGCGACGAGTGGACGCCGCAGATGGATTTCGCCAGCAACGCGGCGCTGGCGCGCTTCGGCCTGGCCCTCGGCTGGCAGGCGCTGCTGGCGTCGGACACGGTGAGCTGGCAGGCCGGCGACGAGTTCGAGGCGGCGCGCAAGAAGAGCCTGAAGGCGCCCTGACCGTGACCGTCGCCGTCCGCCTTACGGAAACCTGAGCGCATGCCGTTCTGGCTGCTGTTCGTCGCCATCGCCGTGCTGGCCCTGGCCTATTACCGGCCCGGCATCCGCTCCACCAGCGCGGTGCTGGGCGCGACGGTGCTGTGCTACGGCGTCTTCGGCGGCTCGGCCCTGCTGTTCGGCCTGCTGGCACTGCTGTGGATCGTGATCCTGCTGCCGCTCAATATTCCGCCGCTGCGGCAGGAGTGGCTGTCGCGTCCGGCGCTGGGCTGGTTCAAGCGCATGGTGCAGCGGCTCGACCCGGCCGCCCTGGCGGCGCTGGATGCCGGCACCGCCTGGTGGGAGGCCGAGCTGATCGGCGGCGAGCCGGACTGGCAGCGCTTCCAGTCGTTCCCGCCGGCGCGGCCGCTGCCGACCGAGCAGACGGTGGTGGATGAGCTGGTGGCGGGCTTCCGCAGCCGCGCCCACGCGCCGCAGGAAGCCCTGGCCTGGCTGCGCGAGCAGCAGGCCTTCGGCCTCGGCATCGCGCACTATCACGGCGGGCT
This sequence comes from Nevskia soli, assembly GCA_026224805.1. Taxonomy (GTDB): domain Bacteria; phylum Pseudomonadota; class Gammaproteobacteria; order Nevskiales; family Nevskiaceae; genus Nevskia; species Nevskia soli_A. The sequence continues at coordinate 8,447 of JAMFRN010000249.1, forward strand.
GGAGTGGTCGGCGGTGGCGCAGTCGGCGGCGCTGGCGCGCATCGCCGCCATCGATCCGCAGGCGGCCGAACGCATCGCGGCGCCGCAGCGGCTGGCCTGGATCGAGCTGCTGCGCCGCCACGGCAGCGAGGCACAGCAGAGCCGCTGGCTGCCGCGCCTGGCCGGCGGCGCGGCTGTCGCCGGCGTGCTCGACGCAGTGGCCGGAGATGCGGTGGTGTTTTCCACGCTGCGCGAGGGCGAGCGCGTCACCGCCCTGCGCCTGCGGCTCGACGCGCAATTAGCGACCACCGCCGCTGCCCCCGAACTGCTCGGTCTGCAGCTGCGGGTGCGCGATCCGGAGGGCTTGCTCGGCGGCCGTCAGGGACTGGCCTGCCTGCTGCTGGAAAGCGCGGACTGCGGGCTCGCCGCCGGCGCCACCCAGCTGCAGGCGAACGATCTGGTGGCCGGCATGGACGCCATCGTCGGCGGCAGCGAACGCATCGGCGCGGGCGCCGGCGACTGGACCGAATGCCTGGCGGTGGCCACTGCCATCGCCACCCCAGCGCTGCATGCCGGCCGGGTCACCGCGGCAGCAGCAGCTGCGGGCGGTTATGCGCGCATCCACGCGCCGTTCGCCGCGGCTCTGGGCAGTCGCGCCGTGGCGCAGGATGCCCTGGCGTTGATCGGCGCGCGCAGCCTGGCGGCACGGGCGCAGGCCAGCGCCAGCGCGCTGTCGGTGGATCTGGGCGAACGGCCGCAGGGCCTGGCCAGCTGTGCCCGCAGCCTCAGCGCCGAGCAGGGGGGGCAGATCCGGCTGGCCGCCGCTGAGCTGGGCCTGGCGCAGAGTGCGCTGCGGCCGCTGCTGGACACGCTGGAGCCCCCGCTCACCGCCGAGGAGCCGGCACGGCTGGCCCGTTCCACCGGCTATACCGCCAGCGTACTGCGCGGTCACCGCGCCTTCATGAAGGCGTTGGCGGCGACGCGCGCGCCCAATGCGGCGCTGGCGCTGGAGCAGTTCGACGCGGCGCTGTGGAAGCACATCGGCCATATTGCCGGCTCCGGCATCCGCTCCTTCATCCTGGCGCTCACCGCCGGCGGCTTCAGCCCTGCCGCCGGCCATACCGACCTGGTGCGCGGCTACTGCCGGCGCATCAACCGCTACAGCGCGGCCCTGGCCTTCGCCACCGACCTGGCCCTGACCGGGCTAGGCACGGACCTGGCCTCGCGCCGCCCGCGCACGGCGCTGCGCGCCATGCACGAGGCCTCGCGGCTGACCCTCACCACCTGGCTCGGCGACGCGGTGGCGCAGCTGTGGCTGACCAGTTGCGCGTTGAAACATTTCGAGGACGAGGGCGCGCCCGATTCGGAACGCGCCACCCTGGAATGGCTCTGCGCCGACGCGCTGCGCGGAGTGGAGGAAGCGCTCGACCAGGTGCTGCGGCATTTGTCGGCCCCGGCCCTGTCCTGGCTGGCGCGCCTGCTGATCTTCCCGCGCGGCCATGCCGCGCTGGCGCCCAGCGACGCCGCCAATCGCCGGGTGGCGCAATGGTTGCAGGACGAAAGCCGCCTGCGCCGCCACTGCGCCGAGTGCGGCCCGCGCCTGGCCGCACTCGGCGCGGCGCTGGAAGCGACGCTGGGCGGCGAAGCGCTGGAGAAAAGTTTCGCCACGCCGGATGATGAAGGCCAGCCGCCGGCGCTGCGCATCGCCGCAGCGGCCGCGGCAGGCAGCATCAGCGGGCAGCAGGCGCGGCAACTGGGAGACTGGCTGGAGGCGGTGCGCCGCCTGCGGCAGCCGCCCGTTCTTACCAATGATCCTGATCAGGAGCAGCCGTGAGCCAGGTTTGTCTTGTTGTCGGGGCGGGTCCGGGGATCGGCAGCGCGGTCGGCATGGCTTTCGCCAAAGAGGGCTACGGCGTGGCGCTGGCCGCGCGCAACGCCGCCCGGCTGCAGCCGCATTGCGACGAGATCCGACGCGTCACCGGCCGCGCCGCGCGGGCCTATGCCGCCGACGCCGCCGATGAAACTTCCCTGCGCGCGCTGTTCCAGCAGGTCACCGCGGAACTGGGCGCGCCCGAGGTGGTGATCTATAACGTGGCCAGCGCGCACAAGGGCCGCGCCACCGCGGTGCCGCCACAGCAGTGGGTGGAGGATTTCCACATCAACGTGGTCGGCGCCCTGGTCTGCGCGCAGCTGGCCGCACCGGCGATGCGCGAGCAGGGCCACGGCACCATCCTGTTCACCGGCGGCGGCTTCGCCCACGAACCTTCCGCGCCCTACGCCTCGCTGTCGGCCGACAAGGCCGCGCTACGCAGCCTGACCTACTCGCTGGCGCAGGAGTTGGGCGGGCACGGCATCCATGTGGCCACCGTCACCGTCTACGGCTTCCTCCAGGTCGGCACGCATTTCGATCCGGAGCGCATCGCCGCGACCTATGTGCGGCTGCATCACCAGCCGCGGGGGAAGTTCGAGATCGAGGTGATTTACAAGTGACGGCCCCTTTGGGCCGTCATCTCGACGAAAGTCGGGATCCAGAGCATCGCAAGACGCACCTTCAATGCAGGCATCCCTGGATCCCGGCTTGCGCCGGGATGACAAGGTGCAACTAATGACCGCCCCCTTCCCCTTCATCCGCAACGTCGCCGCCCTGCGCAACAGCGGCAAATTCGACCTGCTGGTGATCGGCGGCGGCATCTACGGCGCCTGGACCGCCTGCGATGCGGCGCAGCGCGGCCTCAAGGTGGCGCTGGTGGAGAAGAACGACTGGGCCTGCGGCACATCCAGTTCCTCCAGCAAGCTGATTCACGGCGGCCTGCGCTATCTGGAGCATTACGAATTCGGCCTGGTGCGCCACGCCCTGGGAGAGCGGCGGGTGCTGTCGCGCATCGCCCCGCATCTGGTGCGGCCACTGAATTTCCAGGTGCCGGTGTGGAAGGATTCGCGCGTCGGCCGCCTGCAACTGCTCGCCGGGCTGACGCTGTACGACTTCCTCGCCACTGGCAAGCAGCCGGTGCCGCGCTTCAAGTCCTATTCACACGACCGCATGCTGCGCCACTATCCCTTCATTGCCGGCGAAGGCCTGCGCGGCGGCCTGCGCTACGGCGACTGCCAGGAAGACGATGCGCGCATGACGCTGTTTGTCGCGGCGGCCGCACAGGCCGCCGGCGCGGTTTGCGCCAACCGGGTGGCGGCGAGCGGGCTGTTGGAGGATCAGGGCCGCGTCATCGGCGCGACGCTGCGCGACGAGGAAAGCGGCGCCGCTTTCGAGCTGCGCGCCGACTGCGTGGTCAATGCCGCCGGACCGTGGGGACGTGCCCTGGTGGGGGAAGCAGCGGAGCCGGTGAAGCTGGTCAAGGGCATACACCTGGTGCTGCCGGCCATCGTCGGCTGCGAGGAGGCGTTCCTGCTCACTGCGCCGCAGGATGGCCGCGTCTTCTTCGTCATCCCCTGGTACGGACGCACCCTGCTCGGCACCACCGAAGCACAGGTGGCCGATGCGCGCGAGGCGGTGGTGCGGCCGGAGGAGGCGCGCTACCTGCTCGACGCGGTGAATGCCCTGCTGCCGGGACTGCGCTGGAGCGAGGCCGATGTCATCGCCAGCTACGCCGGCGTGCGGACCCTGCACGACGAGCCGGCCGCGACGCTGGCTGCGGTGAGCCGCGAGTTCACCATCACCGAGCCGAAGCCAGGCCTGATCTGGCCGATCGGCGGCAAGTTCACCACCGCGCGCTGCGACACCGAGGAAGTGGTGGACCTGGTGCTGCACCGGCTCGGCCGCGCGCCCTTGCCGACGCAGACCGCGAAGCGTCCGCTGCCGGGGGCGCCGATGGAAGCGGCCGGCCTGGGCGAGTTCACCGGCTGGCAGGCGGAGGCGCTGTCGGCGCTGGCGCGGCGCGGGGTGGACGACGAGGCGGCGCACTTCCTGACCTTGTGCCATGGCACCGGCTTGGTGCGCGTGCAGGCGCTGCTGGACGAGAATCCCGACTGGTCGGAACGCTTGCACCGCGAAGCACCCTTCCTGGTGGCGGAGGCGGTGCTGGCGGTGCACGAGGAAATGGCGCGCAGTGCCGACGATGTGCTGCGCCGCCGCATGCCGCTGAGCCTGCTGGTGCGGGATACCGGCGCCGCCAGGCGGCGGGTGGAAGCGCTGTTCGCCGGCGCGGCCTGAGCCGTACATCGCGGTACCCGATATCCGCCCCCTCTGCATCCTACCGCGACCCCGCTACGGCGACGCTCCGCGACTTTGCCGCAGGCTTGCCTCCACGAGTCCGTGAAATGGACGGGTTGGTTCAGGCAATTCCGATAAGCGGTGGCAAATCGCTTCTTGGATGAAGGCATTGCACCTTGTTGTGCAGTGCGGATTAGCGCGACACTGGTCCCCTTTATAACGCGTCCGTACGGTACCGTACATACGACGCCCAGCGCATAGATGAATGTGCGGGCACGTAGTACGTCAGCCGTCGGACGAAAACAAGGGATCGGAAGATCTCGGTGCCACCTGGAGGAGGAAGGCTCATGCGCCATTGGAAGCTCGCGCCTGTTGTACTCGTGTCCGTCGCGACCCTGCTGTTGTCCGCTTGCGGGGGCGGCAGCGGTGACCAGGGCAAACAGCCGCAGACGTTCAGCTCGCTGGTCCTGTTCGACCCGGTCAATGCCACCAACCCGATCACGCCGTTTCCGTTCGACGGCTTGTTCAGCGGCTTCAGCACGCCGACCCTGAACGTGCCGTTCCCGCCGAATTCGGCGCCGCTGTCGGACATCAACCAGCTCGACGGCTTCTCCACCACGGCGCAGATCTTCGCCGACGTCGCCGGCCAGCTCGACTACACCACGGTGCCGGCCAATATCGTCATCATCAACAGCACCACCGGGCAAACCCTGGTGCCGGGCACCGATTTCACGGTGCAGAACGAAAACGCCACCGCCACCGATCCGGTGCTCGCGTTTCTGACGCCGATCAGCACACAACGCTCGCGCCTGCTGATCTCGCCGCTGAAGCCGCTGGCGCCGTCGACGCGCTACCTGGTGGTGCTGACCAATGGCATGAAGACCCTCAACGGCGGCGGCGTGATCGCCTCCGACGCCTTCAACATCGTCAGCAGCGCCACGCCGGTGAGCCAGCAGACCGATCCTTCGCTGTCGCAGTACAGCGCCACGCAGCTGGCGACGCTGGAAGCGCTGCGTTCGCAGCTGATCTATCCGGTGGTGCAGGCGGTGTCGGCAAAGATTCCGGCCAGCGACATCGTGCTGGCCTGGAGTTTCACCACGCAGTCGATCAGCGATACCCTGACCCTGGTGGCGCAGAACGCGACCGCCGGCGCGATCCAGGTGGCGGACACCGGCGTCAACACCGGCAACTCCAGCATCGGCGGCCGGGGCCTGGCAGAAGTCTACGCTGGCGTCGCCGTCATTCCGTACTACCTGCAGGTGCCTACCACCGCCAACCCGGCGGCGCCGCTGTCCGGCTACTGGCATGCCGATGCGACCAAGCCATCCAGCGGGACGTTTCTCGGCCAGGTGCCCTGCGGCGCGTTCGCCGAAGGCGCCGTCGTCAACGGCGTGACGCTCAAGCCCAGCGCCAGCACCACCGCCTGCTTCCCCACCCTGGATGCGAGCACGGCCTCGACGCAAACGGTGCCGGTGCTGGTCACCGTGCCCAACACCAGCAGCGGCCAGACCGAACCGGCCAGCGGCTGGCCGGTGGTGATTTTCCAGCATGGCATCACGCAGGACCGCGAGAACGTGCTCGCCGTAGCCGATGGGCTGGCCCAGCTCG
>JAMFRN010000250.1 GCA_026224805.1 Nevskia soli
CATGGGCGTGGCCACCGCCAACTCTATCCTGATGGTGGCCTTCGCACGCCAGCGCAAGGATGAAGGCGCGCCGGTGCTGGCCGCCGCGCTGGAGGCCGGCGCGGCCCGCCTGCGCCCGGTGATGATGACCGCACTGGCGATGATCATCGGCATGATCCCGATGGCGCTGGGCCTGGGCGAAGGCGCCGAACAGAACGCGCCGCTGGGCCGTGCCGTGATCGGCGGCCTGCTCTTCGCCACGGTGGCCACGCTGTTCTTCGTGCCGACCGTGTTCTCCATCATTCACGGCCGCAGCCAGTCACGCGCGCACTAAACCAGATAACGGAGACATCCAATGTCCGAACACTCGCCCTATATCTCCAAAAGCGGTCCGCCCAGCAAGGTAGGCCGCTATGCGCTGATCGCCCTGGTCATCGCCATCATCCTCGCCGCCTGGGGCATCTTCAGCCGTGTCCACGCCCGCACCGCCCTGGGCAAGGAAACGGCGGAGTCGTCGGTTCCCACGGTGATTACGGTCAAGCCCAATCATGGGCCGGCCGGTGAGGATCTGGTGCTGCCCGGCAGCGTGCAGGCCTATTTCGACGCCCCGATCTATGCCCGCACCAGCGGCTATCTGAAAAACTGGTACACCGACATCGGCACGCAGGTGAAGAAGGGCCAGCTACTGGCGGACATCGATGCGCCGGAAGTCGACCAGCAACTGAACCAGGCCGAAGCCGACCTCAACACGGCCAAGGCCAACTACGACCTGTCGCAGACCACCGACGTGCGCTGGAAGGGCCTGCTGGCGACCGACTCGGTGTCGAAACAGGATGCCGACGAGAAGGCCGGCGATGCCGCTGCGAAAAAGGCGGCACTGGATTCGTCCGGTGCCAATCTGCGGCGCCTTCATGATCTGGAATCGTTCAAGCGGGTACTGGCGCCGTTCGACGGCGTGGTGACGGCGCGCAATACCGATATCGGGGCCCTGATCAACGCCGGCCAGAGCAGCGGTGCCGAGCTGTTCCATGTCGCCGATATCAGCAAGCTGCGCATCTACGTGCAGGTGCCGCAGCCCTATGCCGCCGCCGCCGTTCCAGGCGTGACGGCCGACCTGACTTTTGCCGAGCATCCGGGCAAGAAGTATCCGGCGCAAATCACCCGCACCGCCAACGCCCTGGAACCCAATGCCCGCACCTTGCAGGTGGAGTTGCAGGTGGACAACGCCAAGGGCGAGCTGTTTCCCGGCTCTTATGCCGAGGTGCATTTCAAACTGCCGGTCAATGCCAACAGCCTGCGCCTGCCGGCCAATACCGTCCTGTTCCGCACCGCCGGATTGCAGGTGGCGACCATTGGGCAGGACGATCAGGTGAAACTCAAGAACATCACCCAGGGCCGCGATTTCGGCAGCACCATCGAGGTTCTCGACGGCATCACGGCGGATGACAACATCATCCTCAATCCGCCGGATTCGCTCGCCGACGGCGTCAAGGTACGCGTCATGGCCCCGCCACCCGAGCAGCAACCCGCGGGCCAGGCGCCGCAGCCGGGCAAGCCGTCGTGAAGACCCAGGCATCCATCGCAGTCCTGGCCCTGGTACTGGGCGGCTCGCTGGCGGCCTGCTCCTTTGCACCCGCCTACAAGGCGCCGCCCGACACCGGCACGGCCCCGGCCGCCTACAAGGAAATCGGCGACTGGAAGCAGGCCCAGCCGGTCGACGCACAGCCGCGCGGCGCCTGGTGGGCCGAGTTCAATGATGCGCAACTGAACGCCCTGGAAGACAAGGTCAGCGATGCCAACCAGGACCTGAAAGCGGCCTTCGCGCGCCTGCAGGAAGCCCGTGCCCAGGCCGGCATCGCCCGCGCCGACCTGTTCCCGACCCTCACCGCCGGCCCCTCGTTGACGCGCCAGCGCGCATCGATCAACGGCCCGCACCTCACGCCGGGAGCCGAGCCGACCGGCAACGACTTCCTGCTCGAAGCCGACCTGTCGTACGAGATCGACGTGTGGGGCCGCGTGCGCAACACGCTGAGCGCCGCCAACGCCAGCGCCCAGGCCAGCGCCGCCGACCTCGTTACGCTCGACCTGAGCACCCATGCCGAGCTGGCCACCGACTACTTCTCGCTGCGCAGCGCCGACAACCAGCAGGCCCTGCTCGACCAGACCGTGGTCGACTACACCAAGGCCCTGCAGCTCGAGCAGAACCTCTATAACGGTGGCGCCGCGGCGCTCAGCGATCTAGTGCAGGCCCAGGCCCAGCTCGAAACCGCCAAAACCCAGGCCGCCGATGTGCATCTGCAGCGGGCGCAGCTGGAGCATGCCATCGCCGTGCTGATCGGCGAGCCCGCCTCCAGCTTCCATCTCGACCCGATGCCTCTGGCGGCGGAGCTGGCTCCCCCCGCCATCGATCCGGGTCTGCCTTCCGCGCTGCTGGAGCGCCGGCCCGACGTCGCCGCCGCGGAGCGCCGCGTGTTTGCCGCCAATGCCGATATCGGCGTGGCCCGTGCCGCTTACTTTCCTGTGTTCAGCCTGTCCGCCTCGGCCGGCTACGACAGCACGCATTCCTCGAACTGGATCGAGGCGCCGAGCAATATCTGGTCGCTGGGTCCCTCGGCGGTGCTGACACTGTTCGACGCCGGCCGCCACGCTTCCCAGTCCGCCCAGGCGCACGCCGCCTACGACGAGCAGGTAGCCGATTATCGCGGCAGCGTGCTGAATGCCTACCGCGAGGTGGAGGACAACATCGTCGCCCTGCGCCAGCTGGAACAGGAAAGCGCGAGCCAGGCTGCCGCCGTCACCGCCAGCCAAAAGGCACTGCAGCAGGCCCAATACCGCTACAAAGGCGGCATCGTCACCTACCTGGAAGTAGTGACGACGGAGAATGCGGCGCTGCAAGCCGAGTTGTCCGCCGCCAACATCCAGGCGCGGCGTCTCAACGCCAGCGTGTTGCTGGTCAAGGCGCTGGGTGGCGGCTGGCAGAATCACCTGAACCGGGAGGCGGATGCATCGGCTCCCGCCGCGGCTTCGACGGACACGATGGCATCTGCTTCGCACCCGGCATCGAACTAAGCCGATACCAGGGCGACGGGAACAGCGCATGGGCATCCATCGCATCTGCATGCGGGATCACATCCGCAACGCCATCGTTTCGCGCATTCTCGATGGCAGCACCCCGCCCGGCACGCGCCTCAAGGAAATGACGCTGGCGCGCGAGTTCAACGTCAGCCAGGCGCCGGTGCGCGAAGCCCTGCGCGAGCTGGAAGCCCTTGGCCTGCTCCAGTCCGAGCGCTATCGCGGCACCTGCGTGCGCAACATCGACATGGAGGAGCTGCGCGAAGCCTACGAACTGCGCGCCGCCATCGAGGAATCGGCGGCGCGGCTGGCCGTCCCCTGCGCCAAGGCCGACCTGGACAAGCTCGAGGGCGATATCAAGCTGATGCGCCGCGCCAATCGCGAGCACGACACCGACGCCTACATGGACAGCGCGGTCAACTTCCACCGTCACATCGTGCAGATGTCCGGCAACAGGCTCTACCTGCGCGCCTGGGAACACATGGCCTGGGACATCCGCGCGCGCATCGCCGTGCAGCGCATCGGCCTGATCTCCTCCTACACCGAGGAACGCAAGCAAATCGTCGCCGCCTTGCGCGGTGGCGACGGCGACAAGGCCGGCCGGCTGCTGCGTTACATACTCGGCGAACTGCTGGCCCGTCTGGCTAAGATCCAGCAGACTGCCCAAGCCTCGGCGGATGGCACGGTAAAAGCAGCCGCCTGAATCTCAGAACGGCATCGCCATTGCTTCAGGGCATTGCAGCGCGTGACAGCAGCAGTTCCTGGTCGGCGCACTGGCTTTTCAACCAGCGCACCACGCACCCTCTCCGCTTACCAGATGGCCGGCCTTTCCGGCAGATCGGCGAAGCGGCAAGCGGCGATCACACGGCCCGCTTCATCCGCGGGGCCTGCGGACAGGGGTTGATCAGCACCACCATCGCAGTGGAAACCACGCTCGCCGCCGGACGTCAGTGCCGCCGCCTGTCCACGGAACGTTCGTCAACGCCTGCGGCGTCGAAATTCGCAGCAATGCTGGATACGGCCGTTTCCATCCGTGGATCCCGGACGGATGCAGCCTATGGCGACTGGGGAGTGCCGATCAGCGGCGTACGCACCGGCGCGGCGATGCCGATGAATTCGGTGACGCTGTTGTTGCCAAAGTTCGCGATCCAGATATTGCCGGAACTGTCGATGGCGGCGCTGAAGGGCTGAGCGAGGCCGGCACCGGTGAATCCGCTCGTTGCAGGCGACAAGGGGGCGCCGCCGGCGTTTGCACCGAGGCTGGCAAATTCGCTGAGGCTGGCTCCACGGAAGTTGGTCACCCAGGCATTGCCGGCGCCGTCGATGGCGATTCCGCCCGGAGCCTGCAGTCCGCCGCCGCTGATCGCAGTGGTCTTCAATGGCGCCCCCGAGCCATTGAAGACCGACACGGAATCACCGAAGAAGTTGGCGACCCACACATCGCCGTTCTGATCGATCGCGATCGCCTGCGGAACGTTCAGTCCACCCCCGCTGTAACCGCCGGAGGGCGACAGCGCCTGAGCGGTTGAAGAGAACTCGCTCAGCTGGTTCGCGCCGGTGTTGGCGACCCACACATTGCCGCCGTCATCGATGGCAATGGCTTGCGGAAAACTCAGTCCTCCACCCGTGTCGCCGGAAGCTGGCGACAGCGCCGCGCCGGGACTCGTTCCCGACGAACCCTGAAGCTCGCTCAGGGTCGAATTGCCGTAGTTGGCAATCCAGACATGGCCCGACTTGTCGATGGCAACCGCCTCCGGGAAGTCCACACCCCCGGCGAAGTAGCCGCCCGTGCCGGACAGCACCGCTCCCGTCGAGCTCAGCTCGGTCACGCTGCCCAGGCCGGAATTGACACCGCCGCCGCTTTGCTCGTTGGCAACCCAGGCATTGCCACTACCATCGATGGCGATGCCGAACGACTCCTGCAGTCCACCGCCGGTATATCCGGTGCCCAGAGAGATCGCGGCACCGCTTGGGCTCAACTCCGTCACCGCGTTGTTGTAGTTGGCGACCCAGATATTGCCGGAGCCATCTATCGCGGTTCCGGTGGGCTCGCCGAGCCCGCCACCGATGAAGTTGAGCGAGAGGGTCCAGTCAGTCGGCGAACTCGTCAAGGCCGGACTGAATACCGCGCTCGCCGTCGATAGCTGGTAGATGCCCTCGATCGCGGAAGTGCCCGGGTTACGCGCAATGGCAAGAACCGCCTGCAGCGTGTTTTCGGGTAGCGCGGCGCCCTTGGGTGGGGTGCACTGAGCCGTGCCCGCATCAAACGATGCGCCGCTCACCGCACAGCCGAATAGCGCTGCGCATTGCTGCGAACCCGCGGCGGGCACGCGGTCGCATGCCGCCAGCGCGTTGCCAAGCGAAGACAGGCGTTCGACCGCGATGCAATTGACCGGCGGTGTTTTCGACAA
>JAMFRN010000251.1 GCA_026224805.1 Nevskia soli
GTAGACGTGGATGTCCTTGTCCGGGTTTTCGGCTTCCAGGAACAGCAGCTGGGCCACCACCAGGTTGGCCATGAAGTCGTCGATCGGACCGACGATGAACACGATCCGCTCCTTCAGCAGGCGCGAATAGATGTCAAAGGCACGCTCGCCGCGGGCGGTCTGCTCCACCACCATCGGCACAAGCTGGGCGCGGGCGATCTGGTCGTTCATCATCGATCCTTGTTGGTTTTTCGGATTGCGGCCGAAACTGCGGCTGCTCTGCATCAAGCTGCGGACTGCGAGACCGATTTCAACAGGTCTTCCAGCGACAGCTTCAGTTCCACGGTCCTGGCGCCGGCCAGTAGGCTCTCCACCACCTGCTCTTCCAGCGTCACCGCCTGCAGGCCCTGCAGCATGTCCGGGCGCGAGCGGTAGAACTGGCGCACCTCGTCCGGCTGCTCGTAGTCGGCGGCGATCTCTTCCAGCGCCGCATCGAGGCGGGCGTTGTCCGGCTTGATCTGGCGGGTCTTGATCACCTCGCCGATGAGCAGGCCCAGGGCCACGCGGCGCTGCGCATTGGCCTCGAACAGCTGGTCCGGCAGCATCTGCTGCAGCTGCTCGGCCTGGATCTTGCCGGACTGGTTGAGCTGCATGCGGTTGATCGCTTCCTCGCGCAAGCGCTGGATTTCCTGTTGCACCTGGCTCTGCGGCACCTCGATCGGGTGATTGCTCAGCAGCTGATCGAGCACGTCGCGCTTGAGGCGGGTGCGGATGGCCTTGTCGCGCTCGGTTTCCAGCGCCTTGCGGCACTTCTCGTGCAGCCCCTGCTCGCCCGCGCCTTCCTCGACGCCATGCGCCTTGAGGAATTCATCGTCGATCGCCGGCAGGCGCGGCTCGCGCACTTCCAGCACCTTGACGGCGAAGCGCGCGGTCTTGTTCTGCAGGTCCTCGCGGCGGTAGTCGGCGGGGAAATTCACGTCGGCGTCGAAGCTGTCGCCGGCGCTGTGGCCGACGATGGCGTTCTCCAGATCGGCCAGGAACTGCTTCTCGCCGATCTCGATCTCGATTTTCTCGCCCTTGCCGCCCTGGAAGGGCTGGCCGTCGATGTGGCCGTCGAAATCGACGACGGCGACGTCGCCGACCTGCACCGCCCGGCTCACCGGCTCCAGCGTGCGGCGTGCCTTGCGCAGGTTGGCGATGAGGCGCTCGACGTCGGCCTCGGTGATCTCCACCGCCGGCTTCTGGATCTCGATGCGCTCCAGCTGATCGAGCTTGACCTCGGGATATACGTCGAAGCTGGCCACATAGGCCAGGGGCTCACCGGCCTTCTCGCTGGTGACCTCGAAATTGGGGGAACCCGCCGGCTGCACCTGCGCCTGGGCCACGGCCTCGGGCCAGGTCTGGCGCACCAGCTCGCCGATCACGTCCATGCGCGCCGATTCGCCGTACTGCTGCTGCACCACCTTGAGCGGCGCCTTGCCCGGGCGGAATCCCGGGATGCGCGCACGCGCGGCCAGCTGCTTCATGCGCTGCCCCAGTTCGCGCTCGACGCGCTCGGAGGGGATCTTGACGTGCAGGCGACGCGAAAGGCCGCCCGGGGACTCGACGTGGATTTCCATCTTGGGTTCCGACTCTTTTAAGTTGATACCGATTCTGTCATGGGAGGTCTGATCGGCCCTCCCTTAAATGCCTCCCAACCGGGAGGAAACTGGGGTGCTGCGCTTACCGGAGTGTGGTGCGAAAGGAGAGACTCGAACTCTCACGCCTCGCGGCGCTGGAACCTAAATCCAGTGCGTCTACCAATTCCGCCACTATCGCTTGGGCCACTGCTGCTTGGGGCCGGCTTCGCTGCACCCTGAAAATTATAGCATTTTGGCCGACGCCCGCCGCTCGAAACAGCCTCAGCAGGGCACAATGGACGGATGAATCCCCTGCTTTCCAGCCTGCGCCGCCCCCTGCCGCTGTGCCTGCTGCTCGGCGTGCTGGCGCTGGCGGCCGCCGTTGGCGGCCTGGCCAGTGGTCCGCTGGCCATCGGCGGCGGGGACATCCTCGGCGCACTAGGCTTGGGAACACCCCCCGACCCCACTGTTTCCGCAACCATTTTGCAGCTGCGGCTGCCGCGGGTGCTGCTGGGCCTGATCGTCGGCGCCGCACTGGCGGTGAGCGGCGCCGCCATGCAGGGCATCTTCCGCAACCCCCTGGCCGATCCGGGGCTGGTGGGGGTGTCCAGCGGCGCCGCCCTGGCGGCGGTGGCCGCCATCGTGCTGGGTGCAGCGCTGGGCCTGGGCGCGGCCGGCCGCTGGCTGCTGCCCTTGGCCAGTTTCGGCGGGGCCGCGATCACCACCCTGCTGGTGTCGCGCCTGTCGCGGGTCGATGGCGCCACCCAGCCGGCGCAAATGCTGCTGGTCGGGCTGGCGGTGAATGCCGTTTCCGGCGCCGGCATCGGCCTGCTGGCCAATATCGCCAGCGGCCCGGCGCTGCGCGCCCTGACCTTCTGGATGTACGGCAGCCTGGGCCGCGCCGGCTGGCCGGAAATCGCCGTCACCGCCCCGGTGGTGCTGCTGGCGCTGCTGCTGATTCCGCTGCGCGGGCGCGAACTCAATGCCTTGCTCCTGGGCGAAGCCGAGGCGGCGCATATGGGAGTGGACGTGGAGCGGCTGAAGCGCTGGCTGGTGCTGCTGGTGCTGCTGGCCGTGGGCGGCGCGGTAGCGCTGACCGGCATCATCGCCTTCATCGGCCTGATCGTGCCGCAGCTGATCCGGCTGTGGGCCGGCCCCGATCACCGGCTGCTGCTGCCGGCCTCGGCCCTGCTCGGCGGCGCGCTGCTGACGGTGGCCGATACCGCCGCACGCACCGTGGCGGCCCCGGTGGAATTGCCGATCGGCGTGCTCACCGCCCTCATCGGCGGACCGTTTTTCATCGCCCTGCTGCTGCGCCTGCGCGGCCGCGGCGAGACCTGGTGAGGTCGTGACCATGCGGCTGGCGGCGGATCAGGTCGAGTACACGGTCGACGGCCGCACCCTGCTCGACCGCGTCAGCCTGGCGCTGGCGCCGGGCGAGGTGCACGCGGTGCTCGGCCGCAACGGCGCCGGCAAATCGACTCTGCTGCGCCTGCTGGCGGGCGATCTCCAGCCGCAAAACGGCAGCGTCACCCTCAACGGCCGCGCCCTGATGGCCTGGACGCCGCGCGCCCGTGCGCGCATGCGGGCGGTGCTGCCGCAGTCCGAATCCTTGCGCTTCGGCTTCACCGCCGCTCAGGTGGTGGCGCTGGGACGCTATGCCTGTCCCCAGCACCGCCCGGAAACCGAGCGGCGCATCGTAGGCGAGGCGCTACAGATGGCTGGCGTGGGTGAGCTGGCGCTGCGCCGCTATCCCAGCCTGTCCGGCGGCGAGCGCGCCCGCGTGCAGCTGGCCCGGGTCATGGCGCAGATCTGGGAGCCGCTGGGAGACGCGGACACTGTCACCGATGCCGGCGGCGGCCCGCGCTACCTGTTGCTCGACGAGCCCACAGCCAGCCTCGACCTGGCCCATCAGCACGGCTGCCTGTTGCAGGCGCGCTGCTTCGCCGCTTCCGGCGTCGGCGTGCTGGCGGTGCTGCACGACCCCAATCTGGCGCTGCGCTATGCGGACCGTGTCACCGTGCTGGAGCAGGGCCGGGTCATCGGCCAGGGGGCGACGCGTGAAGTGCTCACCAGGGAGCTGCTGGAGCGCACCTACGGCATCGCCATCGAGCTGGTGCATACCGCCGGCGAAGCTTTGCCGGTGGTGGTGGCGCATCCACCCACTTCTCACTTGTCATCCTGAGCGAAGCGAAGAATCTGGCCTCGGCGCACAGCCAGATTCTTCGCTTCGCTCAGAATGACAAGTTCAGATCTGGTTCTGTATTCGGGCAACCACTACTCGGCGCGCAGATCCACCACCCGCAGTTCCAGCCCCTCTGCACCACGAAAGCGGTTGACGCCAATGCTGTAGACCAGACGCACCCGGCCGCCGCGCTCGACCATCCGCTCGGCGCCGTTGAAATCCATCGCCTCAACCTGGCCTCCGGCGGGCAGGCGCAGGCGGTACTTGATGTGGCGCCCGTCAGCACCCATGGCCCGGGTATCGATGACTTCGAAACAGCCCTCGAAGCGCGGCTCGGGGAAGCCCTGGCCCCAGGGGCCGCCCTGTTCCAGGGCCTGCGCGGTTTCCAGATGCAGTTCGCCATCCAGCAGCTCGCCATCGGTTTCGAGCACCTCCTCCAGCGCATCGGCATCGAGCCGCGCACGGCATTCGGCGTCGAATGCACTGGAGAAATCCGCCAGCGCGGCTTCGGGCAGGGTCAGTCCGGCGGCCATGGCGTGACCGCCGAAGCGCACGATCAGTCCCGGATGGCGCGCGTCGACGGCAGCCATGGCGTCGCGCAGGTGCAGGCCTCCGATGGAGCGGCCCGAACCCTTCAGCACGCCTTCCTCGGTGGCGCGGGCGAAGGCGATCACCGGCCGGTGCAGCCGGTCCTTGACGCGCGAGGCGACCAGGCCGACCACGCCTTCGTGCCAGCCCGCATCGAACAGGCAGACCCCGACCGCGCTATTGGACTCCACCAACTCCAGCGCTTCATCGCGCATCTGTGCTTCGATGCCGCGGCGCTCGCGGTTGAGCGAATCGAGTTGCGCGGCCAGCTCCCGCGCCGCGCCCGTCGGTGCCAGCAGGCATTCGATGCCGACGGTCATGTCTTCCAGGCGTCCTGCCGCATTCAGCCTGGGGCCGAGCACGAAGCCGAGGTCGCCGGAGCTGATGTGCGCAGGGTCGCGTCCTGCGGCTTGTAGCAGGGCTTGCAGGCCCGGCCGGGCGCGGCCGGCGCGGATACGCGTCAGGCCTTGGGCCACCAGGATGCGGTTGTTGTGATCGAGGCGGACCACGTCAGCCACCGTGCCCAGGGCCACCAGGTCGAGCAGTTCGGCCAGGTTCGGCTCCTGCCGTTCGGCGAAATGCCCGGCAGCGCGTAGGCGCGCGCGCAGGGCCAGCAGCACGTAGAACATCACGCCGACCCCGGCCAGGGCCTTGCTGGCGAAGCCGCAGCCGGGCTGGTTGGGATTGACGATGGCGGCGGCGGCCGGCAGTTCCTCGCCGGCCAGGTGATGGTCGGTGATCAGTACCGGCAGGCCGGCTGCGTTGGCCGCCGCCACGCCGGCCACGCTGGCGATGCCGTTGTCCACCGTCACCAGCAGTTCGGCGCCCTTGGCCAGGGCCATCTGCGTCAGCGCCGGCGACAGGCCGTAACCCATGGTGAAACGGTTGGGCACCACGTAGTCGACACCGACCGCGCCGAGAGCACGCAAGCCGAGCATGGCGACCGCCGTTGCGGTGGCGCCGTCGGCATCGTAATCGCCGGCGATGACGATGCGCCGCTGCGCCTGGATCGCCGCCATCAGCAACTCGCTGGCGGCGTCGATGCCACGCAGCCCGCCGGGCAGCAGCAGGGCGCGCAGTTCCAGCGGCAGGTCGGCGGCAGCGGTGACGCCGCGCGCGGCGTAAGCCCGCCGCAGCACCGGGTGCAGCTGTGCCGGCAGGCCGCTGCCGTCGCCATGCGGGCGACGCCGGATCAGCGGTGGTTTATTCAAAAGATTTTCTCGCGCAAAGACGCAGAGCCGCAAAGAAAGACGCAAAGGATGTAGAAAGGATTTCTATTCCCTTGCGTCTTAGCGTCTTTGCGCGAGATAGCTTTGGCCTCAGAGTCGTTCGAGCAACGCCCGTTCCACTGCGCCGCGCTCGGCATCGACTTCGACCAGGCCGGTCAGGCCGTTCTTCAGGATCACGTCGGGATCCTTCATGCCGTTGCCGGTAAGGGTGCAGACCACGGTGGAACCGGCCGGAATCTTGCCCTGCTTGAGATCGCGCAGCGCACCGGCCAGCGAGCTGGCCGAGGCCGGCTCGCAGAACACGCCCTCGCGCTCCGCCAGCAGGCGCTGGGTGGCGAGAATTTCGGCATCTTCCAGCTCGTCGAACCAGCCATGCGATTCCTCATGAACCTTCCACGCCAGATCCCAGCTCTGCGGATTGCCGATGCGGATGGCAGTGGCCACGGTTTCCGGATTGTGCACTGGTCCGCCGCGCAGGAACGGGGCGCTGCCGGCGGCCTGGTAACCGACCATGCGCGGGCGCTTGCGCTGGGTGCCGAAGCCGCTGAAATCCCAGCTGTCCGGAAAGTGGGCGCAAGCCCCGCTCTCCAGGCCGGCGCATTCGGAATAGCCGATCCAGTGGGCGGTGATGTTGCCGGCGTTGCCGACCGGCAGGCAGTGGAAATCCGGGGCACGGCCGAGGGCTTCGACGATCTCGAAGGCCGCGGTCTTCTGGCCTTGCAGCCGATAGGGATTGATCGAATTGACGATGGCCACCGGCGCGGTCTGGGCCACTTCCTTGACCAGGCGCATGCCGTCGTCGAAGTTGCCGCGGATCTGCACTACGGTGGCGCCGTGCACGATGGCCTGGGCCAGTTTGCCCAGCGCGATCTTGCCTTCCGGAATCAGCACGAAGGCCTTGATGCCGGCGCGGGCCGCATAAGCCGCTGCTGCTGCGGAGGTGTTGCCGGTGCTGGCGCAGATGATGGCGCGGCTGCCCTCATGCACCGCCTGCGTCACCGCTACGGTCATGCCGCGATCCTTGAACGAGCCGGTCGGATTGACGCCCTCGAACTTGACGTAGATGTCCGCTTCCACGCTTTCCAGGCGCGGCAGGTTCTCCAGCCGGATTAGCGGCGTGCGGCCCTCGCCCAGGCTGATGGCGCGGGCTTCCAGATCCAGCGGCAGGCGGTTGCGGTAGGCCTCAATGATGCCGGTGTATCTGCTCACTCAAAATGCTCCACTCTCAACCGGCTGGCGCCGGGCCGAACAAACGGCAGGTTCAACATCTTTTCCAGCGCGCCGTTGCAGCGGTGCTCCAGAATCTCCGAGGTGATGATGGCCAGGGTGGCATCCTCGTTCTCGCCCGGCTCCTTCTGCAGAATCGCCTCGATGCTGATATCCAGCTCGGCCAGGATCGAGGTGATGGCGCGCAGCACGCCGGACTCGTCGGCGACGCGCAGGCGCAGGTAGTAGGCGCTCTCGATTTCGCTGAAGGCCAGCACGCGCTGGTCCTTCAAGGCTTCGCTGCGCGAGCCGAGGTAGGGCACGAAATGGCGCGGATCGGCCCCCTGCAGGCGGGCCACGTCGATCAGGTCCGCCACCACCGCCGAGGCTGTCGGATCGCCGCCGGCGCCGCGGCCGACGTAGACGGTCTGGCCGACGGCATTGCCATGCACGCGGATGGCGTTGAGCGCGCCGTCGGTCTTGGCCAGCAGGTGCTCGGCCGGGACCAGGGTGGGATGCACCCGCAGTTCGACGCCATTGGCGCTGCGCTTGGCGATGCCGAGCGACTTGATGCGATAGCCCAGTTCCTGCGCCAGCTGGATGTCCTGCGCCGTGACCTGGCTGATGCCCTCGGTGGCCACGGCGTCGAAGCGCAGCGGCATGCCGAAGGCGATGGAGGCCAGGATGGTGAGCTTGTGCGCGGCGTCGATGCCTTCGATATCGAAAGTCGGATCGGCTTCGGCATAGCCCAGCTTCTGCGCGGCGTGCAGGGCATCGGCGAAGCTCTGCCCCTTCAACGTCATCTGCGTCAGGATGTAGTTGCAGGTGCCGTTGATGATGCCGGCGAGGCTGTCGATGCCATTGCCGGCCAGGCCCTCGCGCAGCGCCTTGATGATAGGGATGCCGCCGCCCACCGCCGCCTCGTAGGCCAGCTGGGTGCCGTACTTGCGCGCCGCGAGGAGGATTTCATTGCCCTTCTCGGCG
Source organism: Nevskia soli (assembly GCA_026224805.1). Lineage (GTDB taxonomy): Bacteria > Pseudomonadota > Gammaproteobacteria > Nevskiales > Nevskiaceae > Nevskia > Nevskia soli_A. The sequence goes on from JAMFRN010000251.1 coordinate 7,791, forward strand.
AGCAGGGCCTTGTTGGCGGTCACCACCGGCTTACCGCTTTCCAGCGCGGCCAGCACCAGTTCGCGCGCCGGCGAGATGCCGCCGATCAACTCCACCACCACGTCGACATCGGCGCGCACGATCTCGGCCGGATCGGAGACCAGCTTGACGCCGCTCAGATCGCAGTCGCGCGTACGCGTCGGATTGCGCACCGAGGCGTGGGTGACGACGATGGCACGGCCGGCACGGCCGGCAATCTCGGCGGCATTGCGCTGCAGCACGCGCACCACACCCTGCCCGACCGTGCCGAGGCCGATCAGGCCGACGCGGAACGGCGCCGCTGCTTTTTCGGTGCTCATGTCGGCCCCGCGGACAGCATCTTCTTCAGGGAGCGCATGGCCTGGCGGGTGCGCTGCTCGTTCTCGATCAGGGAGAAGCGCACGTACTCGTCGCCGTACTCGCCGAAGCCGATACCCGGCGATACGGCTACCTGGGCCCGCTCCAGCAGCTGCTTGGAGAATTCCAGCGAACCGAGGGCGCGGAACGCCTCGGGAATGCGCGCCCAGACGAACATGGTGGCCTTGGGCTTCTCCACCGGCCAGCCGGCCTTGAGCAGCCCTTCCACAAGCACGTCGCGGCGCTTGCGGTACATCTCGCAGATTTCCTGCACGCAGTCCTGCGGGCCTTCCAGAGCGGTGATCGCAGCGACCTGGATCGGCGTGAACATGCCGTAGTCGAGATAGCTCTTGATCCGCGCCAGGGCGCCGACCAGGGTCGGGTTGCCGCACATGAAGCCGACGCGCCAGCCCGGCATGTTGTAGCTCTTCGACAGGGTGAAGAACTCCACCGCGATGTCCTTGGCGCCGGGCACCTGCAGCACGGAGGGCGCGACATAGCCGTCGAACACGATGTCGGCGTAGGCGAGATCGTGCACCAGCCAGATCTGGTGCTCGCGGCAGATGGCGACCACCTTCTCGAAGAACGCCAGATCCACGCATTGCGCGGTCGGGTTGGCCGGGAAGTTGATGATCAGCATCTTCGGCGCCGGCATCGTCTCCTTGATCGCCTTCTGCAATTCCTCGAAGAAATCGACTTCAGGCGTCAGGCGCACGTGGCGCACGTCGGCGCCGGCCAGCACGGTGCCGTAGGGATGGATCGGGTAAGCCGGGTTCGGCACCAGCACTGTGTCGCCGGGGGCCAGGGTGGCGAAGGCCAGATGCGCCAGGCCTTCCTTGGAGCCGATGGTGGCGATCACCTCGGTTTCCGGGTCGAGCTCCACCTGATAGCGCTTGCGGTACCAGCTGGCCATGGCGCGGCGCAGTCGCGGAATGCCCTTGCTCACCGAGTAGCGGTGGGTGTGGGTGCCTTCCTCGTTGCGGTGTTCCTCCACCACATAGTCGGAATCGGTGCCGCGCACGGCCGCCTCGACCAGCTTGTCGACGATGTGGCGCGGCGTGGGCTGGTCCGGATTGCCCATGCCGAAGTCGATAATGTCCTCGCCACGAGCTCGGGCAGCCTTCTTCATATCACCGACGATATTGAAGACGTAGGGCGGCAGGCGCTGGATGCGTGGGAAGACGCTATTCACTGGAGAACCTTTACAGGTGTGGATTGAGCGGTAGGCGGGTCCGGGCCGGAGCCTAGGACGGCGCATTTGGGGCGCAATTATTGATGCCGCGGGCAAATAACTCAATGCACAGCACAGTTGAGCTTGCATCCACCGACCCACCCGCCCCCGTAGAGGACCATAATATCGGCCACTTACAGGAGCAAGCCCATGAAAACACCAGTCCGTTCAAGGCGTTCCACGGGGCTTTATACGCTGGCCCTGGGCCTGCTGGGCATCAGCCTTGCGGCGTACGCCGGCCTCAAGCCGGGCAGTGCGGCGCCGGATTTCAGCGCCCAGGCCTCGCTTGGCGGCAAGGTCTTCACCTTTTCGCTGGCGCAGGCGCTGAAACAGGGCCCGGTGGTGCTGTACTTCTACCCCGCCGCCTTTACCTCCGGCTGCACCGTCGAGGCGCACGAATTCGCCGAGGCGACGGACAAGTTCAAGGCCCTGGGCGCCACGGTGATCGGCATCTCCCACGACGATATCGACACCCTCAACAAATTCTCGGTCAGCGAATGCCGCAGCAAGTTCGCCGTGGCCGCCGATCCGGACCTGGCCATCGCCAAGTCCTACGATGCCACCGCCTGGTTCCTGCCGGGCCATTCCGACCGCACTTCGTTCGTCATCACCCCGGACGGTACGGTGCTCTACAGCTACACGGCCCTGAGCCCGGATGCCCATGTGAAGAACACCATGGACGCGCTGACGCAGTGGAAGGCGGGAAAACCAGTGGTTAGTGGCCAGTGATTAGTGGTTAGTAAAAGCAACAGGGCCGGGTTTTGCGGCTTTTTAGCAGTTACTAATCACTGGTCACTAATCACTACCGTCTAGGCAGCAGCGGCAGCGGATCGATCGGCTTGCCGCGGTCGCGGATCTCGAAATGCAGCAGCGGCCGCTGTTCCGGGCCCAGGCCCAGTTCGGCGATGGGCTGCCCCGCCGCCACCTGCTGCCCTTCTTCCACCAGGCGGCGGCGGTTGTAGCCGTAGGCTGAGAGGTACTGCTCGTCGTGCTTGATGATGACCAGTTCACCATAGCCCTTGAGCGCGCTGCCGCTGTAAACCACCCTGCCTCCGGCCGCGGCGACGACGATCTGGCCGGTGTCCCCGGCGATGTCGATGCCCTTGGAGCTGCCGTCCCCGCTGAAGTCGCGCGCCACCTTGCCGCGGGTGGGCCACTCCCAGCGGCCGGCATCGAAACCGGGGCCACCGACGTCGGCGGCAGCGGACAAGGTGCTTGCGGGAGGCGCCGACTCGGCCAGCACGGGCGGGGACGCCGTATTCGGCGGCAGCGGCGGCACCGTTGGAGCAGCCGGCGGAACTTGTCGCGCCGGCGCAGCCTGGTCGAAGCCAGCTTGAGGCCTGCCGGAAGCGGCTACGGCGGGTGCAGGCGGCGGCAGAAGCTGGCTGCCCGGCGGCGTGAGTCTCAGCACCCGCCCGGGGTAGATGACGTAGCCGCGGCCGATGCCGTTCCAGTCGGCCAGATCGTGGAAATCGAGCTGATTGCGGAAAGCGATGGAATACAGCGTGTCGCCGCGCTGGACCACGTATTGCCCGGGCCCGGCCACGGCCCTGGCGGCAGGCGCATGCTCCCGCCCGGCGCTGCGCTCGTGCACCTCGCTGCCGCTGCAAGCCGAAAGCAACGCCGCGAGCGTGATCATCACGGCAAGGCGTTGCCATTGCGTCATGGCGCGGAGGCGCTCAACGGCGGCGGATCAGGAACCATCCCGCGCCCAGCACCAGGATGGCCAGTGACAGGTAAGCCAACTGGTGGGTATAGCGCAGCACCAGCGCCACGCCGGGCTCACCGAAGTAGTAGCCGATGCCGACCAGCACCGAGCACCAGATCGCGGAGCCGGCGCCGGTCAGCAGGGCGAACGGCAGCAGCGGCATGCCGAACACGCCGGCCGGCAGGGAGATCAGGTGACGGATCACCGGCAGGAAGCGAGCGGCGAAGGTGGACACCCGGGCATTGCGCAGGAACAGCGTCTCGGCCTCGTGGTACTTCTTCTCGCTGATCAGCAGGTAGCGGCCGTAGCGCAGCAGGAATGCCCGTCCCAGGCTGCGCCCGAGCAGGTAATTGATGCTGGCGCCGAACACCGAGCCCAGCGCGCCGCAGGCCACGGCGAGCAGCGGATCGAGATGGCCCTGGTGGGCCAGATAGCCGGCCGGAATCATCACCAGCTCCGACGGCACCGGGAAGATGCTCGACTCCAGCGTCATCAGCAGGATGATCTGCGGGTAGCCGAGGTGGGCGTAGAGCTGGGCCACCCATGCCTGGAAAGCGGCCATCAGCCCCGCCCCTCGAGCAGGGGCACGAAGCTGACACCCGCCACGTCGCGGCTCTGCCACTTGTTGGCCAGCACGCGGTCGATCACGCGCAGCGACTGCTGCGCCGGAGGACCCACCGGAATCACCAGCCGCCCGCCCCGCTCCAGCTGCTCCAGCAGGGATTTCGGCACCTGGGTCGCGGCGGCGGTGACGATGATGCCGTCATAAGGGCCATGCGCGGCCCAGCCCAGGCCACCGTCGGCATAGCCGAAGTGGATATTGCGGTAGCCGAGGCTGCGCAGCCGGGCGCGCGCCTGCTCGGACAGGGTCTTGAGGCGCTCCACCGAAAACACGTTCTGCACCAGCTCGGCCAGCACCGCGGTCTGGTAACCGCTGCCGGTGCCGATCTCCAGCACTTTCTTGCGCGCCGCGCCGCCGGGGGCGGGTTCGAGCAGCAGTTGGGTCATCAGCGCAACGATATAGGGTTGCGAGATGGTCTGCGACTGGCCGATCGGCAGCGGCTTGTTCTTGTAGGCCTCGCCGCGCCAGGCCTCTTCGACGAACTCGTGGCGCGGCAGCTTCTGCATCACTTCCAACACGCGCACGTCGCTGATACCCTCGCGCTTCAGCTCGGCGATCAGGCGCGCGCGGCTGGCTGGCGAAGTGAGGCCTTGGCCAAGGCTGTGGGGATGGTCGCCGGGCTTCATCGGAGCATTCACAACTCGCGCGCCCAGCCGGTCAGGCGTTCCAGAGCGCTGTGCCGGGTCAGGTCCACCAGCAGCGGCGTGATCGATACGCGCTTGTTCTGCACCGCGTGGAAGTCGGTGCCGGGGCCGCAATCGAGCTGGGCGCCGGCGGCGCCGATCCAGTAGATACGGCGGCCGCGCGGATCGCGGTCCTCGGTCACGGTTTCCGACTTGTGGCGGTTGCCCAGGCGCGTCACCTCGATGCCCTGCAATTCCTCGTAGGGCACATCCGGTACGTTCACGTTGAGGATGTTGTCGCCCGGCAGCGGCTCCTGCCGCAGGCGCTCGATCAGGCGCAGGGTGACTTTCGCCGCCGTGTCGTAATGCTGTGGATTGACCGAGGCGCAGGACACGGCAATGGCGGAAATGCCCAGGTGGCGCCCTTCCATGGCGGCCGCCACGGTACCGGAATAGAGCGTGTCGTCGCCCAGGTTGGCGCCGGCATTGATGCCGGACACCACCATGTCCGGGGTCTCCTTGAGAAAGCCGGTCAGCGCCAGGTGCACGCAGTCCGTGGGCGTGCCATCCACGCAATAAGTGCCGTCCGCGTGCTTCTGCACCCGGATCGGGTTGAGGATGGTCAGGGAATTGCTGGCGCCGCTGCGGTTGCGGTCCGGCGCCACGATTTCCAGGCTGTGCACCGGGCGCAGATGCTCCGCCAGGCAGCGCAAACCGGGCGCCGTGCAGCCGTCGTCATTGGAGAGAAGTATGCGCATTCGCGTAAAAACTCGGGAATGCTCAGTAGTTTACTGCCTGCCGGGCTATCATGCTGTATGCCGCGCACCCCCGCCGACAAACCGGGCCAGGAACCCGCCGAGGATCAGGCCGACGCCGATTTCCGCGAGGCCATGAGCGGCGTGCGGCCGCATGCCGCGCCCGACCGGCTGGAGCCCCTGGTCCGCCGCCCGAGCACGCGCCCGCGCAGTACCGAGGCCGACGAGCAGGCGGTGCTCGAAGAAATGATGTCCGACACCCTCGACCCTGAAGACATCGAAAGCGGCGACACCCTCACCTACCGCGGCGACGGCATCCAGGATTCGGTATGGCGGCGCCTGCGCCGCGGCAACTACCACATCCGCGCCGAACTGGACCTGCACGGCCTCAACCGCGACGCCGCCCGGCAGGCCGTGGCCCAGTTCCTCGCCGACTGCCAGAACAACGACGCGCGCTGCATCCGCATCATCCACGGCAAGGGCCGCGGCTCCCCCAACAGCGGCCCGGTGATCAAGGCCCTGCTCGACGGCTGGCTGCGTCAGCGCAAGGACGTGCTGGCGTTCTGCTCGGCCCGGCCGCATGACGGGGGAACCGGGGCTGTTTATGTTTTGCTACGTGCGTCACAGACCTCACCCGGGAATCGATAGACGGCGGCTGTGGGTGCGTGTAGCTTTTGGATCTCCGTACATTGGGATACGGAAAACTCTTCCAGGGAGAACATCAATGCTGAAAGCCATTCGCAAAAGCCTGTTCAACACCACCATCGTAATGACGCCGTTCCTACTGAGCGCCTGTGGCGACGATAACAATACCCAGAAATTCGAGATTGCCGTCGTGTTGCCGCTTCTGTTTTTCACGGTTTCACTGGGACATCAAATGGCGAAGACACGCCTGCTCACCACCACGAACAGCAAGTTCGTCTGAGAATTTATCCGCCGGAGCAGGCGGCATCATCCGGAGTCGCTGGCGAAAGAACCTCTCCCTCCAGACGCCATGGAGCACGGCAGCGAAGGATCGCGTCTATCTGCGCGGAGTTGCGAGATTCTTCTCGCAACTCCCACTCCCGGATCACGCCGTCTATAGAACCGGTTAGAACAAAATGACCGTCCGGGCTGAACGCCGCCGCATGAAAAGGAGGGTCCGGCATCGGCCTGCCATGTTCGGCAATGATGTCAAGCATCTCACCAGTGGCGGCATCCCAGATCCTGGCTGTCGCATCAACACCCGAAGTCAGAACAAACAAACCGTCACCTGAAAAATCTGCCGTCCGGACCTCTCCGGCATGGCCTCGCAGAACCCAGGTGTGCCCGTCCCCGATCTTCCAGATCAAGGCGATGCCATTTGCGTCCGACATCACTGCACGCTCACCGCTACGGTCAAACCGCGCGCTATTGAATCGGCTCGCTGAAGGCTCCAGCAAGCTGCTACGAACCTGGCCATCGGCCACATTCAGGACGAATGCCGACTGAGCAGCGGCGGCTGCGAGCAGCCAGCGGCCATCCGAGCTGAAATCAAAGGACGCAATATTGGCGCCTGGCTTGCCGGATATGGCTCCTAGGGAAGTAGCCCATACAA
>JAMFRN010000252.1 GCA_026224805.1 Nevskia soli
GACCATGGAGATCGAAGACCCCACCCTGAAGGACCGATCGGGCCGGGTCATCGATATCGTGGCCCCCTTGGGCAAGGGTCAGCGCTGCTTGGTCGTCGCCCCGCCCCGGGTCGGTAAAACGGTGATGCTGCAGAACATCGCCAAGTCGATCGAGACCAACCATCCAGAGTGCTTCCTCATCGTCCTCCTGATCGACGAGCGCCCCGAGGAAGTGACCGACATGCAGCGCACGGTGAAGGGCGAGGTCGTGGCCTCCACCTTCGACGAGCCGGCCAGCCGTCACGTGCAGGTGGCTGAAATGGTGATCGAGAAGGCCAAGCGCCTGGTCGAGCACAAGCGCGACGTGGTGATCCTGCTCGACTCCATCACCCGCCTGGCCCGCGCCTACAACACCGTGGCCCCGTCTTCGGGCAAGGTGCTGACCGGCGGTGTCGATGCCAACGCTCTGCAGAAGCCCAAGCGCTTCTTCGGTGCCGCGCGCAACATCGAGGAAGGCGGCTCGCTGACCATCATCGCCACCGCGCTGATCGATACCGGCTCGAAGATGGACGAAGTCATCTACGAGGAATTCAAGGGCACCGGCAATATGGAACTCCACCTGGAGCGCCGCATCGCCGAGAAGCGTGTGTTCCCGGCTATCAACATCAACCGTTCCGGCACTCGTAAAGAGGAGCTGATGCTCGAGCCGAACGAGCTGCAGAAGGTGTGGATCCTGCGCAAGCTGCTGCACCAGATGGACGAGCTGGCGGCGATGGAGCTGCTGTTCGACCGCATGCGCGGCACCAAGACCAATGCCGAGTTCTTCGATTCGATGAAGAGGAACTAGGACTTTTAGTCCGGGTTGCAGAAAAAAGCCGGGGCTCGCGCCCCGGCTTTTTGCGTTTTGCGCCTACCCAACCGTAGGCTGGGTTGAGCACAGCGAGCCCCAGCGCTGCCGGTCTGATCGATCCGGCTACGGCCTACTGCTGCGCTGCCGCTCTCCAGGGCGGCAGGCGATGCGTCTGCGTCTGTGCAATGGCTACCGGCTTTTCGTTCGCCGGTACCGTGGCGGATGCCCCCGGTCTGACCTGCAAATGTTGAGGTTCGCCCGGCGGCAGCCGCAACGACAGCAACAACAGCAGGGCAGCGACCAGAACGGCACCGACCAGATTCAGCGCGTAATGCATCCGCTCGCTGGCATTACCGGCTCGCCGGGCTTGAGGATGGTCGCCTTTGCCACCGTTGATTGCGTTGAGCGCGCGGTTCATCGGTGCAAATCCAGCTGGGCCACCTGGCCGTAAAGCTGCTCCAGCTGGCGCAGCCAGGCCTTGAGGCCGGGCCGGCCGCGGCCGGTCTTGTACCGGGGCACACAGCGGGCGGGGGCGGGGAGGCTGATGGTGAGGCTCATGGAAATGCTCCTTGCCGCGCCGATCCGGTACCCTGTCGCATGCGCTTGTCGTATGCAATGATGGGCGGCCGGAAGCCTTGCGGCGTAAGGATATTGCGCCTGGACCGGGCTTCCTTCAAACGATCGTTTGGAACCCCTTACATGAGCCAGACGCATGCAAAAACGCCTGCCGCCGCTTGACCTGATCCGCGGCTTCGAGGCCGCGGCGCGCCACCTCAGCTTCACCAAGGCGGCGGAGGAGCTGCGTCTGACGCAGTCGGCCATCAGCCGCCAGGTGCAGGCCCTGGAGCAGCACCTGGGCCAGCCGCTGTTCCAGCGGCGGCACCGCGCCCTGCTGCTGACCGAGGCCGGGCAGCTGCTGCAGCAGACCGCCGCCACCATGCTGCGCGATCTGGCGGAGACGCTGGAGCGCATCTCGCCGGAGCGCTCGCACATGGTCACGGTCACCACCACGGTCAGCTTCGCCTCGCTGTGGCTGGTGCCGCGCCTGCCCTCGTTCCGCAAGGCGTGGCCTGGCGTGGATGTGCGCATCTCGGCCAACACCTCGGTGGTCGACTTGACCCGCGGGCGCATCGACGTGGCGATCCGCCACTGCCCGCCGGAGCGCGCGCCGGCCAAGGCGCCGCGCCTGTTCGGCGAGGATGTGTTGCCGATGTGCAGCCCGGAATTGCTGAAAGATCCGGCCAGGCCGCTGCATGAGCCCGCCGATCTGCGCCACCACGTGCTGCTGCACTTCGACGATACGCCGCCGCGCCTGGCTATCCTCGATTGGGAGACCTGGCTGGAAGCGATGGGCTTGCCCGCACTTGTGCCGGCTGGCGTGCTGCGCTTCAACCACTACGATCAGGTGATCCACGCCGCCGTGGAAGGCCATGGCGTGGCGCTGGGGCGGCTACCGCTGATGGAGCGGCAGCTGCGGCGCGGCCAGCTGGTGGCGCCGTTCGAGACCGCGCACTTCCTCGGACGCCGGCCACGCACTTCGCGGGCCTACTACGTCGTCATCGAGCCCACCGCGGCGCTGCGTCCGGAAGTACAGCACTTTGCCGCCTGGCTGCACAGCGAGGCGGGAGCGGGTGCCGCCGGGCCGGTGTAGACGGCTTGCTAACATTGGCTTCACGCGCCGCCGCCGGCGCTTCTTCCTTCATCGCCGGGAGTTTCTCTTGAAAGGCCGCCGTTTCCAGAATTGTGATGCCTGCGTCGACGCCATCCTCGACAAGCTGGGCAAGCGCATCGTGCTCGGCACGCCGCTGGGCATCGGCAAGCCCAATGCCTTGATCAACGCGCTGTATCGCCGCGCCAGGGCCGATGCCTCGATCCAGCTCGATCTGGTCACGGCGCTGTGCCTGAACCCGCCGCTCGGCAAGTCGGAACTGGAGGAGCGCTTCCTCAAGCCGGTGCGCGAGCGGGTCTGGCCCGGCTATCCGCGGCTGGAATACCTGGATGCTCTGCAGGGCCGCAAGTTGCCGCCGAACATAAGGGTGATCGAGTTCTACATGCAGTCCGGGGCCGAGCTGCACAATCCCCTGGCGCAGCAGAACTACATCAGCAGCAACTACACCCATGTGGCGCGCGACATGCTGGGGCGTGGCGTCAACCTGCTGCTGCAATCCGTAGCGCTGCGTCAGGATGAGGGTCGCAACCGGCTCAGCCTGTCGAGCAATCCGGATATCACCTTGCAGCTGGTGCCCATGATGCAGGCGCTGGATCGCCCATGGTTGGCCTGTGCCCAGATCAACCGCCAGATGCCCTGGCTCGGCAATCACGCCGAGGTGGGCGAGGACTATTTCGACTTCATCGTCGACGATATGGCGCTGGACCACGCGCCTTTCGCCGTGCCGCACCAGCCGGTCGGCACCGCCGACTGGGCCATCGGCTTCCGCGCCAGCAGCCTGGTGCGCGACGGCGGTACCCTGCAGGTCGGCATCGGCGCGCTCGGCGATGCCGCCTGCCATGCCCTGCGGCTGCGCCAGCGGGACAACGATGGCTATGCCGCCGTGCTCGACGCGCTCGGTGCCGATGCGCATGCCGAGGGCATGGGCGGGCGCGGCCGCTTCGACCAGGGCCTGTACGTCGCCAGCGAGCTGATCTCCAATCCGCTGTTCAGTCTGTTCGAGGACGGCATCGTGCGCCGCCACGTCCACGAGGATGCGGAGGTGCAGCAGCGCGTCAACGAAGGCACGGCCAGCGAGGCCGAGCAGCGTGGCGGCACCGTGTTGCAGGGCGCCTTCTTCCTCGGCCCGGCCGATTTCTACCGGCGCCTGCGCGAGCTGCCGGAGGAACAGCGCGCGCTGATCGACATGACTAGCGTGGCCGAGGTCAACCGCATCTATACCCACTACCGCCTAGAGCGCCTGCAGCGCCGCCATCCGCGCTTCATCAACATCACCATGAAGGTGACCCTGCTCGGCGCGGCGGTGTCCGACCAGGTGGCGGATGGCCAGGTGGTTTCCGGCGTCGGCGGCCAGTTCGATTTCGTCTCGATGGCGCATCAGCTGCCGGAGGGACGCTCCATCCTGCTGCTGCGCGCCACCCGCGGCAGCGGCAAGAAGCTGGAGTCGAACCTGGTGTGGGAGTATCCCCACGCCACCGTGCCGCGGCACATGCGCGATGTCTATGTCACCGAGTACGGTGTCGCCGACCTGCTCGGCAGGACCGACAGCGAATGTATCGCCGCGCTGCTGGCCATTGCCGACAGCCGCTTCCAGGAGCGCCTGCTGCGGCAGGCGCAGCAGGCCGGCAAGATGCCGCTGGATTACCGCATCCCGGAGGCACAGCGCGCCAACCTGCCGCAGCGCATCGCCGGGCTGCTGGCGCCGCACCAGCGTAGCGGGCGCCTGCCGGCGCTGCCCTTCGGCTGCGACCTCAACGAGGCCGAGCTGGGCCTGGCCAGGCGGCTGAAAAAATTGCAGGCTGCCAGCGCGAGCTGGGGCGGCAGGCTGGAGCTGCTGCGCGCGCTGGCGGCGCCCGTTCCCGCGGCGCAGCCGGAAGTGGCGGCGGCCTTGCAGCATCTGCAACTGGCCCGGACCACCGGCCGGCGCGAGAAGCTGCTGGCGCGTTTGGTGCGCGCGGCTTATCGGTTGTGAAGCAGTGGTTAGTGATTAGTAGCGGCGTAAATTGGGACCGTAGCGTAGGGCGGCCTGTGGCCGCCGTGCGCCCTCTGCCTGGGCGATGAAGCCGGCGGCCACAGGCCGCCCTACGATCAAATAACCACTAATCACTAACCACTGCTTCTAGTGCGCCGCGCACTCGGCGTCGATAGTGTTCTTCTTCAGCGGATCGGTGGCACCAAACTGCGCGGCATCGGCCTTGCCCAGCACCAGCGGCGGCGTGTAGCCGGTGCGCGGCTCCAGCGTGACGTTGCTGCCGAAGGCATGCGTGCCGATGCAGAAATTCATTGCCACGATGGGGTGATGCACCACGCCGCCGTCGCGGTCGCGCACATGCTGGTCCTGCAGCAACGGCAGCGACACGTTCACGGTGCGGCCGGGCATCACCTCGCCGTTGTCGATGGTGAAATGCACCATCATGCCGCCCTCGCCGCTGGCGTACTTGATGTCGTTCACCAGCAGCACCGTGGCATCGCCGCCACCGCTGAGCTGCGCCTGGACCTCGATCGAGGGCGAGCCCACCACCAGCGCGCGCTCGAGGTGTCCGTATACATGCGCCGCTGGGGGCGCCGCCGCGGGCGCGGCTGCCGGCGCCGCCGCAGTCTGTGCCTGTGCCGCGAATGCGCATAGCGCGCCGCCGGCCAAGGTGAGGCCCAGTCGATTGCCCATTGCCATCCCCGTCATGCTCCCTGCTCCCTGGAGATGGCACGATAGCCGATATCGCTGCGGAAGTGCGCGCCTTCCCAGCCGATTTTCGCCACCGCCGCATAAGCCGCGGCCTGCGCCGCGCCGACATCGGCGCCCAGCCCGCAGACGCAGAGCACGCGGCCGCCGCTGGTCAGCACCCGGCCGTCGCGCAGGGTGGTGCCGGCGTGAAATACCTTGGCGTTATCGCCGAAATTCGCATCGAGCCCGCTGATCGGATCGTTCTTGCGGATGGTGCCGGGATAGCCGCCCGCGGCCATCACCACGCCCAGCGCCGCCTGCGGCTTCCAGCGCGGCGGGGCGGTGTTCGGATCGCCCGCCACCGCGGCTTCGAGCAGGTCCAGCAGGTCGGAGTCCAGGCGCATCAGGATCGGCTGCGTCTCCGGATCGCCCAGGCGCGCGTTGAATTCCACCACGCTGGGGCTGCCGTCCGGCGCGATCATCAGGCCGGCGTAGAGGAAGCCGGTGAAGGGCCGCCCTTCGGCCGCCATCGCGCGCAGCGTAGGCTCGATCACCTCGGCCCGCGCCCGCGCGTCCACTGCGGGCGTGACCACCGGGGCGGGAGAGTAGGCGCCCATGCCGCCGGTGTTCGGACCTTCATCGTGATCGAACACGCGCTTGTGATCCTGCGCCGAAGCCAGCGCCACGTAGCGGGTGCCGGCCGCGACGACGATGTAGCTGGCTTCCTCGCCGACCAGGAAATCCTCGATCACCACGCGGGCGCCGGCCTGGCCCATGCTGCCCGCCAGCATGTGACGGATGGCGTCCTGCGCCTCCGCCACGGTCATCGCCACCACCACGCCCTTGCCCGCGGCGAGGCCATCAGCCTTGACCACGATGGGCGCGCCGCGTTGCGCCACGTACTCCAGCGCCGGTGCGGTTTCGGTGAAGACGCGGTATTGCGCGGTGGGTATGCGGTGGCGCGCCAGGAAATCCTTGGTGAAGGCCTTGCTCGATTCGAGCTGCGCCGCCTCCCGGGTCGGGCCGAACACGCGCAGGCCGGCGGCGTTGAACGCATCCACCACGCCGGCCGCCAGCGGGCCTTCGGGGCCGACCACGGTAAAGCCCACGCCTTCGGCCTGCGCTAGCTTGAGCAAGCCCGGTACGTCGTCCGCCGCCACCTCGACATTGCGGCAGCGCGGCTCGGTGGCGGTGCCGGCATTGCCCGGCGCCGCCAGCACTTCGCTAACACGGGTTGATTGCGCCAGCTTCCAGGCCAGCGCATGTTCGCGGCCACCGCCGCCGATGACGAGAACTTTCACTGCGGCAACTCCGTGATGACCCGGCGTGGTGACCGGACGTAATGGCCGGGCTGCCGCGGATGGCAGCCTGCCGGTTCAGCTTTTTACTTGTAGGCCTTGATCGACTTCTCGATCTCGACGCGCGCGGCGGCGGCATCGCGCCAGCCGGCGATCTTCACCCACTTGCCGCTTTCCAGATCCTTGTAGTGCTCGTAGAAGTGCTTGATCTCGTTCTGCAGGCGCTGGGGCACGTCGGACAGGTCTTTCATGTCCTCGTAGTACTTGTTCGACACCTTGTCGGTCGGCACCGCCAGGATCTTGGCGTCCTGGCCCTTCTCGTCGGTGGTGTCGAGCACCGCCACGGCGCGGCACTTGATGACGCAGCCGGCGATGATCGGATGCGGCGTCAGCACCAGCACGTCGACCGGATCGCCGTCGTCGTAGAGGGTGTGCGGCACATAGCCGTAGTTGGCCGGGTAGCTCATCGCCACGTTCATGAAGCGGTCGACCATCAGCAGGCCCGAGTCCTTGTCGACTTCGTACTTCACCGGCGGGCCATAGGCTGCGATTTCGATGACGACGTTGAATTCCTGCGGTGCCTTGTCGCCGGCGCCGAGCGCTTCAAAACCCATTGCGTATTCCTTCAGTGGTGGTGCCAAAAGCGAAAAATCAGATCTTGAACTCGCGCGCGGTCTTCTTCGCCACCGGCGCGTTTTTCAGGGTGACATAGGCGGGCAGGCCGTTGCGGTAGGGCGGGTAGTCCTCGCCCTGGATCAGCGGCGACAGGTATTCGCGGCAGGCGTCGGTGATGTGGAAGCCGTCGGCGCTGATGAACGCGCGCGGCATCTTCTTCTCCACATTGGCCACCTGGTCCAGCGGCGCTTCGCCGATGCTCCATTTGTACGGCGAGGACTCCTCGCGCACGATGGTCACCATCACGCCGGACTTGCCAGCGACGGCGAATTCCACCGCCGCCTTGCCCACGGCGTAGGCCTGTTCCACATCGGTCTTCGAGGCGATATGGCGCGCGGCGCGCTGCAGGTAGTCGGACACCGCCCAGTGATACTTGTACTTGAGCTTGTCCTTCACCAGCGCGGCCAGCATCGGCGCCAGGCCGCCCAGCTGGGCGTGGCCGAAGGCGTCCTTGCCGCCGGCTTCGGACAGGAACTGGCCCTCGGCGTTCTGCAGGCCCTCGCTGGCCACCACGGCGCAGTAGCCGTGCTTCTTCACCGACTCGTCGACGCGGGCCAGGAACGCCGCCTCGTCGAACTTGATCTCGGGGAACAGGATGATCTGCGGCGCCTCGCCTTCCTTTTCCGCGGCCAATCCGCCGGCGGCGGCGATCC
>JAMFRN010000253.1 GCA_026224805.1 Nevskia soli
CGGCATGGCGTTCAGCAGCTCTTCCTTGCCATACAGCACACCGATTCCGGTCGGGCCATACAGCTTATGGCCGGAGAAGGCATAGAAATCGACATCCAGCGCCTGCACATCTACGGGTTGATGCATGACAGCCTGAGCACCGTCCAGCAGCACCTTGGCGCCGACATCATGGGCCAGACTAATCATCTCGGCGACGGGCAGAACAGTGCCGAGCACGTTCGAGATATGCGCCACCGCGACGATCTTGGTGCGCGGGGTCAGCAGCGCGACGTATTTTTCCAACGAAATGGAGCCGTCTTCCTCGACCGGCACCACCTTCAGCACCACGCCCTTTTCCTCGACGAGGAACTGCCAGGGCACGATGTTGGAATGATGTTCGAGGCCGGTGATGACGATCTCGTCGCCTTCCTTCAGAAACTTCCTTCCATAGCTCGACGCCACCAGATTGATCGATTCGGTGGTGTTGCGCGTATAGATCACCTCATGCGCCTTCTTGGCGTTGAGGAATTTCTGGATCTTCTTGCGAGCCTCTTCGTAGCGCTCGGTCGATTTGGCGCTGAGGTAGTAAACGCCGCGATGGATATTGGCGTATTCCTCCCGATAGACGCGGCTTTCCTCGTCGATCACCTGACTCGGCTTCATTGCGGACGCCGTGCTGTCGAGATAGATCAGCGGCTTGCCCTTGATCGGCTTCGACAGGATCGGGAAATCGGCGCGGATCTGCTCGATCGGGTAAGTGCGTTCCACGACGGTCATGCCGCCTCCTTCTTGCCGAACAGATGCGCCAGCTTCTCGAACAGCCGCACTTCTAGCCCCTCGCGCAGGGCCTGCGTTTCGACCTGCTCGGCGATCTCGCCCAGGAAGGCCTCGATCAGCAGGCGGCGCGCGGTGGCGTCGTCGATGCCACGGCTCTTGAGGTAAAATAGGGCATTGCCGTCGATATCGCCGATGGTTGCGCCATGGCCACACTTGACGTCGTCGGCGTAGATTTCCAGCTCCGGCTTGGCGTTGACCTCCGCCTTGCGCGACAGCAGCAGGTTGGCCACATGCTGTTCCGAGTCGGTCTTCTGCGCGCCGGGCTGCACCACCACCTTGCCGACGAAGATGGCGCGGGCCTTGGCGTCGATGATGCCCTTGAACCATTCGCGGCTGCGGCAGTGCGGGGCGGCGTGGATGATGCGGGTCTGGTTGTCGACGTGGCCGCCGGGGGCCGGCTGGTACAGCCCGGAAAGCTCGACCTCGGCGCCCGGCTCGGCCAGCACCACGTTGAAGTCGTGGCGCACCAGGCCGGTGCCGCAATCGACCACCACGGCATTCAGCCGGCTGTCGCGGCGCAGGCGGGCATCGATGCGGGTCAGCAGCGTGGCGTCGGCGTGCTCGTCCTGCAGGCGGTACAGGGTCAGGCGGGCGCCGGGCGCCAGATTCGTTTCGATGACATGGGTGGTCAGCCGCTCCGCGCCCTGGCCGAGGAACTGGAACATCACGGTGGCCTCGGCGTTCTCCCCCAGCTCGATCAGGTGGCGTTGATGCACCATGCTCGGCGCGGCGCCGGCGACGCCCACGGCCAACACTTGGATCGGCTGTGGCCGCCGTTCGTTGCGGCCGAGGCGCAGGGACAGGCCGCCGGTGGCAAAGGCGGCGTTGAGGGCGGTGACGCTGTCCGGACCTTCCCGGGTGGCCAGGTTTTCGGCGTGCAGATCGGCCGCGGTGCTGTGCGCCCGGTCGAGCCGGCCATTGATGTAGACCAGCCGGTCGGCATCGGCGAGCAGTTCCGCCACAGGGACGGTTCCGCTCTCAACGACCGTCGAGTAGCGGCGCTCGCTCAGCGGCGCCAGGTCGGTGTAGTGCCATTCCTCGATGCGCGGGGTGGGGAAGCCCGCGGCGAGGAAGCGCCCGAACTGTTCGCGGCGCGCGGGCCTCTGTTCCGCCGGCAGCTCGGCCGCGAACTGCTCGAAGCCTTCGGTGTAGGCAGTCAGGGCCATCAGGCGGCCTCCAGCCAGCCGTAGCCCTTTTCTTCCAGCTCGCGCGCCAGCTCGGGGCCGCCGCTGCGGACGATGCGGCCGCCGGCCAGCACATGCACCTGGTCCGGCTGCACGTAGTCGAGCAGGCGCTGGTAGTGGGTGACGAGGATGGTGGCGCGCTCGGGGGAGCGCAGGGTGTTGATGCCGTCGGCGACGATCTTCAGGGCGTCGATGTCCAGGCCCGAGTCGGTCTCGTCGAGGATCATCAGGCGCGGTTCGAGAATCAGCATCTGCAGGATCTCGTTGCGCTTCTTCTCGCCGCCGGAGAAGCCCTCGTTGACGCCGCGCGACAGCATCTTCGGGTCGATCTTCACCAGCTTGGCGCGGTCGCGCACCCAGGCGAGGAAGTCCGTCGCCTCGATTTCCGGCTGGCCGCGGTACTTGCGGCGGGCGTTGAGCGCCGCCTTGAGCAGGGTCAGGTTGCTGACGCCGGGGATTTCCACCGGGTACTGGAAGCCGAGGAAGATGCCTTCGCAGGCACGTTTTTCCGGTTCCAGCTCGAGCAGATCCTTGCCGTCGAACAGCACCGAGCCGGCGGTGACCGTATAGCCCTCACGGCCGGCAACCACGTGCGACAGTGTGGACTTGCCGGAGCCGTTCGGCCCCATGATGGCGTGGACTTCGCCGGCGCGGATGCTGAGGTCCAGCCCCTTGAGGATGTCCTTGCCTTCGACCTTGGCGTGCAGACCTTTTACTTCGAGCATCGTTTGTTCCTGTAAATCTGTTGAATGGCAATCGGGGGCTTAACCCACCGATCCTTCTAAAGAGACGGCCAGCAGCTTGCCGGCTTCCACCGCGAACTCCATCGGCAGCTCCTTGAATACGTCCTTGCAGAAGCCGTTGACGATCATCGACACCGCTTCTTCCTCGCCGATGCCGCGCGCGCGGCAGTAATAGAGTTGGTCTTCGGCGATCTTCGAGGTGGTGGCCTCGTGCTCCAGGCGCGCGCTGGGGTTGCGCACTTCGGTGTAGGGGAAGGTGTGGGCGCCGCACTGATCGCCGATCAGCAGCGAGTCGCACTGGGTGTGGTTGCGCGCGTTCTCGGCGCTCTCCAGCACGCGCACCAGGCCGCGGTAGGACTGCTGGCCGTGGCCGGCAGAGATGCCCTTGGAGACGATGGTCGAGCGGGTGTTCTTGCCGACGTGGATCATCTTGGTGCCGGTGTCGGCCTGCTGGCGGTGATGGGTCAGCGCCACCGAGTAGAACTCGCCGACGGAGTCGTCGCCGCGCAGAATGCAGCTCGGGTACTTCCAGGTGATGGCCGAGCCGGTTTCCACCTGGGTCCAGGAGACCTTGCTGCGCCGGCCGCGACAGTCGGCCCGCTTGGTGACGAAGTTGTAGATGCCGCCACGGCCTTGTTCGTCGCCGGGATACCAGTTCTGCACCGTCGAATACTTGATCTGCGCGTCATCCAGCGCCACCAGCTCCACCACCGCGGCATGCAGCTGGTTCTCGTCGCGCTGCGGCGCGGTGCAGCCTTCGAGGTAGCTGACGTAGGCGCCTTCCTCGGCGACGATCA
>JAMFRN010000254.1 GCA_026224805.1 Nevskia soli
CGAAGCGCGTGAGGAACAGCGCCTCTTCCATGGCGGAGTCGCCGCCGCCGATAACGGCGATCTCGTGTCCGGAGAAGAAGAAGCCGTCGCAGGTGGCGCAGGAGCTGACGCCGTGGCCGATGAGCGCCTGTTCCGACGGCAGATTCAGCCAGCGCGCGCTCGCGCCCGAGGCGATGATGAGCGTGCGGGTGTGGATCGTATCCTTGCCGACCTGCAGCTTGATGGGACGGCTGGTAAAGTCCGCGCCGGTAAGGTGCGCCATGCGCAGCTCCGCGCCGAAGCGGACGGCCTGCTTCTTCATGTTTTCAATCAGTTCCGGACCCTGAATGCCCTCGGGCCAGCCTGGGAAGTTTTCGACCAGGGTGGTGATGGAGAGCTGTCCGCCGGGCTCGTGACCTTCGAGGACGAGCGGCTTCAGGTTGGAGCGGCCGGCGTAGATCGCCGCCGTCAGGCCGGAGCAGCCGGAGCCGAGGATGACCAGATCGCGGGTTTCGATGGTGGATGCTGCGTCGAGCGGGGTGTCGGTTAGCGGGTTCATAGGCTTACTTAGTGTAAATGCGCGGCGGCGGCGAAAGGATTCAAACCGCGCCGGGCCGGTGTTTTCAGTGCAAGAATGGAAGGCTATGGCTGATCTGGTACTTGTATACGGAATGCGTCTGCTGCCTGCGGACGAGGTGGTTTCAGTGGGGGAGGCTCGCGTCGAGCTGAAGAGCGGCAAGGATGCGCATGTGACCATGCACGTCCTCGAGGGCGACCGGGAGCGGATCGAGGCCCAGCTTCGGCTGAGCATCGAGGCATTCTTCGACTTCTATCCGGAGATCTGACGGGTGCCCCATGATCGGCGCAGCTTCATCGCGCCTATCGTGGGGTCTGTCTCTTTGGCATAGGTGACGCACCCCCCGATCACCTCGGTTGCACCTCGGTGATCATGGGGCACCCGCTGTAGTGAATCAGGTCAGGCGCGTTCGCCTCTGCCACCCATGACGAAAGTATGGGTAGGCGGAGGTGGCGGATGGCTGGACGATTCGGACTATGGCTGGCGTTGGGGCTGGTGGGGTGTGGTGCGGGTTGGGCGCAGACCGCGCCGCCGGCGACGACGGACGCCGCGCTGGTGGAGATGGCCGGACAGGCGGGTGTGATCTTCGCCGGAACGGTCGTCTCGATCGACCGCGCGGACGACCTTGGCTATGTCGATGTGCGTTTCTCCGTCGACCAGGCGGTGCTGGGCGTGCGTCCGGGCGGCACGTACGCCATGCGGGAGTGGGCCGGTCTCTGGCGGGGTGCGCCGCCGTTTCATGTGGGTCAGCGGCTGCTGGTCATGTTGCGAGAAAAGTCCGCCGGTGGGCTGAGCGCGCCGGTCGCGGCGGGTGTGGTTCCGATTGTGGGCGCGGGTGCGCCGGCTTCGGCGAAGTCGCCGGACGAGGCTGCAAGCTCCCAGGCTGCGGTCGATCTCCGGTGGGTGGGGACGCGGGTGGCTGCGGCGCCTGCGGGCGTGCGGGCGCAGCTCGTGCAGGCGCCGGTGATGGCGTTGGAATCGGCTCCTTCTTTGAGCTCGGTAGTGGGGTTGCTGCAGACGGCGGTGCGGAATGTCCGGCGCTAAGGCGGGCGGCGCGGGCGTGGTACGGGATCATCTCCACGGTCCGAAGCAGAGCCCGGCGCTGAAGCGCTTTTGCGGGGGTGGGCGAATTCCTGGCGCTGAAGCCCCAGGCTTTCACCCCAAAAAGGGAGCCCCCGATGCAAAGTTTGTGCGGGGTGCGTGGGCTGGTTTCAAGTGGTGGCTGGTGGTGGTCGTCATGCTGGGTGCGTGGACCGGCGCTTCGGCCAGCGGACCGCGCTGGGTGACAGGGCCGCCGTTCTTTACCGGGCAGGCGGGCGTGCCGGTGGGTTGGCGGCCGGGATCGCTCACCTACGCGACCGATCCCGGCGACCTGAGCGCGACGGTGACCCATGCGGCGGCGGATGAGCTGGTATCGGCGGCTGCCGGTGTCTGGAATCTGCCGGTTGCGAATCTGACGTTGTCGCAGGCGGGCGTGCTGGGCGAGCAGGTGAGCGGCGCGAACGTCTACCTGGGCGCGAGCGGGCTGGTCTGGCCGACCGATGTGGCGAGCATCAACGCAGCGGCGGTGCCCATCGCGGTGGTCTACGACCGCGACGGCTCGGTGACCGACCTGCTGCTGGGCGGCGGCGCGAGCGCCCCTGCAAACTGCCGCCAGAACGGCGTCACCGAGGATGTAGACCTGTTCGATCCGGCGGGTTACATCCTTCATGCCATCGTGATCGTGAACGGGCGCTGCACGGGTGCGGCCGCGCAGGCGCAGTTACAGCTTCAGTACCAGTTGGAGCGTGCCTTCGGTCGTGTGCTGGGACTGGCCTGGTCGCAGGCCAACGACAATGTGTTCTCGGGCGTTCCCACGGCGACGCCCGCGCAGGCGCAGCACTGGCCCGTGATGCACCCGATCGACATCCTCTGCGGGCCGTATACCTACCAGTGCCTGCCGCAGCCGTGACGGATCGCTCCACCGGTGCGACGAGCACGATGACTGGCGCGCTCAGCTACGACGCCTCGGCTCTGCCCCCGACCATGCGGCTGGTCAGTGCGCCTTCGGGCAGCGTCGCCAGCGGCAGCGTGGCTGCGACGCCCTTTGCGGTGCAGGTGCTCGCTGGCGATGGCGTAACTCCGGCGGCAGGCGAGGCGGTATTGCTGTCAGTAGCGGCCGGTTCGGCGCAGCTTGGGTGCGGCGCCTCCACATGCAGCATGACGACGGACGCCAGGGGGATGGCCACGACAACGGTGCTGCCGCTGGCGGCGGGCGCGGTGACGCTCCAGGCGGTCGACGGCGCGATGAGTCAGGCGGCGAGCTTTACGGCGCTGGCGCAGGTGGGCTCGGTGCAGATTCTGAATGCGCCGAGCGGCAGCGTCGCGGTGCAGGCGGGCAGCCAGTGGATGTCGGCACAGGCGCTGATGCCCGGCGGCGCTGGCGCATCTGGGGTGCCGATGAGCTTCAGCGCGATTCCGGCGGGCGCGGTGCGCTTCGGCGCATGCGCGGCGACGGCCTGCACCGTGGCGACGAACGGCGGCGGTGTAGCGGCGACGGGCCTGACGCCGCTGATTGCAGGGCCGGTGCAGTTGGTGGTGACTGCGGGCAGCGCAACGGCGACGGCATCGTTTACAGCCGTGGCGAACGCGAATGTGCTGGTGATGACGACCGCGCCGAGCGGCACGTCGTACGTGGGGTCGCCGACGCCGGCGGCCCTGTCGGCGAGGCTGTTTGCCAGCGACGGGGTAACGCCGCTCTTCGGGCGCACCCTCGTCTTCTCCGCGCCGGCGGGTGTGCTGCTCGACGCCTGCGGGGCCTCGACCTGTACCTTGTCGACGACGTTCTCCACGGTGGGCACGGCCGTGATTCCGCAGATCGCAGGCACGTTTACCGTGCAGGTGACGGATGGAGTCTCGGTCCAAACGGCAACCTTTACTGCGGTGCCGAGGACGCCGCAGTTGAAGGTGCTGAGCGCACCGGCGGATGGGTCTTCGATCGGAATGGTTGCGGCGACGCCGTTCAAGGCGCAGCTACTGGATGGTCGGGGTCTGCCCTGGCCGAGCGTGTCGGTGACGCTCGTCCCGCAGCAACTCGGCGCTGCGCTGATGCTGGGCTGCGGAGCGCAGTCGAGCTGCACCTTTACGACGGATGCGAATGGGATGGTTTCGACCACCGTGCAGCCGCTGGTTGCCGGCGTGGTCTCGTTGCAGGCTGTCTGCGGCCCGCTGGTCCAGACGGTGAGCTTTCTTGCGTCCGCGGGGCAGGCAAGCGTGACGCCAGTCCAGCCGGCGCTGTACGTGGCGGAGCAGGCGACGGTGGTCTGGACTCCGGCGGCGGTGGCTACGCTGAACGGCGTGGCGGCGGTGGATCAGGTGGTGACGTGGACGGGATCGTCCGGCTTTGCCGCAGGCGCGTATCAGACGGCGACCGATGCAACCGGAGCGACGCAGGCTGCATCGGTAGTGGGCGGGCGCCGCGGCCAGTGCGACGGCATGCGCCTGGGGCTCGGTGTGCGCGGCGTTTCAGGCGGTTGGCGTCGGTCCGGACGCGCTGCGGGTGCAGGTGGTGAGTGGAACCGGCGCGGTCTCCGGCGCTGCGCCTTCGCTGGTCGTGCTGCAGGCGATCGACACGGCCGGGCACGCCGTCGCGGGTGCTTCGGTAACGGTGTACCAGACGGCGAGCGAGGCTGTGGCGTGTCCTTCGCGCGGACGTTGCCCGGCGGCGCCGGTGGTGGCCTCGGGCACGTCTACGGCGGTGTCCGATGTGGCGGGACTCGTGCGTGTGCTGCCGGTGGTTTGGGCGGGTGGCGCGGGTGTGACGCACCTTGCGGCCTCGGTAGGGACGCAGGGATTTGTGGCGTTGGATCTGGCGACCACGCCCTGAGAGCGCAGGGTGCTCATGGGACGAGTCTTAAGTTCACTCCAGCTCACCCCACAAATCTGTCATCCTGAGCGTAGCCGAAGGACCTGCTTTTTATTCGTGTTGGCGACGGGTCTATCCGTTCGTATGAATACAACCAACTTCAGACTCACCACTCTAGCGAGCCACGAAGATCAGGAAGTAATCCTGCCCATCCTTCTTGGTGAAGTCGTAGCGCTCTACGACTTTGAAGCCGGCCTCCGCCATCTCGGTCTCGACGATCGACTGCTTCAGCCCATGGTCGGTGCCGGAGCCGTTGCGGTCGATGATGCCTACGCGCGCGCCCGGCTTCAGCGACGCGCGCAGTCCGCGCATGAAGGGGATCGGCTGCGCGATCTCGTGATAGACCTTCAGCAGCAGGACGGCGTCGACCGAGGCAGGTGGAAGCTTGTCGTTGTCGGGCGTGCCCAGCACCGTGCGCACGTTGGCGAGCTTCTCCTTCCGCGCGCGCTCGTCGATGTACTTCGTCGCCTCGGGGTTGATGTCCTCGGCGAAGACCGTTCCGGCCGGTCCAACCCGACGCGCCGCGCGCACCGTAAACCAGCCCGAACCCGCGCCGATATCGGCTACCGTCTTGCCGGGTGCGATCTTTAGCAGCGTCATCACGCGGTCGATCTCCAGCCTCTTGTCCCGGTCGGGATACTCGAAGATGGAAAGGTCGCCCGCGTAAGGCGTGCTCGTGGGCCGCGGCGTCTGGGCCGGGGCAAAGACCGTCAGGATGAGGACACAGGCAAGCAGCGCGCGAAGCTTCATGGCCCTAAGCATCGGCCAATCCGCCGCCTTACGCAAGCCGCGCTTTCACCCTGGCACAACACCGTCCGGTAGCTTATGATCGCGGTTCCAACCATGCCGATACCGTCTCGCATGCGCCGCATCTCGCTCGCCCTGCTGCTTGCCGCCGTGGGCAGCGCGCTTTCGCTGGCCACGCTCACCGCGCTGCATCGAACCCTGACGTGGCCGTCAGTGGAGCGCTTCGACCATGGCCTGCAGCTTGGTCTGCACGCGCATGCCACGCACGCGCTGACGGCGGCGATGCTTACCCTGACCTTCATCGGCTCGATCAAATTCTTCTTCCCGGCGGTGACGCTTTGGATCGGTTACCTCGGCGCACACCGCCGCCGCCGCGAGGCCGTCCTGCTCGCCTGTGCCATCCCCTGGGCGCTGGTCCTCAACGAGACGCTGAAGCTGCACTTCCACCGCGCGCGTCCCGGTCTGCCGTGGTCTATCGGCGACGAGCACACCTACTCGTTCCCCAGCGGCCACTCGCTCTTCGCCGTCGTGCTCTACGGCATGCTGGCCTGGCTGGCACTCGAACGCGGGCATCGCTGGCCGATCGGCTTCGCCGTCGCGATGCCGCTGGCCATCGGCCTCAGCCGCGTCTACTTGGGCATGCACTACCCGACGGATGTGCTGGGTGGCTACATCGTCGGTTTGTTCTGGCTGTGTGCAGTAATGGCGATGGAGCGTTTTGTTCGACCGCCGCAAAGCCGATCGTCATCGTAGAGCCGATTGCCTTTAGGTGGCTAACACCCGCCAACATGCTCGTCATCTCGACCGGAGCAGCGAACGGTTGTATCGTTCGCTGCGGAGCGGAGTTGTGCCACGACGTTGCAATGGAGCGTATCCGCTACTTCGTCGGTATCCGTCAAGACCC
>JAMFRN010000034.1 GCA_026224805.1 Nevskia soli
AAAGAACGAAGAGCTGCGTTTCATGACCGGCGGCAGCGAGCTGAACCTGACCGAGGAGATCTCGCGGCTGGAAGCGCGGATTAAGGAACAGAGCCAGCAGATCTTCGCCAATCTCACTCCCTGGCAGATCGCGCAGCTGGCGCGCCATCCGCAGCGTCCCTACGCCCTGGACTACATCAAGGCGATCTTCACCGAGTGGGAAGAGCTGCACGGCGATCGCCACTTCGCCGACGACCCAGCAATCGTCTCCGGCGTGGCGCGGCTTGACGGGCGCGCCTGCGTCATCATCGGCGAGCAGAAGGGCCGCGACACCAAGGAGCGCATCTACCGCAATTTCGGTTCGCCGCGCCCGGAGGGTTACCGCAAGGCACTGCGCGTGATGAAGCTGGCCGAGAAATTCAACCTGCCGGTCATTACCCTGATCGACACGGCCGGCGCCTACGCCGGCATCAGCGCCGAGGAGCGCAACCAGTCCGAGGCCATCGCCCGCAACCTGTTCGAGCTGTCGCGGCTGCGTACCCCGGTGCTGGCCACGGTGACGGGCGAGGGCGGCTCCGGCGGCGCCCTGGCCATCGGTGTGGCCGATCACGTGATGATCCTGCAGTACGGCATCTATTCGGTTATCTCGCCCGAAGGCTGCGCCTCGATCCTGTTCAAGAAGGCGGATCGCGCCAAGGACGCCGCCGAGGCCATGCGCATCACCGCGCGCGACCTGCTGGAGCACAAGCTGATCGACGAGATCATTCCCGAGCCGCTGGGCGGCGCGCACCGCGATCCGGCGGCGATGGCCGCGATCCTGCGCGAGCGCCTGGTCGCGCATCTGGACCGGCTGTGCAAGACGCCGATGACCAAGCTGCTGTCGGACCGCTATCAGCGGCTGATGTCCTATGGCACCTACGAGGAGCCGCAGGTGGTTACGCCGTTCAACCAGGCGGCGGGCTGATTTTCATTCCCCTCCCCGCGGGGGAGGGGCCGGGGCGCTGGCGGCGATCGACGCTGATAGGGGGCCGATATGGGATTGAACCCGGAAGCCCTGCGCATCGAAACGCCGTCGTTCGCTCCCGGCGCCGTGGTTCACGTCGCTTATAGCGGCGGCCTCGATTCCACCGTCCTGCTGCATTTTCTCGCGCACTACAACCCGCGCTTCCGCCTGCGTGCCGTGCATATCCATCACGGGCTGCAGGCACTGGCCGACGACTGGGCGGAAAAATGCGCACGTTTCAGCGCCACGCTGGGCGTGCAGTTCGAATTGCTGCGGGTACAGGTGGACGGTTTCGACCCCGCCGGGCCGGAAGCGGCGGCGCGCACCGCGCGCTACGAGGCTTTGCGTGGGCTGATGCAGCCCGGCGATTGCCTGGCTACGGCGCATCACCGCAGCGACCAGGCCGAGACGGTGCTGCTGCGCCTGCTGCGCGGCAGCGGCATATACGGTCTGTCGGCAATGCGCACCCTGCGGGCGTTTCCGCCCGGATGGCTGTGGCGGCCGTTTCTGGAGCTGCCGCGCGAACGGCTTTACGGCTATGCGCAGGAGCACGGACTGCGCTGGATCGAGGATCCGCACAACCGTGATCCGCGCTACTCGCGCTCCTGGCTGCGCAGCGAGCTGACACCCTTGTTGCGCGAGCGCTTTCCCCAGGTCGAGGAAAGCCTGGCGCGCACGGCGCGGCTGTCGGCCGAGGCGGCGGCCCTGCTGGACGAACTGGCGGCGCAGGACCTGGCTCATGCGGCGCGCGGCGAGTCGCTCGCAGTCGGCGCGCTGCAGGACCTGGGCGCCGCCCGGCGCCATAACCTGCTGCGCTACTGGCTGCGCCAGCTCGGCTTCGAGATGCCCTCGGCCGACACTCTGGAGCGCATCCAGGGCGAGGTGCTGGACGCGGCGGAAGACGCCGAGCCGCTGCTGGCCTGGGCCGGCTGCGAATTGCGCCGTTACCGGGATCGCCTCTATGCCATGTCGCCGCTGCCTCCGGTGCCGGTTGGCGGCCCGGCGCTGGCCTGGACCGGCGAACAGCTGGCACTGCCGCCGGGCTGTGGCCTGCTGCGCCTGCCGCAGGCTCCGCCGCAGGGGCTGAGCGTGCGCTTCATGCGCGGCGGTGAGCGCTTCAGGCCGGCGGGCGGGGCGCATAGCCGAACGCTGAAGAACCTGTTCCAGGAGGCCGGCGTGCCGCCCTGGGTGCGCCTGCGCACGCCGCTGGTGGAGGCGGAAGGCGAACTGGTCTACGTCGCCGGCGTCGGCGGCAGCGGGCGCTGGCGCGAACTGTTTCCGAGCCACGCGGCGGAGCCCGCCTGGCTGGAGCCGCCGGTCGGCGCCGGCGCTGGGTAAAATGCCGCGCTGGTATTTTCCTGCCGGCGCAATCTGATTAATGCGTCAGATCCGGCTCGATACGGCCTTGGCCGAATCGCCTGGTTGAGGCGCACCAGCCCATTTCCAAGTACCACTAGAATGCCGCCAGTGACCAACTCCCTGCAGATCAGCTCCCATGTCCGCGAGGTCGCGGATTTTCCCAAGCCCGGCATCCTGTTCCGCGACATCACGCCGCTGCTGGCCAATGCCGCCGCTTTCGGCGCCGCGATTGAGCAGTTTGCCAGCCTGATCGCGCCGCACCAGGTGGAGGGGCTGGTGGCGATCGAGTCGCGCGGCTTCATCTTCGGCACGGCCCTGGCACAGCGGCTGGGCCTGCCGCTGCTGCTGGTGCGCAAGCCGGGCAAGCTGCCGCGGCGCACGGTCAGCGTGGCGTATCAGCTGGAATACGGCACGGATCGCGTGGAAATGCACGCCGACGATGTCATTGCCGGCGCGCGTTATGCAGTGATCGACGATGTCATCGCCACCGGCGGCACCGCCGTGGCGGCGGCCGAACTGGTCGAAAAACTGAGTGGCGTGGTGGCCTGCTGCGGCTTCCTGATCGAGCTGGACTTTCTCAAGGGGCGCGAACGGCTGGCGGGCAGGGTGGTCGAAAGCCTGCTGCATTACTGAGCCGTGGCGGCCAAGTGCTTGAAGTTAACATAACTTAACTGAAAATCCCGCTTTAGGTCATTGTGGCTTCTGGCAATTTTTGTAAGGAGCGAGTAAAAATTGACCAAGGGGAGTTATGTAATTGCGGGTGGTGCAGCCCATGCCGATTGCCGGGCAGCTTGAACAAGATAGGCGGAGTGACGACGGAACGATGCGTCGAGACCGGTGTGTGCCGCGTGCCCAACAGCCGAGGCTGAACAATGGATTTTGAAGCCGGCCTGCCTATCCTGGTCGCGTCCTTTCTGGCCGTGGTGCTGTTTACTTGGCTGCAGCTGGAGCGGCGCGCCATCCAGCACAATCTCTTTGTCTATTCCGGCAGCCGCCAGCTGCCCAATGTGACCGCGCGGCTGGAGCGGACCTATTCCAGGGTGCGGCAGGTGGTGCTCTGGTCGAGCCTGGCGGCGCCCTCGGTAATGGCCTTTTCGGGCCAGCTTGACGAGCATGGTGTGGCCCAGGCTTTCAACGGGGCGCTGCAGATCATCGCGCCTTTCACCTCGGCCTGCTTTTCCGCCGCGGTGGCCTGGCTCATCGTGGTTTCGGCCCTGGTGGTGCATGCCTCCCACCTGCGCCTGCTGGAGCTGTTCCGCTGCCCGCGTCAACGCAAGGAATTCTGGTAGATCCGGCTTAAAAGCCCAGGTTGGTAAAGAACGTCCTTCCAAAAGCGACCGGGGGATACGGATATCCCGATTACCGTGGCAACCATTCTTAACCGTTTGGGCATGTTGCACCGCGCTATAATGGGGCTTATTGCTCAAGGCGCGCCGCGGGCTTTGTTGATCCCCGGCCTCGCAGCAGCGCCCATCGACTGAATTTTTCCACATGACCGATACCACGCTCAAAGACGTCTGGCCCGGTACCGCGGCGGCTTATCAGGATTTCATCCTGCCCCTGGTTTCGCGCACCTTCGCGCTGACCATCCCGCAGCTGCCGGGCGCCTTGCACCAGGTGGTGGCCAATGCCTACCTGCTGTGCCGGGTCGCCGACACCATCGAGGACGATGCCGCCCTCGGCGCCGCCGACAAGCGCCGCTTCGAGGAAGCCTTCGTCGATGTGGTCACCGGCCGCCGCGATGCCGCGCTGCTGGCAGCCGAGCTGAGCCCGCTGCTGTCGCTGGAAACCATCGAGGCCGAGCGCAATCTGGTGCACCAGCTGCCGCTGGTAGTCGAGGTGCTGCGCGGCTTCAACCGCGCGCAGCAGGCGGCAATCGAGCGCTGCGTCACCGTGATGTGCCGCGGCATGCACCGCTTCCAGCAAAATGCCGGTATCCACGGCCTGGCCACCCAGCGCGAGATGGATCAGTACTGCTACTACGTCGCCGGCGTGGTGGGCGAGATGCTGACCGAGCTGTTCTGCGATTTCGACCCGGCCATCGCCGCCCGGCGCGAGCAGATGCTGCATCTGTCGGTGTCGTTCGGCCAGGCCCTGCAGATGACCAATATCCTCAAGGACCAGTGGGAGGACCGCAGCCGCGGCGCCTGCTGGTTGCCGCGCGAGGTGTTCCAGCGCCATGGCGTCGACCTGTCGGCCCTGCAGGCCGGCCAGTACACGCCGGCTTACGGCGCCGCGCTGTCCGAGCTGATCGGCGTGGCGCATTCGCATTTGCGCAACGCCCTGTCCTACACCCTTCTGATCCCGCAGGAGCACACCGGCATCCGCCGCTTCTGCCTGTGGGCCACGGGCCTGGCGGTGCTGACCCTGAAGAACATCCAGCACAAGCCGGACTTCGCCGGCGGCGCCGACATCAAGGTCAGCCGCGGCGCGGTGGCGCGCACCATCATGGTCACCAACGTCACGGTGAAGCGCGATGGCCTGCTGCGCCGCCTGTTCGACTTCGCCTGGCGCGATCTGCCCAAGATGGAACTGGGGCCGGACTGGGAATTTTTGCCTGTCGGCAACGCCGCGGGCGGGTGGTCGCCGGAACTGGCGTTTGCAGGCGCCCCCGGCGCAGCGTTCGAGAACGACAACAATAAAGTGAGCAACCGATACGAATTCCGCGGCCCCTTGCGTGATGGCCTGATCCAGCCGCGCCCCTCGGCGCAGCCGGCGGCCGCCGTCGCCGCGCCGGCGCCGGTGGTTGCGCCGCTGGACCGCGCCATCGACCGCGCGCGCGAGGCCCTGCTCGAGCTGCAGCAGCCGGACGGCCACTGGTGCTTCGAGTTCGAGACCGACTGCACCATCTCCGCCGAATATATCCTGATGATGCACTTCATCGACGAGATCGACGAAGTGCTGCAGGAAAAGCTGGCGCGCTACATCCGCTCCAAGCAGCGGCTCGATACGCACGGCGGCTGGCCGCTGTACCAGGATGGCGCCATCGACCTGTCCTGCACCGTCAAGTCCTACTACGCGCTCAAGGCCGCCGGCGATTCCGCCGACGCGCCGCATATGCGCCACGCCCGCGAGGTGATTCTGGCCCACGGCGGCGCGGCGAAGAGCAATGTCTTCACCCGCATCCTGCTGGCCCTGTTCGAGCAGGTGCCGTGGCGCGCCGCGCCGTACGTGCCGGTGGAGATCATGCTGCTGCCCAAGTGGGCGCCGTTCCATCTGGACAAGGTGTCCTACTGGGCCCGTGCCACCATGGTGCCACTGTTCATCCTGTGCACGCTGCAGGCCAAGGCAAAGAATCCGAAGAAGGTCGGCGTGCGCGAGCTGTTCGTCAGGCCGCCGGAGCAGGAGCGCAATTATTTCCCCACCGCCGGCCTGATCAACAAGTTTTTCCTGGTGCTGGACAAGGTCGGCCGCAGCTGCGATCCGTGGATGCCGAAGGCCCTGCGCAACAAGGCGATCCAGCGCGCCGAGCAGTGGTTCCTGCCGCGCCTCAACGGCGAAGACGGCCTGGCCGGCATTTTCCCGCCGATGGTCAACGCGCTGGAAGCGATGGACCTGCTGGGCTACGCCAAGGACCATCCGGCCCGCGCTACCTGCCTCAAGTCGCTGCAGAAGCTGATTGTCTACCGCGATGACGGCACTGCCTTCTGCCAGCCCTGCGTGTCGCCGGTATGGGATACCGGCTGGGCGGCGATGGCGCTGCTGCGCGCCGGCAAGGACCAGAAGACCCAGTCCGCGGTGACGCGTGCGCTGGACTGGCTGACGCCGCTGCAGGTGCTGGACGTGAAGGGCGACTGGGCAGTGAATGCGCCGGAGCTGGCGCCGGGCGGCTGGGCCTTCCAGTACGCCAATGCCTATTACCCGGACCTGGACGATACCGCCATGGTGGCCGGCCTGCTGCACGTCGCCTACAAGGGCACGCCGCAGGAAGGCGAGTACCGCGAGCGCATCGGGCGCGCCGCCGACTGGCTGGTGGGCATGCAGTCGGACAACGGCGGCTTCGCCGCGTTCGACCGCAACAACACCCACTACCACATCAACCACATCCCCTTCGCCGATCACGGCGCCATGCTTGATCCGCCGACGGAGGATGTCTCCGGCCGCGTGCTGGCCGGGCTGGGTGTGCTCAAGCGCGAGCAGGATCGCGACGCCATCCGCCGCTGCGTCGACTACCTCAAGCAGGTGCAGCAGCCGGACGGCTCCTACTGGGGTCGCTGGGGCACCAACTACATCTACGGCACCTGGTCGGTGCTGGCGGGCCTGGCCCTGGTGGGCGAGGACCTGAGCCAGCCCTGGATCCGCAAGTCGATCGACTGGCTGAAGAGCAAGCAGCACGCCGATGGCGGCTGGGGCGAGAGCAACGACAGCTTCGACCAGCCGGAACTGCGCGGCAGCAACGGCGGCGTCAGCACCGCCCATACCACCGCCTGGGCGCTGCTCGGCCTGATGGCCGCGGGCGAACACCAGTCCGATGCGGTGCGGCGCGGCGTCGACTGGCTAGTGACCGATCAGCAGGAGTCCGGCGAGCAGAATGCCGGCCTGTGGTATCACCCCAGCTACAACGCGCCGGGCTTCCCGCGCGTGTTCTATCTCAAGTATCACGGCTATACCGCCTACTTCCCGCTGTGGGCGCTGACGCGTTACCGGCAGCTCAGTACGCCCAAGCCCTGAACCGCCGCCGCTCCCTCGCATGAGGCACATCGGCGTAGTCATCGCCCTGGAGGCGGAAGCGCGCGCGCTGACGCCGCGCAAGCTGCGGCTCGGCCTGGTCGAAGACCTGGACGGCGGGGTGCGCGTGCAGGTCTGCGGCATGGGCCCGGCGGCGGCGGCTGCTGCCGCTCTGGCCCTGGCCGAGTCCGGCGTGGCGGCACTGGCCATCTACGGCGTGGCTGGTGCACTTGATCCTGGGCTGCTTTCAGGCGCGCTGCTGTGTCCCCGCGTGGTGCTTGACCAGCACGGCGCGCGATATGCCGTCGATCCCGCCTGGCGTCTGCGCCTGGCGGCGCGGCTGGGTGGCCAGACGCTGCTGGATCACACACTCCTGACGGTCTCCGAGCCCCTGCTGACGCCGCAGGCGAAAGCCGAGGCACGGCGCGAGTTCAAGGCTGCCGCCGTGGACATGGAGAGCGCCGCCGTGGCCGAGGTGGCACAGAGCCAGGGCCTGCCGTTCCTGGTGCTGCGCGCCATCGCCGATAGCGCGCAGGACAGCATTCCGCCGCCCCTGGCCGGCGCCGTCGATCGCTGGGGCAGGGCCAAGCCGGCGGCCGTGGCCACCGCCTTGCTCAGCCACCCGCTGCTGATCCCGCGCCTGCCGCACCTGGCAAGCACCATGAATCGCGCCTGCGCCACCTTGCGCCGCGCCGCGCAGGCCGCCGGCCCCGGCCTGGCCTACGAGGTCTGAGAATCCGATGACTGCAACTTCCGCCGCCGCGCCGCGCCGCGCCCTGGTCACCGGCGCCACTGGTTTCGTCGGCTCCGCCGTGGCGCGGCGCCTGCTCGCCGAGGGCTTCATCGTGCGCGTGCTGGCGCGCCCCGGTTCGGACCGGCGCAACCTCGCCGGGCTGGAAGTCGAGGTCGCCGAAGGCAATCTGACCGACGCCGCTTCGCTGCAGCGCGCCTGCGCCGGCTGCGATGCGCTGTTTCATGTCGCCGCGGATTACCGCCTGTGGGCGCCCAATCCGGAAGAGCTGTACCAGGCCAACGTCGAGGGCACCCGCGCCCTGTTGCAGGCGGCGAAGAATGCCGGGGTCGGGCGCATCGTCTACACCAGCAGCGTCGCCGTGCTGGGCATTCCCAAGGACGGCACGCCCGGCAACGAGGACACGCCGGTGACGGTGGACGACATGATCGGCCACTACAAGCGCTCCAAGTTTCTGGCCGAGGAAGTGGCGCGAGAGTTCGCGCGCGACGGCCTACCGCTGGTGATCGTCAACCCGTCCACCCCGATCGGCCCACGCGACCTCAAGCCCACCCCGACCGGCCGCGTGGTGCGCGATGCCGCCGCCGGCAAGATGCCGGCCTATGTCGATACCGGCCTCAACATCGCCCATGTCGAGGATGTGGCTGAGGGCCACTGGTTGGCTTACCAGAAGGGCGTCGTCGGCCAGCGCTATGTCCTCGGCGGCACCGACATGAGCCTGCGCGAAATCCTCGCCGTGATCGCCGACATCGTCGGCCGCAGGCCGCCGAAAGTGCGCCTGCCGCATGCCGTGGTGCTGCCCATCGCCTACGTTTCCGAGACCCTGGCCCGCTTCACCGGCAAGCCGCCGGTGGCGACGGTGGAGGAAGTGCGCATGTCGAAAAAGCACATGTTCTTCTCCAGCGACAAGGCCAAGCGCGAGCTGGGCTACACCCAGCGCCCCGCGCGGCAGGCGCTGGAAGACGCGGTGCGCTGGTATCGCGACAACGGCTATCTGAATTGATCGGGGGCTGATCGGGTGAGGCTGATCGTGCCGGGGTGGAGCGAGCCGTGATGCACCTCCGGGTTTTCCAGGTCGCGCCGATATTGGCAATGATGCTGCTGTGCCTTGCCGCCTGCAGCGCGGTGCCCCAGGAAACCAGCGTGGCCAGCACGCATCAGGCGCAGGAGCCTGCCGCCAGCGTCTATGTGCTGCGGCGCGGGAAGCACACCGACCTGATCCTGCCGGTCGCGCAATTGCATGGCCCGCTCACCACCCTGACAGCCGGGTTTCCCGGCGCCCGTTATCTGACGTTCGGTTTCGGCGACCGCCAGTACGTGCTGGCCCTGCACAAGAACCTGGCGCATGTGCTGCTGGCGCCGCTGCCCGGCGACGGCCTGCTGCTGGTGACGTATTTGCAGGACACGCCGCCCAACGTCTATGGCAGCGAGCACCTGATCGCCCTGCCGGTGCGGCAGGAGCAGATCGACGCCATCAGCGGCTTCGTCTGGGATTCATTGCAGCAGGACGACAAGGGTAACGTGCCGCCATATCTGCCCGGCAAGTATCCGGGCAATGTTTACTACCCCTCCAGCAAGACCTACTACGGCCTCTACACCTGCAACACCTGGACAGCCGAAGCGCTGAAGACAGGCGGCCTGCCGGTCAGCACGTTCGGCGTGCTGCTGGCCGGGCAGGTGTGGGATCAGGCGGAGACGATAGCGGCGCAGGAGGCGAAGGCTGGGGCCGATGTACCTGCCGCGAATGACCGCTAACGGGGCTTGAGGTCGGCTGCTGCAGTCGGCCCGACGCCGAGGTTCGCGAGCGTCGGCTATGGAATATCCGAATATTAGTGTCTGCGGCCCGCGTCGCCGGCCTTTGAAGCCGCGGCAGATGCAGCCTAATTACAGTGTCCGTTATTTCCGGGTTGGTTCAGTCCGACCCAATTTCACACACCAGGTCAGTTTGGTGGTTCAGCGGCGGGATCTGTGCTTCGTCTCATCACAGGCTGGAATCCTTTCGGAGCTCCGATTCCAGCTCCTTCGTTGCAGTGATATCGACAAAGGTGATTACGGCGCCGTCGATCACATTGTCCAGCCTGCGGTAGGGCATGATGCGCACGGAAAACCAGCGGCTGTCGCTGGTCAGAATCTGTTTTTCGGAAAATATCAGCGTCCGCACCGTTTCAAGCACGTCTTCGTGCAGCGTAGGGTATTGCAGGCTCGTGGTGAGGTCGCTGAGCGGCCGGCCGATATCGCTTTCCCGAAGATTGATGATCTTCGATGCCCGATCGGTGTAGCGCCTGACGTTGAGGTCCTTGTCGAGAAACAGCATCGCTATGTCGGTGCTGTTGAGCAGGTTTTTCATATCGCTCTGGGCCAGCGCGAGATCGTCGAGCTTGGTCTGCATTTCCGCATTGATCGTTTGCAGCTCTTCGTTCATCGACTGCATTTCTTCCTTAGAAGTAGTCAGCTCCTCATTGGTCGATTGGAGCTCTTCGTTGGTGGACTGCAACTCCTCGTTGGCTGACTGCAGCTCTTCCTTGGATGCGTGCGTTTCTTCGCGCAAGGTCTGAATTTCGTCACGGTATTGTTGCAGCTCCGCCGCATGAGATGCCTCCGTCTCGCGTTGCGCCTTGCCACGGCGCCGGCCTGACGGTGACGCTGCAACGTCACGGAAGACGACCATCACCATGCCATTCAATGCGGCGGGCTCCGCGAGCGCGTGTACTGTTACGTCGACGATCTGCACGCCTCCCGGGGTTTGCACCTGCAAGCTGCGTAAGTGCACCAGCTCGCTCTGGGCGGCGGCTTGTTTCAAGGCGCTGGCGAGAGGCAGGCGCAGGTTCTCGCGAACCATTGCGTGAAAATTCCAATTGGCCTTTCCCGCTGCGGGCTCCAGGTATCTGCCGGTGTGTCCGCTGATATAGACAATGTCGCCGGAGCTGTTCACGACAACGGCAGGAGGGGCATGCACCTGTAGCAACAGATGGTCGGCGGCAATTTGCAGGTTATCCTTTGCCTGAGCAGGGGTACTGGGAGGAGGCACGGAGAGATCCTTTGCTTGCTTGGACAGTGGAGGAAATGACTTCATCAGAAGGTTGGAGCCGTTGCCGGAAACACTATCCTGACGCACATACAGCCGCAGCTTGGAGTCGATTGAGGTGAAGAGCCGGCTAAAGCGCCCCACCGTCTCCGAGCTTCCCAGGAGCAGTATGCCGCCGGGCTGCAGGCTGTAGTGAAACAGGGGCAACAGCCTGTGCTGGAGCGCCGCGTCGAAGTAAATCATCAAGTTACGGCAGACAAGCATATCCAGCTTGGTGAAGGGCGGGTCGAGAATGACGTCATGCTCCGCAAACAATACGGTGTCGCGGATGCTCTTGCGAATACGGTAGTGCCCATCGTGTGCGGTAAAGAAACGTGCAAGCCTGTCTGAGGATACGTCGGCACTGATAGAGGCGGGGTACTGGCCACGGCGTGCGGTGGCGACGGCGTCGGGGCTCAGGTCGGAGGCGAAAATCTGCAATGTGCAGCCGCGGTATTGCGGCAGGTGTTCCAGTACCTCTGCGAAGACCATGGCTAATGAGTACGCTTCTTCCCCGGTTGAGCAGCCAACGATCCAGGCGCGGAGCTTTTGTGCCCTAGGGCGCCGACTCAGCAGCTCCGGCAGCGTGATGTCCGCTAGTTGCTGCCAGACTGCGGCGTCCCGAAAGAAGCTGGTGACGCCGATCAGCAGCTCCTTGAACAGCAGATCGATCTCTTGCGTATGCTCGCGCAGGAAATCCGCATACATTGCCGGTGTGGCAATGGCATGGATGGCCATGCGCCGCTCGATGCGGCGATGTAGGGTGCTGGGTTTGTAAAGGGAGAAATCATGCCTCGTCCGCTGCTGCAATAGCCTGAAGATCTGTTGCAGCGGACCGGCCGGCGCTGTATCGGCCAAGCCTGCGGTTTCTGGCTTCGGCACGCCGGCGACCTGGGCAACGCAGGCGAGAATGCGGGCCGGCAACTCGGCAGGCGGAGCGACTATGTCGGCACAACCCGCTGCGATGGCGCTCCTGGGCATCGAGTCGAACTGTGCCGACTCTGGCTGTTGCACCACAGTCAGGCCCCCCAATGCCTTGATCGCCTGCAGACCCAGGGTGCCATCCGACCCCATGCCGGACAGAATTACGGCGATGGAGCGATCACCCTGATCGCGTGCCAGGGAGGAGAACAGGACGTTGATCGGCAGGCGCATGCCGCGCTGTTCGGCGGGTTTTTCCGATTTCAGGACGCCATCAATGACGCTGAGTTCCCGGTTCGGCGGGATCACATAGACGCTGTCGGGCTCGACGCGCATCATTTCCGCGGTCTCGCGCACCGGCATGGCCGTGACCCGTTGCAGCAACTCCGCCAGCAGGGACTTCTCTGCGGGATCGAGATGCTGTACTACAACATAAGCCAGACCACTGGCCGGCGGGACCTGCTCAAAGAATTGCTCCAGCGCCGCCAATCCTCCGGCCGAAGCGCCAATGCCGACAATGCGCGTCGCAGTGGACGGACTGTGGGGGTGGTTTGCGTTAGCCGATGAGACCATGAGGCAGTATGCACTTTGCGCGATCCGGCGGCGGACTGCCGGCAACTGGCCCTACCGCCGTGTCGGACCATAGACCGCGGGAACGCTTATTTCGGCCATGACCTCCCGGTAAGAGTCAGGTGCGCGGGTCGAGCGTTCTGTGATCGGTCGTTTCGACAAATACCATCATCAAGGACCGGTCGGTGGGGGACACCGTTGCCACAACCTGGAAAAGCCGCGAGACGTTTCCGCCGCTGTCGATCTGCGCCTCGCAGGTTTCCCTGGAACCGCCGTTGCTTAGCCGCTTCAGCATCGCGAGAAGTGCGAGCCGGCTTTGTGAGGTCACTAAACTATCGATACGCCGACCGCTCAAAGCGGCTTGCTCGACTCCAAACAAGTCGGCTCCGGCCAGATTCCCTTCGATGATCTTGCCGTCCCAGTCAACTGCGAAATATCCAACGGGTGCGAAATCGAAGCGCTCTACATACCGGTTCAAGGCATGGGTTAGCTCGTCCCGGCCTTGCTCCAGTTGCTCATGTTGCAGATCCAGTTCCACCTGGTGGACTTGCAACTCGTGGAGCAACTTGACAGTCGCACTGGCACCCTCCGGATCGGTGGCCATGCGATGCAGCGTGGCCAGAGCCTCCCAACCGGTTGTCGCAATCTTGGCCTTTGGAGGGATGCCTACTAGGAGCAGCTCCTCGGCTTGGTGGCGCAACGGCATCATATTTTCTGGACTAGCGGCTTGCGCGGGCATTTGGGCTTCCGGTGATTTCACTGCAATCCTGCCGAAATATTACGATAACGGGCACCTTTTGTGCTTTACAACCAAGCGAAGCTTTTTTTGATGAAAGCGGGCGCCGAATTGACCCTGGTCTTGTGTGCGGCATCGTACATAACTGTGTAGTTTTTTGGGCTATCCTTTCCCGATACGGGGAGGGGGTGCGCTCCCCCTGAACGGGGATTGATGTGTCCGAGGTTCCTACAGCGCTGGAAAACCATCTCCTGGCTGCGTTGCCGCTGGACGTTCGAGAGCGTCTGTTCCCACATCTGGAATTGATGTCGCTTCCGCTCGGAAGGGTCTTGCATGAGTCCGGCGACACCTTGAGTCACGTCTATTTTCCAACCGACTGCATTGTGTCCCTGCTTTACGTGATGGAAAACGGGGCGTCGGGCGAAATATCGGTGGTGGGCAACGAAGGAGTCCTTGGCATCGCCCTGTTCATGGGTGGTGACAGCACTCCGAGCCGGG
>JAMFRN010000255.1 GCA_026224805.1 Nevskia soli
ACCTGTTCGCCGCCGATCCGGCGCGCGGCATCCGCGTCGCCGATGCCGCGGCCATCCTCGACGGGCTGGCGCGCCTGGCGCCCTCGGCGGCGCTGGCCCTGAGCTGCACCGACGCCACCGAGGCCACCGCGCACGAAGCGGCGGCGGCATCGGGGCGGCCGTGCCAGGTGGTGAATACCGGCCAAAGCCTGCGCCGGCTCATTTCCCTGTGCGCGCGCGCCGACTGCATCATCAGCCCCGACACCTCGCTGATCCACATCGCCTCGGCCCTGGACAAGCCGGTGCTGGGCATCTTCCAGAACGACGGCACTAAGTCGATCGAATGGGCGCCGCGCTCGAGCCGCAGCGCCATCGTCATCGGTCCCGAGCGCAACGGCATCCAGGGCTTCTCGGTCAGCGAGGTACTGGAGAAAGTGCAGCGGTTGCGCTCGGCACCGCCGGTCGCCGCGCCCGCCGCGTGAGCTGGTAGAGGTCAGCTCACAAATGTTCCCTCTCCCTGCGAAGCGGGGAGAGGGCGTAGGGTAGGGGCGCCGGCGCAGCCGGCTCACGCCATAGGATGCAAGGGTCCGCGAGTTTGAAAGAGACCCCTCTCCCCCACATCCGTGGGGGAGAGGGGATTTATTGAGGCAAGTTCCAAGCAGTTGCAGCTGCTCCGCGGTTACCTGGAAAGCCGGCCGCTGCGCTCCGCCAGCTTGAGGTACTTGTAATAGGCGCCCTCGGCATTGGATATTGCCAGCACGAAGCCCAGCCGGCCGTCGAGGAAACCGGCGCGCAGCACATAAGTGCGCAGGAAGGTGAAGAAGCCGTGCAGCACCGCTTTGCCCACGCCGGCGCTGCGGCCGCGCGCGGCCATCGCGGTGGCGGAAGCGGTCGAATAGGCGTCCATCTTGGCGATCACCTGCTCGACGCTGCGGAACGAGTAATGCACCAGGTGATTGCGCAGCCGGCCGGTGCGGCCCTGCACCAGCAGCTTCTCGTGCACCCGCACGTCGCTGAAGCGCGCGCTGCCGCGGCGAAACAAGCGCGTGATGTAGTCCGGCCACCAGCCGCTGTGGCGCATCGGCTGCCCCAGGTAGCTCGACAGGCGCGGCATTTCATAGGCATCGGCCGCGGGCGCCGCCAGCACCGCCTCGATCTCGGCGCGCAACTCCGGCGTGACGCGCTCGTCGGCGTCGATCGACAGCACCCACTCACCGGTGGCCAGGTCCAGCGCGCGGTTCTTTTGCGGTCCGAAGCCGGGCCAGTCGGTGATTTGCACGTGCAGCGTGTAGCGCCGGCCGATAGCCGCAGTCTCGTCGCTGCTGCCCGAGTCGACCACGATGATTTCGTCGGCCCAGGCTACCGACTCCAGGCAGGCGGCGATGTTGTCGGCTTCGTTGCGGGTGATGAGGATGACGGACAGGCTGGGCCTTGCGGGCCGCTCGGCAGGGTTGCCGTTGATGGACGAAGCGCTCATCGCGGAAGCATAGCAAAGCGCCCTGGCCAGCCCCGTTCGGGGGGATTCGCCGTGACATACTATGTGCCTATCAATCACCCCGGCCGTACGGAGGATGCTGGCGCCTGCTAACAGGCCCTGGGCGAATCCGGAGACCCTTTCATGACGGACGAAAACATCAGCGGCTCGACCTCGATGCCGCCGCGGCCCGGCATCCGTTACCGGCGGACGACGCCCGCCTTCGTCCAGCGCACGGCGCAGGCGCGCAAGGTGCTGGTGCTGTTGTTCGGCGGCCTCGGCGATGTGGTGCACAGCTTCCCGGCCCTGTGGTCGATCCGCCGCGCCTATCCGCAGGCGCAGCTCGACGTGCTCACCGCCGGCAGTTACACACCCCTGCTCACGCTGCTGCCCTGGATCGACGGCCGCATGGCCTACGCCAGCCGCAAGGCCGGGCTGACCCTCAACGAGCTGCGCCATATCGGCGCGCTGCGCCGCACTGGCTATGACGTCTCCATCAACCTCACCGGCAACAACCACGGCAGCGTCCTCGCCTGGGCCGCCGGCGCGCGCGCGCGCCTGGGGCGGCGCCCGTTCTGGGACGGCAAGAAGGGCTGGCGCTGGCTGCAGAGCGAGGTGATGGATTTCCGCTACGAGCAGGAGCCGATGTACCGGCAATGGCTGGAGTGCCTGGCGCAAGCCGGCTTCGCCAATGACAGCCAATTCAACATCGAGCTGCCGCCGCAGGCCTTGCAGGCCAGCGGCGTTACGGAAGCCGAGCAGGGCAGCTATCTGCACATCAGCCCCAACACCACCGACGACGCGCGGCAGCTGCCGGTGGCGCAGATGGTCGAGCTGCTGCAGGACCTGCACCGGCGCCTGCCGCAATACCGCATGGTGCTGACCTCGATGGGCTCGGAGCGCGAGCGCGCCCGCATGGACGCCATCCTCGGCCAGCTCGGCTTCGAGCCGTGGAAAGTCTTCATCGGCAGCCTCGACGTGGTGCAGCTCAGCGCGCTGATCCGCGGCGCGGCCCTGCACCTGTCCGGCGACACCGGCCCGCTGCACCTGGCCTGGATGCTGGATGTGCCCTCGGTGAGCTGGTTCCGCATCAAGCATGACAACAAGGAATACCTGCCGCCGCCGCCGCTGCATCGCGCGCTGCTGGGCGAGAGCGAGAGTCCCTCCGTGCTCAACGGCATCCCCACCGCGGCGTTGAGCGAGGCGGCCGTCGAACTGCTCGGCAGCGCCGCCGCCGCAAGCGCGGCGCGCCTGGCCGCGGTCTGATGGCGGGCGCGGCGGTCGGCCCCTGTGCCGTCTACATCTCCGGCAACATCGGTGATTCGGTGCTGCACCTGGGCTTCATCCGCGCCCTGTCGCAGCAGCTGGGCCGGCCGCTGATCCTGCTCAATCCCCTTCCGCCGGCGGTCAACCGCCTGTTCGAGGCGCAGCCCTACATCGAGCGGGTGGTCGGCATCGCCGACATCGAACGCGCCGCCGACAGGGGCGAGCGCGGCCGGCGCATGACGCAGCTGCTGCGCTCGCTGCAGCTGGACACGCTGTTCTTCTTCAACTTCAAGACCTATGCCGCGATTGCCGCACTGCGCGCCGGCGTGCCGCGGCGGATCGGCTTCGTCCGCCGCCACCAGTTCTTCAACGCCCTGCTGTTCACCCATCATGTGATGGTGCAGAAGCGCGGCACCACCCATCCCGACACCCATAGCTGGCTGCCGCGGCTGCTCGGCCGTCACGGCTATCCGGCCGAGGCGATCTATCCTTCCCTGTTCGACAGCGCCGAGGCATCAGCGCAGGCGGCGCAGCTGGCACAGGACCATCCGCGCCTGATCGCCCTGGGCCTGGGCGCATCGGTGGCGGCGCGGCGCTATCCCGCCGCGCTCTGCGCCGAGTTGATCGGGCGGCTGCAAGCCGCCGATCCCGCCTGCTCCTTCCTGCTGTTCGGCGCCGCCGACGTGGCCGATCTCGCCGCCGAAATCCGCGGCCAGTGCGAAGGGCGCGCGCGCCTGCTCGACATCACCGGCATGGACCTGGACCTGCGCGTCGGCAGCGCCCTGATCGCGCGCTGCCTCGGCTGCGTCAGCAACGACAGCCTGGCGCTGCACCTGGCGGTGGCGCATCGCGTGCCCACGGTGGGATTGTTCGGCATCTCGCCGCCGATGCACTACGTGCCCTGGCTGCGTCCGCTGGAGGCTGAGGGACCTGGCGGCATGAGCGGCATTGCCAGCGCGCGCGTGGCGGCGGCGCTGCTCGAACAGATGGCCGCGTTCCCGCAGGGTCTGCGATAAGGCATTAAGGCCCGGGATACAGATGCGGGCGGGGAATTGACATTCCACCATATTTCGATAAATATAGAAATATGGAAACAGACAAAGCCCTTGCTGCCCTCTCCGCGCTCGCGCAAGACACTCGGCTTGCGGTGTTCCGCTACCTGGTTGAGGCCGGCCCCGATGCTGTGACGGTTGGCCGGATCGGCGATGCGCTGCAAGTCGCCGCGGCCACGCTGTCCTTTCACCTGAAAGAGTTGAGCCATGCCGGCCTTGTCACCAGTCGCCAGGAAAGCCGCTTCATCTGGTACTCGGCCAACTACGAAGCGATGAGCGGCCTTATCGCTTACCTCACTGAGAACTGCTGCAGGGGACAGCCAGACGCCTGCGGTGTCGGCTGCGCCCCGCCGAAGAAACCCAACACTACCGCTCGCAAGAAGGTGTCCGCATGAAGCGTTTTCATGTTCACGTTTCCGTCGATGATCTGTCCAAGAACATCCGCTTCTACTCGGCCATGTTCGGCGCGCCGCCGACCGTCCAGAAGGCCGATTACGCTAAGTGGATGCTCGATGATCCGCGCATCAATTTTGCGATCTCGCGGCGCGGCGGTGCCGCCGGCGTCAACCATCTAGGATTTCAGGTGGACGCCGAGGAGGATCTGCAGGTGCTGCGCGCGCAAGTGGCCGCAGCGGACATCGAGGCCCTGGACCAGGCGGGCGCAAGCTGCTGTTATGCCAAGTCCGACAAATATTGGGTGCAGGACCCGCAGGGCCTCGCCTGGGAAACCTTTCATACGCTTGGCGATATTCCCGTGTTCGGCGAACACGCGACGACGGCCGCTCCTGTCGAGGCTGGCTGCTGTGTGCCCGAGACAAAGGTCAGTTTTGAGCCACGCCCCAAAACCAGGGCCTGCTGCGGTTGACCTCGATGCAGATTGTCCCCGCCAGCCCTGCAGATTGGGCGGACATCAAGCGGCTGCTTGATGGGTCCGCCCTGTCAACCGATGACCTCAGTCCGGATCTGCTGGAAAACTTTCTTGTGCTCCGCGAAGGTCAGATTCTGGTGGCGGTGGTCGGAATCGAAGGTATCGGCCCCGCAGCCTTGCTGCGGTCGCTAGCCGTGTCTGAGCATCTGCGCGGCGACGGTATGGGGCGGCACATGGTGGCCGCTGC
The DNA here is from genome assembly GCA_026224805.1 of Nevskia soli. Taxonomy (GTDB): domain Bacteria; phylum Pseudomonadota; class Gammaproteobacteria; order Nevskiales; family Nevskiaceae; genus Nevskia; species Nevskia soli_A. Next base: position 4,887 of record JAMFRN010000255.1, read on the forward strand.
GGAAGTCCTGGCGCGCCGACGCGGCGTTGTCTCCCTCTATCTGTTGACCACAACAGCCGCGGATTATTTTTCCAAGCTCGGCTATCGGAATACTCCGCGCGAGACGGCGCCCGCGGGTATCCGAGATACGCCGCAGTTTTCCGGGCTGTGTCCTGCATCATCGTCTTTTATGGTGAAGCCTTTGGAGGTGAAGCCATGAACGCCGCACGTCGCGCCGTCGCGGAGTTCGTCGGCACTGCCCTGCTGCTGGCCGTCGTGGTCGGCTCCGGCATCATGGGTGAGCGCCTGGCCGGTGGGAATGCCGCCATTGCCCTGCTGGCCAATTCGATCGCCACGGGCGGCGGCCTGGTGGCGCTGATCCTGGTTTTTGGCCCGATCTCCGGCGCGCATTTCAATCCGGTGGTGAGCCTGGCAATGGCCGTAAGCCGGCGTCACGCCTGGGCGGATCTGCCGGGCTACCTGGCGGCGCAGTTCGCCGGTGCCGTCGCAGGCGTGTGGGTGGCACACGCGATGTTCGGCGAGCCGGTGTTTCAGGTTTCCGAAAAGATGCGGCCAGGGGCCGCGCTGATGTTCAGTGAAGTGGTGGCCACATTCGGCCTGCTGACGACGATCTTTGGCTGTATACGTCATCGGCCTGGTGCTGTGCCGTATGCCGTCGCCGTTTACATCGTCGCAGCCTATTGGTTTACGGCGTCCACGTCCTTTGCCAACCCGGCTGTTACCGTTGCCAGGTCACTGAGCAACACGTTTGCCGGCATCCGGCCGCAGGACGTGCCGGGATTTATCGGCACCCAGTTCGCCGGCGCCGTCCTGGCGACTGCGCTTGATGCCTGGTTCTATCGATCGAAATCAGAAGCCGCACCGGAATTGAATGCAGTGATCGCAAGGCCATGACCACCACGCCCTTTAATGTTTTGTTTCTCTGCACCGGCAATTCAGCGCGCTCGATCCTGGCGGAAGCGACGCTCAATCACCTGGCCGGACCAGGTGGGCGGCTACGCGCTTATTCGGCCGGCAGCTTCCCTAAAGGCGAACCCAATCCCCTGGCGCTGGCCTTGCTCAAGGATGAGGGGATTTCGACCGCAGGGGCGCGCAGCAAGAGTTGGGATGAATTCTCGGCGCCGGGTGCGCCGCCCATTCATCTCGTGGTGACCGTCTGCGACCAGGCCGCCGGGGAACAGTGCCCGTACTATCCTGGCCGGCCCTTGAAGGCGCATTGGGGCGTGCCTGATCCACATACGCCGCAGGAGTTCGAGAAAGCCTATGCGACGCTGCGGCGCCGGGTGGAGCGGCTGGCGGGGCTGCCATTGCAGTCGCTCGATCGGGCCGAGCTGCAGTCGCAAGTGAACGATATTGGCGAGATGTAGAGCGCGCGATTTGCGGAGCGCTCAGCCCGGCTGAATTTCCTGGTATAGCGCGGCGAAACGCCGCGCCTGTCCTTCGCGGGTGTACTCGTTGGTGATCAGGAACTCGCGCGCGGCGGTGCCGGCGCGGCGGCGCATCTCCGGGTCTTCGGCGAACAGCTTCATCGCCGCGTACAGCTCGTCCACGCTGCGCGGCTGCACCAGGCGGCCGTGGTCGGGGTCGATGAACGTTTCCGGAATGCCGCCGAGGCGCGAGGCGATCACCGGCTTGGCTGCCGCCATCGCCTCCCAGATCACCAGGCCCAGGGCCTCGGTGCCCACCGCCGGATGCACCAGCACGTCGATCATCGCGGCGATGCGCTCCACGTCCTGGGTGAAGCCGACGCAAAGGATGGACTGCTGCAGGCCCAGCTCGGCGATGCGCTGCTCCAGCACCGGGATCAGGCCGCCCTCGCCCACGATCATCAGCCGCGCGTCCGGGTATTCGCGGATCAGCCGCGCCCCGGCCTCGACGAACTCCCGCTGGCCCTTGCCGTCGGGCAGGCCGGCGCCGCCGACCACGGCGAACACCAGTTGCGTCTCGTCCCAGCCGTGCAGGGCGCGCCCCTGGTTGCGCAGCGCCGCGTCCGGCCGGAAATGCTGCACGTCGACGCCGGAGTAGACCAGGTGCAAGCGGCGCTGGTCGCCTTTCAGCTCGCGTGTCAGATTGGCCTGCACCGCCTTCGATACCGCGGTGACATGCCCCAGCCACAGCAGGTAGCGCGCGCTGGTCGAGCTGAGCGGCGTCATCAGGTGACGGGTCAACACCACCTGCGGCTTGTTGGCGGCGAGCTTGCCGGCCACGCCGGTGGTCCAGTAGTCGCGGCCATGGTGGGCGTGCAGCACCTGCGCCTGGAACTGCTCGGCCAGGCGCCGCAGGCGCAGGCCCCAGTGCAGCTTGCCGCCGTCGATGATCTCGATGCGCAGGCCTGGCAGCGCCCGTGCGCGCGATTCCCAGCGGCCGCCGGGATTGAGCGCCAGCATCACCTCGTGGCCCTGCGCCAGCAGACCGGTGCACAGCTCCAGCGTCTGCGTGTCGACGCCGCCGCCGTGGAAATGGGAATTGACCTGGATGATGCGCATGACGAATCGGATTCTACAGGGGCGCGCTTTCAGCGCGCGTAAGGGTCGCGGCGTCCGGGCGGGCCGTCCTTGAAGCGGCGGTGCACCCAGAAGTACTGCTCCGGCACCTCGCGGATGGCGTCCTCCAGCAGCTTGTTCACGCGCGCGGCATCGGCGCTATCGTCGCCGCCGGGGAAGTTGTCCAGCGCCGGCTTGAACACCACCTTGTAGCGGCCGCCATGCCGCTGCGGGAAGTACGGCACCACCTTGGCCCGTCCCATCTCGGCTAGGCGCGAGGTCGCGGTGAGGGTCAGCACCGGCTCGCAGAAGAAGGGCACGAATACCGCGTTGGCGGCCTCGATGGTCTGGTCCGGGCCATACCAGACGCGTCCGCCGCGCCGCAGCAGCCTGACGATGCGCTTGAGATCTTCCTTTGGCACCATCGGCAGGCCCAGGCGCGCCTCGCGCAGCCGGCACATCCAGTAATCGGCGAAGACATTGTCGGCGCGGCGGTACATGCCGTGGAACGGGAACCCCGCCAGGTGCACCAGGCGGCAGCCCAGTTCCATGGTAGTGAAATGCCCGGTGAGCAGCAGCACGCCGCTGCCGTCTGCCTGGGCCTGCCGCACATGCTCGACGCCCTCGAACTCGACACTGCGCAGCAGCCGGCGGTCGGAGGCGAACCAGGCCAGCGGTACCTCGAACAGGCCCATGCCGAGCGCGCGGAAGTGCGCCCGCGCCATGCGCCGCCGTTGCGTCTCGCTCAACTCGGGGAAACACAGGCGCAGATTGATGCGCACGATGCGGCGCCGGCTCGGCACCGCCAGGTGGAACAGCTCGCCCAGGGCGGCACCGCACAGGCGCAGCAGCGGCATCGGCATGAAGGCCAGCAGCCACAGCAGGCCCAGGCCGATCCAGGCCGGCCAGTAGCGCGGCGCCAGCAGTTGTCGTGGCACCGGGGTCGGAGGGGTGGCGGTCATTTGGCCATTTTACCCGTTGCGCGGTTTTCTCTAGTCTTCGCCGATGCGCTTGCTCTACACCCTGCTGCTTTACCTCATCACCCCCCTGGTGCTGCTGCGCCTGCTGTGGAAGAGCCGGCTGCAGCCGGAGTACCGCCGCCGCATCGGCGAGCGCTTCGGCCTGGTCGAGCCGGCCGGCGAGGGCGTGGCGGTGTGGG
>JAMFRN010000256.1 GCA_026224805.1 Nevskia soli
CGCAGGGCCGCAGGGTCGCCCGTGGCGATCCGCCCGGACCCGGCGGCCCGAGGATTTCCTTCGCTTCCACCCGCACCTGCTCGAAGCGCACGCTGCCGCTGTCGGTCTGGCGCTGGCCGATGGCGTCCCAGTCCTCGTTGGCGTGGATGCCGGTGCGGCGGCTGGGGATGGCGATGATCAGCCGGTTGGACGGATCGCCGCCGCGCGGTGCCGACACGTTCAGCATGTCCGAGTCGAGCGCACCGGAGCAGAAGGTCTTGAGCCCATCCAGCTGGTAGTACTCGCCTGCTGAATCGCTGGCCGGTTGCAGGACAATATTGCCATCCAGCGCATTGGTGGCATTGCCCCAGAACCAGTTGTGGCGAACGGTGCTGTCCAGGTAACGCTGTTGCTGCGCCGGATTGGCGAACAGCAGGATGGTGGCGATCTGCAGATGCTGGAAGCCGTACAGATGGGCCAGCGAACTGTCGGCGGCCGCCAGGCGCCGCACGATGCGGTAGATCAGCGGCCAGCGCTCGCCGGGGCCTCCGTGCTGGCGCGGCACGCTCAGCGTCAGCAGGCCGCTCTGCCGGATCAGCGCGCGCTCGGCCAGCGCGGTGCCGCCGCGCTTGTCGCGCTCCACCGCGGTCGCGGCGAGCTTGGCTGCGAGTGCGTCCACCGTCGCGGTATAGGCGCCGCAATCGACGTGCAGCAGATCCGGTGGCGCCAGCGGCGTCGAGGATTGCTCCGGACGGTGCAGCGACAGGGTGCTCACAACGGTTTCCACACTTCGGCCCCGCGCGTGTCCACTGCCTTCGGAATCAGGGCCGCATCGAGGAACGCATCCGCGATGGTCTGCTCGTCGTTCAGCGCATCCGCGCTCACCGCCCGCACCTCGTAGCTGCGCCGGTCGTTGGCGATGCGCACCGTCTGCGCATCCAGCCCCCACACCGGCGCCAACTGCGCCGACGCTTCCTGCGGGTGCGCTTTCACCCAGACGCCGGTTTCGCGCAGGGCATCGAACACGCTCTGCACGATGTCGGGATGCGACTGGGCGAAGCCGGCCGAGGCCAGGTAGTAGCGGCGATAACTGGCGATGCCGCTGCCGTCGGTCAATATGCGTGCCTTGACCTGCTGCTGCGCGCCGGCGACATAAGGATCCCACACCGCCCAGGCATCCACCGAGCCGTTCTCGAACGCGGCGCGGCCGTCGGCGGGGGACAGATAGGCCGGCCGGATGTCGCTGAACCTGAGCCCGGCCTTGCGCAGGGCCGCGATCAACAGATAGTGCGCGCCGGCGGCCTTGGCCACCGCCACTTTTTTGCCTTTCAGCTCTGAGAGTTCATGGATGGGGGAGTCCGCTTGGACCAGGATGGCCTGGGCGTTGGGCGAGGGCAGCTCCTGCGCGTAATAGGCCAGTTTCGCCCCCGCGGCCAGGGCAAACACCGGCACCGTGTCGGCGACATCGGCGGACAGGTCGATGCCGCCCACGTTCAGCGCTTCCAGCAGCGGCGCGCCGCTGCTGAATTCGCTCCAGCTGATGTGCACATCCTTGCCGGCGAACTTCCGTTCCAGCGTCCCCTGCGCCCTGAGCAGCGCAGTAAGGGTGGAGGATTTCTGGTAGCCGATGCGCACTTCCACCGTGCCGGCGCTAGCGATGCCGGGTACGGCCAGCACTGCGCCGAGCACCACCAGGATGCCGCAGAAGCGGCGACGGGCAAGGGTGGTCACGGCCGGCTCAACTCTGCGAGACCTTGGGCACGTAGGTGTTCGCCACGATTTCGCCGAAGGGGCCGGACAGCACCCCCTCTGCGGGGCGCTTCTGCTGCCGCTCGAGCGGCAGATGCGGGAAGGTCAGCTCGGCGAAGCGATAGGCTTCCTCCAGGTGCGGATAGCCAGAGAGGATGAAGGTCTCGATGCCCAGGTCGGCATATTCCTGCATGCGCGCCGCCACCGTCTGCGGATCGCCCACCAAGGCGGTGCCGGCGCCGCCGCGCACCAGGCCCACGCCGGCCCACAGGTTGGGCGACACCTCCAGCTTGTCGCGGCGGCCACCGTGCAATGCGGCCATGCGGCGCTGACCCTCGGAATCCATCTTGGAGAATGCCGCCTGGGCGCGCTCGATGGTGGCGTCGTCGAGCTTCTCGATCAGCTCGTCGGCGGCGCGCCAGGCGGCTTCGTTGGTTTCGCGCACGATGACGTGCAGGCGGATGCCGAAGCGCAGGGTGCGGCCTTTCGCCGCCGCGCGGCGCCGAATGTCGGCGATCTTCTCCGCCACCGCGGCGGGCGGCTCGCCCCAGGTCAGGTACACGTCCACCTGTTCGGCGGCGAGGTCATGCGCCGCCGGCGAGGAGCCGCCGAAGTACAGCGGCGGGTAGGGTTTCTGAAGCGGCGGGAACAGGGTGCGGCCGTTCTTCGAGCGCAGATGCTTGCCGATGAAGTCGATCGAGCCGCTGTCGTGCGAGCGCTCCAGGATGCCGCGCCAGATGCGCAGGAACTCGTCGGTGATCTCGTAGCGCTCCTCGTGGCTGGCGAACACGCCGTCGCCTTCCAGCTCGGCCTGGTCGCCGCCGGTGACGACATTGATCAGCAGGCGGCCGTTGGAGAGGCGGTCATAGGTGGCCGCCATGCGCGCCGCTAGGCCTGGCGAGCTGATGCCGGGGCGGATCGCCACCAGGAACTTGAGCTGCTGCGTCACGCCGATCAGGCTGGAGGCGACCACCCAGGCATCCTCGCAGGAGCGCCCCGTCGGCAGTAGCACGCCGTCGTACCCGAGTGTATCCGCCGCCACCGCCACCTGCTTCAGATAGTTGTAGTCCACCGCGCGCGCGCCTTCGGAGGTGCCGAGATAGCGGCTGTCGCCGTGGGTGGGAAGGAACCAGAAGACTTTCATGGAGGACTCCTTGAAGTAAGTAGTGTTTGGCCTACGGGCTGGCGGCGAGGGCAATGCCCGGCTGCCACACGGCATCAGCCACCTTGATCGGATGCGGAATCAGCCCGGCCGCAGCATAGGTGTCCGCTAGCGCCTGCTGGGTTGCGATCACCGCCGGATTGGGCGCGGTGACCGGCGATGGCGGCCGGCGGCTGAGGAACAGCCTGGCCACTTCCGGATCCAGTCCGGTGGCAGCGGCAATCAGCCCGGGTGCATCGGCGGGGTGCTGCTGCACCCGGCGGTCGGCATCGCTGAGCACCTCGAACAGGTCGCCGATCACCAGCGGATACCGGCCCGCGAAGCGGCGCGAGGACAGGTAGAAGGTATTGTTGTCGGACAGCCCGGCGCCGGTGACCAGCACGCGCGCCGGTGTGCCGTGCTCGGCGGCGGCCCAGTACGGGTCCCAGATGGCCCAGGCGTCGATGCTGTGTCTTTCGAACGCGGCCCGCGCGTCGGCGGGCGCCAGATAGACCGGCTGGATGTCCTTGTATTGCAGCCCGGCCTTCTGCAGCGCACGCAGTACCAGGTAGTGCGAGCTGGAGCCCCTCTGGAAGGCAATGCGCTTGCCGCGCAGGTCCGGCAGCCTGGCAATGCCCGAATCGGGCGGCACCAGGATGGCGGAACTGCCGGGCTTGGGCGGTTCGACGCCGACATAGATCACATCGCTGCCGCCGGCCTGCGCGAACACCGGTGGTGTGTCGCCGGTCATGCCGAAATCGAGGCTGCCGGCGCCGAGCGCTTCCAGCAACTGCGGCCCGGCGGGAAACTCGGTCCACTGTATATGGGTGCCCGGGAAGCGCTGCTCCACCAGGCCGAGCTGCTTCGCCACCAGCAGGTTGATCGAGCTTTTCTGGTAGCCAATGCGGATTTCCGCTGGTGCCCCGGTGCCAGCGGCGGCTGGCGCAGCCGCCCCCGCGCCGGCCAGCAGAAGCAGTGCGGCGATCCACGGGCGCGGCAGGAGCAAGGCCCGTCGGCCCAGGCTGGCGGCGATATAAAGCAAAGGGCTCTTATTCCGTGAAGCTATGGGTATTCCGCAGTATCGGTGAGAGCCACAGCGTGGCGAACGAATCTTTTGGTATGAGTACATAACCGGGATGCTCTCTATGCATAGAGCTTCTGCGTATTTCCGGACGCTGCGGCGCTGCTCTACTTTCTACGCACCGCGTTGCGCTGCGGTTCTATCGATCGAGAGTCAAACCGTGATCCATCAATTCCTCAAGCTGCGCCTGCGGGCGCTGGCTGCGGTACTGGCCGGAACCCTGGCGCTCGGCGCCGCGCATGCCGACGAGGCCTGGCCGAAACAGTTCACCATCGGCTACCAGAAGTTCGGCACCCTCATCATCCTCAAGTCCAGGGGGGATCTGGACAAGCGCCTGGCGGCGCATGGCGTCACGGTGAAATGGGCCGAGTTTCCCTCCGGCGTGCCGATTCTGGAAGGCATGAACGGCGGCAGCGTCGATTTCGGCGTCAGCGGCGAAACGCCGCCGGTATTCGCCCAGGCCGCCGCTGGCTCGCAGATCCGTTACGTCGCCTATGAGCCGGCCGCGCCAGCGGGCGAGGGCATCCTGGTGCCGAAGAACTCCAGCCTCAAGACCCTGGCCGATCTCAAGGGCAAGCGTATCGCCGTGGCCAAAGGCTCCAACTCGCATTACCTGCTGATCCAGGCGCTGAAGAAAGCCGGGCTGACGTCGGACGACGTCAACATCGCCTACCTCAAGCCGGCCGACGCCAACGCCGCCTTCGTGCAGGGCGATGTCGACGCTTGGTCGATCTGGGATTACTACCTCGCCGCCGCGCAGGCGCAATCCGGTGGACGCCTGCTGGCCTCGGGGCAGGGGCTGATCGACAACCACGCCTTCTTCCTCGCTTCCAGCAGCGTCATCGAACACTATCCGGCCGCGGTACAAGCCGCGCTGGAGGAAGTGGCCAAGGCCGATCAGTGGGCCAAGGATCATCCGGACGATGCGGCAGCGCTACTGTCGCAGCAAGTCGGTATCGACGCCAGCATCCTCAAGACCGCCATCCAGCGCTCCGGCTTCGGCCCTCAGCCGCTCAGCCCAGATGTGGTCGCCGCGCAGCAGCGCATGGCGGATACGCTGTATGCGCTGAAGATCCTGCCGGGAGCCATCACTGTGCAGCAGGCGGTCGCCACCCTGCCGCAATGGAACGGAGCCGCCGATGGCAAGCTCGCCGCAGCGCACTGAGTACGATCTGGTCGTCATCGGCGGCGGCACCGCCGGGCCGATGGCGGCGGTGACGGCCAAGCAGCGCAATCCGGCGCTGAAAGTGCTGCTGCTGGAAAAAGCCGACGTGCACCGCAGCGGCGCCATCTGCATGGGCATGGATGGCCTCAACAACGCCGTCATCCCCGGCCACGCCACGCCGGAGCAGTATGTGCGCGAGATCACCGTGGCCAACGACGGCATCGTCGAACAGTCCTCGCTGCTGGCCTATGCCGAGCGCAGCTTCGACATGATCCGCCAGCTCGATGCTTGGGGCGTGCAGTTCCAGAAGACCGGCAGCGGCGACTACGACGTGCGCAAGGTGCATCACCTGGGCGAGTACGTGCTGCCGATGCCGCAGGGCCACAATGTCAAGAAGATCCTCTACCGCCAGCTCAAGCGCGCGCGGGTGGAGATCGAGAACCGCTACCAAGCGACGCGGCTGCTGAAGGATGCACAAGGGCAGATCGCAGGCGTGTTCGCCGCGCACACCCGCAGCGAGGAAACCCTGCTGATCAAAACACGGGCGGTGATTCTCGCCACCGGCCCGGCCGGACGGCTGGGCCTGCCGGCTTCCGGCTACCTGTTCGGCACCTACGAGAACCCCACCAATTGCGGTGACGGCCACGCCATGGCCTATCACGCCGGCGCCGAGCTGGCCAATCTGGAATGCTTCCAGATCAACCCGCTAATCAAGGACTACAACGGCCCGGCCTGCGCCTACGTCACCAGCCCGCTCGGCGGCTATACCGCCAACGCCCACGGCCAGCGCTTCATCCGCTGCGACTACTGGTCCGGCCAGATGATGCTGGAGTTCCACCACGAGCTGGAAGGCGGCAACGGCCCGGTATTCCTCAAGCTCGATCACTTGGCCGAAGACACCATCGCCGAGATCGAGCGCGTGCTGCACACCAATGAGCGGCCCTCGCGTGGACGCTTCCATCAGCATCGCGGCACCGACTACCGTACGCAGATGGTGGAAATGCACATCTCCGAGATCGGCTTCTGCAGCGGCCATTCCGCCTCCGGCATCTGGACCGACCGTCATGGCCGCACCACCGTGCCGGGCCTGTACGCCGCCGGCGATGCCGCCTCGGTGCCCCACAACTACATGCTCGGCGCCTTCGTCTACGGCGCCATCTGTGGCGA
>JAMFRN010000257.1 GCA_026224805.1 Nevskia soli
GCGAGCCGACGCCGTAAGAGCTGGCCGTGAAGATGGAGATGCCGTAAGACATGGTTCGCAAGTTGCTTAAAATCGCCAAGGAACCGATCTCGATGGAGACGCCGATCGGCGACGACGAGGATTCCCACCTCGGCGATTTCATCGAGGACGGCCTCGCCGTGTCGCCGCTGGAGTCGGCCACTTCGCAGTCGCTGGCCGAAGCGACCCACCAGATTCTCGCCAGCCTGACGCCGCGCGAGGCCAAGGTGCTGCGCATGCGCTTCGGCATCGACATGAACACCGACCACACCCTGGAAGAGGTCGGCAAGCAGTTCGATGTGACGCGCGAGCGCATCCGCCAGATCGAGGCGAAGGCACTGCGCAAGCTGCGCCACCCGAGCCGGGCGAACTATCTGCGCTCGTTCCTCGACGAATGAGCTGCGCTTGGTCGTTTTATAAAAGGCCTCGCACTGCGGGGCCTTTTGTTTTTGAAGCGTTGTAGGGCGGGTCTGTGACCCGCCGTTTACCGCGTCATGCAGCATCCGCGACCGGCGGGTTCACAGACCCGCCCTACACGAGCTTCACCGTTTGCCGGTCCATCCCCGGGCTGGCAGCTCGTTCATTTCCTGAATCGACAAACTCAGACTGCCAGTCCGCTTGAGCAGATTGAAGACCTCGGAAATCTGGCTGGTGGGGGTGGCCGCCCTGATTTCGATGCGGCCATCGGGAAGCTTGTTCAGGGTGATCTTTTCACCGGGGTGGACACCCAAGTGTTTCAGGACATCTTTACCTAAGGTAACCTGACCTTAGTAGTGACTGTGAGCGTGCTCATGTGAGACCTCAGCTTAAGCTGGAATGGTAATGCATCCATAGCCTTACCGGGCCTTACAAGTAACGCCCACGCGCCGCGCGCCCGCGCCGGGAACTAATTTCCGGCCGAAATCTCTATTCACCCTGTTCCCCAAGGCAAACGACTTTCGATGGAAGACCGCAGCGCCCTCGTCACCGAAGCAGCCCCCGACACCGCGCTCACCGCGTTCAACAGTCTCCGCGGCTATCTCAACTCACAGATCCTCGGCCAGGAAAACCTGGTGGAACGCTTGCTGGTGGCCCTGCTGGCGGACGGCCATCTGCTGGTGGAGGGGCCGCCGGGCCTGGCCAAGACCCGCGCCATCAAGGCCCTGGCGCATGGCCTAGAAGGCAACTTCCAGCGCGTGCAGTTCACCCCCGACATGCTGCCGTCCGATCTCACCGGATCGGACATCTATCGCCCGGAGGAAGGCGACTTCCAGTTCCAGCGCGGCCCGCTGTTCCACAACCTGATCCTGGCCGACGAGATCAACCGCGCCCCGGCCAAGGTGCAGTCGGCCCTTCTCGAAGCGATGGGTGAGCGACAGATCAGCGTCGGCAGCGCGACCTATGCGCTGCCGCGGCTGTTCCTGGTGATGGCCACGCAAAACCCGATCGAGCACGAGGGCACCTATCCGCTGCCGTAGGCACAGCTCGATCGTTTCATGCTGCACACCCTGGTGGACTATCCGGATCGCGCCACCACGCTGCGCATCATGGAGCTGACGCGGCGCGAGGCGGTGGCGGCCGAGGAATTGCCGCCGCCGGCGCGTCTGCTGTCGGAGCACAGCGTCTTCGCGGCGCGCGACGAAGTCCTGCGGCTGACGCTGGCGGACTCGGTGGCGGAATACATCGCCGCCCTGGTCGAGGCCACGCGGCGTCCCGCGCCCTACAGCGCCAAGCTGGCCGAATGGCTGCGCTGGGGCGCCAGCCCGCGCGCGGCCATCGCCATCGAGCGCGGCGCGCGCGCTTATGCCTGGCTGCACGGGCGCGACTATGTCAGCCCCGAGGACGTGCAGGCCATCGCCCCGGACGCCCTGCGTCACCGCCTGCTGCTCGACTACACCGCGCAGGCGCGCGGCGTCACCGCCCAGACCTGCGTGGAAGAACTGCTGGGCCAAGTACCGGCCCCATGATTCTGCCGGACCTGCCCGAACTGGTCGCTCTGCGCGGGGCGGCCCAGGGCCTCAACCTGCGCGCGCACCGCCCGGCGCTCGCCCGCTTGCAGGGCGGTCATCGCAGCGCGCAGCGCGGCCGCGGCCTGGAGTTCGAGGAAGTGCGCTTGTATGCCCCGGGCGATGATGCGCGCAGCATCGATTGGCGCGTCACCGCGCGCCGCGGCAAGCCGCACACCAAGATGTTCCGCGAGGATCGCGAGCGCCCGGTGTGGCTGCTGGCGGATCTGCATCCCGGCCTGTTCTTCGGCAGCAAGCGCCAGCTGAAATCGGCACTGCTGCTGCGCGCCGCTGCCCTGCTCGGCTGGGCTGCCTCACTCGGCGGCGACCGCCTCGGCGCGGTCCTGGCCAGCGGCGGCGGCAAGCCGCGCATCATCCCGCCGCGCGCGCGCCAGGCCGGCGTGCTGCCGGTGCTGCAAGCCCTGGTGGAGGCGCAGCCACGTGCACCCGGCCAGCCCGATCTCGCGGGCCTGGGCGGCGCCCTGATCACGCTGCGGCGCCTGGTCAAGCCGGGCAGCCTGGTGCTGATCCTCAGCGACTTCAGCGGCCTGGACGAAGCGGCCGAGCTGATGCTAGGCGGGCTGGCCGCGCATTGCGACTGCCGCTTGCTGTGGATCGCCGATCCGCTGGAGTCCACCGGCCTGCCGCCGGGCGATTACCGCGTGGGCCTGCCGGGCCGTCTGTGGTGGTTGAGCGGCGAGGGCAGCCGCGCACCGTGGCGTGCCGCCTGGGCCGAGCGCGAGCGGCGCCTGCGCGATCTGGCGCGGCGCTTCGACCTGCCGCTGACGCGCCTCAACACCGCCGACGACATCGGCGACGTGTTGCCGCCGCTGTTGCGGGAGCCGGTATGGGCGGCATGAATTCCGATCTGCTGGCGCAGCTGGCGCCGGCGCATGCGCCGGCAGCGCCGGGCCTGTGGCCGCCGGCTCCGGGCTGGTGGGGGCTGGCCGTGCTGCTGCTGGCTGCGGTGGTGGCACTGGTGTTTTGGCTGCGCCATCCCGTGCGTCGCTTGCGGCTGGCTGCGCTGCGCGAGCTGGGGCAACTCGAACAGGGCGGCGCCGACGACGCGGCGCTGGCGCGCGGACTGGAGCATCTGCTGCGCCGCTACGCCGTGGCGCGCTTCGGGCGCGAGCCGGTCGCGCGCCTGAGCGGCGAGCCCTGGATCGCCTTCGTCGCGGCGCACGGTGGCGCTGCATTGTCGGGCGAGCCGGGGCGCGATCTGCTGCGCGCCGCCTACGGCGGCCAGAGCCGTGCGTCCAGCCGCACGGTGTGGCTAAGCGGCGCGCGCGGCTTTCTCCGGGGGCGCGGATGATCCACCTGGCGTGGCCCTGGATGCTGCTGTTCCTGCCGCTGCCCTGGCTGCTGGCGCGGTTGCTGCCGCCGGTGCGGCCGCAGGGCGCGGCGCTGTTCCTGCCCTTCGCCGCCGGGGTCGGCGCCGAGGCACTGCCCGGCATGCATTTCGGGCCGCGCGGCCGTCGCCTGTTGTTCGCCCTGATCTGGTTGCTACTGCTGGCGGCGGCGGTGCGTCCACAGTGGCTGGGCGACGCGCAGCCGGTGCCGACCACCGGGCGCCGCCTGCTGCTGGCGGTGGACGTGTCCGGCTCGATGGCGACACAGGACATGGCCGGCGGCTATTCGCGCCTGCAGGTGGTGCAGAAGGTGGCGGGCGATTTCATCCAGCGCCGTCACGGCGACCAGGTCGGCCTGATCCTGGTCGGCACGCGGCCGTACCTGCAGGCGCCGCTGACCGCCGACCTGGGCACGGTGCACCAGTTCCTGCAGGAAGCGATGATCGGCGTCGCCGGCACCGAAACCGCCATCGGCGATGCCATCGGGCTGGCGATCAAGCGCCTGCGCGACGATCCGGCGCATGCCGATGGCCAGCCCGATGGCCAACCGGGCGGCAAGAGCGGCACGGTGCTGGTGTTGCTCACCGACGGCAGCAGCAACGCCGGCGCCATGCCACCGCTGGAGGCGGCGAAGCTGGCGGCCGATGCCGGCCTGCGCATCTACACCATCGGCGTCGGCGCGGCGGCGCAGCAGGGCTTCTTCGGTCTGGGCGGCGGCAACGATGATCTCGACGAGGACACGCTCAAGGGCATTGCCCAGGCCACCGGTGGCGAATATTTCCGCGCCACCGACGCCGGCGCGCTGCAGCAGGTGTACACGCGCATCGACCAGCTGGAGCCGAGCGCCGGGCACGAGCAATGGTATCGGCCGAGTACCGAATGGTATCCATGGCCGCTGGGCGTGGCCTTGCTGCTGAGCCTGCCTGCCATCCTGCTGCGGGATCGCGCATGGAGCTGAGCGCCGCCCTGCATGCGTTTCATTTCCTGCGTCCGGTGTGGCTGCTGGCGCTGCCGCCGCTGTGGGGGCTGGTGCTGTGGCTGGCGCGGCGTCGCGCCGGCGAGGGCAGCTGGTCGCGGCTGATCGATCCCGAGCTGTTTACCGCGCTGCGCCTGGAGAGCGGCAGCGGCGTTGCCCGCGCCTCGCCCTGGCCTTGGCTGGCCCTGACCTGGACGCTGGCGTTGCTGGCCCTGGCGGGGCCGAGTTGGCAGCAGGATGTGGCCACCGGCTACCGCGCGCCGGCAGCCTGGGTGCTGGTGCTCGACCTGTCGCCCTCGATGGCCGCGGTGGACCTGACGCCGGACCGCGTCACCCGCGCCCGCTATGCGCTTGACGACCTGCTCGGCGCGGCGCGCGATGCGCGGGTCGGCCTGGTGGTGTTCAGCGACGAGCCCTATACCGTGTCGCCCCTGACCGAGGACGTGGCCACGGTGCGCGCGCTGCTGCCGCCGCTGGCGCCGGAGATCATGCCCAGTGCCGGCGACAACCTGGCCCCGGCGCTGCGGCAGGCGGGGCAGTTGCTGCAACAGGCCGGCGCCCGCGACGAGCGGGTGATCCTGCTCAGCGATGGCTTCGCCGATCCCGCCGCCGCGTTCAGCGCCGCGGAGCAGCTCAAGTCCCATGGGGTGCGGCTCAGCGTGGTGGCTGTCGGCACCAGGGGCGGCGCGCCGCTGCGCGCTGCCGGCGGCGGCTTCGCCCAGGATGCGCAGGGCCGGACGGCGATGACCCATCTGGATGTGGATCGCCTGCAACAGCTCGCCGCTGCCGGCGGCGGCGACTACGTCGATCTCGCCGATCTGCCCCGCTTGATCAGTCGCCTGCAAATCCGTAGTGAGCGTGCCGATGGGGCCGCTGCCACGCAGGACATCTATATCGAGCATTGGCGCGATGCGGGCGTATGGCTGTTGCCGCTGCTGTTGCTGCTGGCGGCGGCGCTGTCGCGGCGGGGTTGGCTGTGAAGCGCGGCCTGCTGCTCTTCGTTTTGCTGTTGGCGGCCAACGCTCAGGCGGCGGACGGCTCGACGGCGGGCTGGTCCAACACCTGGTCGAGCTTGTGGCGCACGCCGGACCAGCGCGGCGAGCAGCTGCTGCGTAAGGGCGATGCCGCAGCGGCCGCACAGACGTATGCCGATCCGCGCCGCAAGGCTTACGCTGAACTGCAGGCGGGCGACTACGCCGCCGCCGCGCGCGATTTCGGCGGCCTCGACGACAGCGACGCACACTATGACCGCGGCAATGCCCTGGCCCGTTCCGGCGATCTGCAACAGGCGCTCAAGGCTTACGACGCGGCGCTCGCCAGCAATCCGGACAACGGCGATGCGCGGCACAACCGCGACCTGGTGGCGCAGGCGCTGAAGCAGCAGCAGGATCAGCAGCACTCGCAGCAGAAAGACCAGAATCAGAAAGGTCAGGATCAGAAAGATCAGAAGGACCAGCAGCAATCGCAGCAGCAGCAGGGCCAGCAGCAGCAATCGTCCGGCGGCGGCCAGTCGCAATCCAGCAAGGATGCGCAGCAGGATGCCGCTGCAAAGCAGCAGGCAGGAAAGCCGGATGACGCCAAGGATCAGCAGCAGGCGGATGCGCGTAACGGCAAGGCGCGTCAGCAGAACGATCAAAACCAGCCCGCCAAACCTTCGCCGCAGAACCCGGCGCAGGCAGATCAGGCGCAACCGGGCGCGCAGCAGGATGCCGCGCAAAAAGCCGACGATGCGGCGCAAGCGCAGCGCGATGCCGCGAACGGCCTCAACAAGCCGGCGGCGCAGAACCAGGCAGGCCAGGTCGCCGGCCAGGCTGATGCGGCCGGGCAGCCCGCGCCGGATGCGAGCAGCGTGCCGGTCACGCCGAGCACCGAGAAGCAGCTGGCGCAGGAGCAATGGCTGCGGCGCATTCCGGATGACCCGGGCGGCCTGCTGCGGCGCAAGTTCATGATCGAGCACATGATGAGAGAGAAGGGCCAGCAGGATCAGCAGCCATGAAAGCAGGCATGAAAATCCCATTCCTTGTCGCGCTCGCCGCGCTGTCCTGCGGCCTGAGCCTGCCCGCCTCGGCGGCAGTGACCGCCTCGCTCGATCGCGACGAGGTTGCCAGCGGCGAGTCGGTGCAGTTGGTGTTGCAGCGCGACGGCCGCGGCGGCGGGGAGCCCGACCTCGCGCCATTGAAGAAAGACTTCGACGTGCTGGACAGCAGCAGCAACACCAGCATCCAGTTCGTCAACGGACATCTGTCGGCGCAGCGTGAGCTGCGCCTGACGCTGGCGCCGAAACATGCCGGCACCCTGCACGTGCCGCCGCTGACCTGGGACGGCGAGCAGTCCAACGCCCTCGACCTGACGGTGAGCGATGGCGCCGGCAATGCCCAGGGCAGTGAACAGGGCGGCGGACAGGGCTCCAGCCAGAATGGAGGCGCCGCCGCTGCGCATGCCGCGCACGTGTTCCTGACCAGCTCGATCGACCAGGCGCAGCCCTATGTGCAGGCCGGGGTGGTGCTGACCGTGCAGCTGCATACCGATCAGCGGCTCTACCAGGCCAGCCTGGATCTGCCCGGCAACAGCGACGTGCTGGTGCAGCAGGTGGGCAAGGACCAGCCGGGCGGCGAGACGCGCAACGGCCGCCACTACGACGTGATCGAGCGCAGGTACCTGCTGCAGCCGCAGCGCAGCGGCGCGCTCAGCCTGGACGGTCCCGTGCTCAACGCCCAGGTGGCGGACGTCGATAGCCAGAATCCCTTCGGCGGCTCGCCCTTCGCCGGGATGATGGGCACGGTGAAGCCGCTGCGCCTGCACGGCGATGCCATCGCGCTGAACGTGCGGCCGCGTCCGGCCACTGCCAGCGGCCGCGACTGGCTCCCGGCCCGGCAGATGACGCTGGAGGAAGCCTGGCGTCCGGACAGCGCCAGTGTGCATGTGGGCGAACCCCTGACCTTGCACCTGCTGCTCAAGGCGGAAGGGCTGACCGGGGCGCAGTTGCCGGACCTGAGCACGGAGCTGTCCCTGCCGGATGGCCTCAAGGCCTATCCCGATCAGGCCAAGACCGACATGGCCTTGCAGGCGGCCGGAATCGTCGGCAGCCGCGAGCAGGACATCGCCCTCATCGCCAGCCGTCCCGGGCACTACCAGCTGCCGGCCCTGCATCTGTCGTGGTGGGACATCAAGCAGGACGTGCAGCGCGAAGTGGTGCTGCCGGAGCGCACGCTGGACATACTGCCGGCGGCCGGTACGCCGGCCGACGCAACGCCGGCACCGATGGCGGCCCCGCCGGCTGCGCTAGGCGATGTGGTTCAAGCCGCACCGCTTGCCGCTGTGGCGGCCTCACCGGCGCGCCCGCCGTGGCCGTGGATCGGCCTCAGCGTGGCGCTGGGCCTGCTCTGGCTCGGCACGGCGGTAGCGTGGTGGCGCCAGCGTCGCCGCGCTGCCGGGGTGGCGGCGCCGCTTGAAGCGATGCCGACTGCCGTGGGCGTGCCCGAAATCGGCGCGGCCCGGAAGGCTTTCCAGCAAGCTTGCCGCGATAACGATCCGCAGGCGGCGCGCCGCAATCTGCTGGCCTGGGCGCGCGGCCACTGGGCGCAAAACCCGCCGGCCGGCATCAACGCCCTGGCGGAGTATCTGGATGATCCGCGCCAGGTGGCGCTGCTGCGGCAGCTTGATCGCGCCTGTTATTCCGGTGGCGCCTGGGAGGGCGAGGCCTTGGCGCAGGCCCTGGGCACCTTGCCGGCCGCGCCGAAGCGGAGCCGGCAGGCGCCGCGACTAGGGGACTTGTATCCCTGATGCCTGTTCCGCTTCAAAACCAACTCGATATCGTCATACCGGCGAAAGCCGGCCCCGACACGGTGCCCGGAACGGTGGGTGCGGGAGGGGCCGGAGCGCCTGCGACGTGCGACATCAACTCGGGGCGTTCCACCTGCTCCCGCACCCACGCTTCGCGGCACCGTGTCGCAGGCGGTATCCAGGGGTTGAAGTGCGCGCTACCGGCCTCTGGATACCGGCTTTCGCCGGTATGACGTTGTTGATGTATCCGAAGTGAAAGTGAATTGAGGATTCGTTCCGTCCGCGCAACAAAAATCCCCGCATCGCGGGGATTTTTCTCTGCCGAAAACCTTCTTACTTCTTGCCGCCGACCGGTGCATCGATATCCGGCACATAGTCCTTCGCCGGCTGCTGCGAGAACCAGGCGGCGAGCTGCTTGATGTCCGTATCGCTGAGGCCGGTGACCTGGCCGCTCATGATCGGATTCTTGCGTTCGCCGCTCTTGTAGGCGTGCAGGGCATGCTCGATGTAGGTGTCCTGCTGGCCGGCCAGGTTGGGATACATCGGCTGGGTGGCGATGCCGTTCTCGCCGTGGCAGGCGGCGCAGACGATCACCTTGTCGGGCTTGGCCGGTGCATCGGCGTGGGCGGTGGCGACGGCGGCGAGGCCGAGGGCGGCCAGGACAATCTTCTTCATGCTCATCCTCAGTCCTTCTTTTCCGGGGCCGTCGACAGGTAGGCGGCGATGTCCTCCATGTCCTGGTCGGACAGGGAGCTGGCCTGGGCGTGCATGGTCAGGTGGCCGCGCTGGCCATCCTTGTATTCCTTCAGCGCACTGACGATGTAAGCGGCATTCTGGCCGCCGAGCTTCGGCACGCGATATTCCGGATACACGTTGTTGTAGTTCGGGATGCCGTGGCAGCCGACGCAGGTGTAGAACTTCTGCCGACCTGCTGCCGGGTCGCCATCCGCCTGCGCGACCGTAGCGCACATCAAGGTGGCGGTGAGGGCCGTAAAGCCCCATCGCACTGCTTTCATCGTGGAATCTCCATGGCAAAGCTGCGCGGCCCGGCCGCGAAGTCGGAATATGCTCGTAGAAACGGGGCTTCCAGTCAATCAGCCGCACTGCACAACGCAGCAACGGCGGCACTTTGAGGCCCCTTGCGCATGGTAGTGGACTTGTCACCGGCGCAACCATGAGCTTCGGTTATAGTGCGCGCGAACCCGACCGCAGCGCTTGTCATGCCCTCATCGCCTCGCCATGAACCGGTAGCCCCAGGCCGCTCCGTCAACACGCCGGAGGCTGCTTGAGAAACGGCATCATGCCGCGCCTGCGGCGCACCGCCGGGGTGGCCGCCGGACGCGAATCCGGCGGCGAGGTGGCGGCGGTCGATCTCGGCTCCAACAGCTTCCACATGATGGTGGCTCGCGAGAGCGGCGGCCAGCTGCAGGTGATCGACCGCCTGCGCGACGCGGTGCGCCTCGGCGCCGGCCTGGATGCGAAGAACCGCCTCACGCCGGAAGCGCAGGCGCGGGCGCTCGACTGCCTGTCGCGCTTCGGCCAGCGCCTGCAAGGCATCCCGCCGCAGCGGGTGCGCGTGGTCGGCACCAATACCCTGCGCCGGATGCAGGACGGCGCGGCCTTCATCGCCACCGCCGAACGCGCGCTCGGCCACGAGATCGAGATCATTGCCGGCGTGGAGGAAGCGCGCCTGGTCTACAACGGTGTCACCCACGGCATGGGCGCGGCGCAGCCGCGGCGGCTGGTGGTGGACATCGGCGGCGGCAGCACCGAGCTGATCGTCGGCCGCCTCGGCGAACCCAAGCTGATGGAGAGCACCGCCCTGGGCTGCGTCACCCATACCCAGCGCTTCTTCGCCGACGGCGAGGTGACGCGGGCGCGCATGCGCGAGGCGCGGCTGGCGGCGCGGGTCGAGCTGGAATTCGTCGAACGCCGCTACCGCGCCGCCGGCTGGGACGTGGCGGTGGGCGCCAGCGGCACCGTGCGCGGCGCCTGGCGCGTGATGATGGGGCAGGGCTGGACCGACGAGCTGATCACCCGCGAGGCGCTGGACAAGACCCTCGACCTGGCGGTGCGCGCCGGACGGGTCGATCGCTTCGATTTCCCCGGCCTGCGCGAGGACCGGCGCCCGGTGTTCGCCGGCGGCCTGGCGGTGCTGGCCGGGGTGTTCGACAGCCTGGCGCTGAAGAAGATGGAAACCTCCGAGTGCGCCCTGCGCGAGGGCGTGATCTACGACTTGCTCGGCCGCCTCTCCGACCGCGACGTGCGCAGCCGTTCGGTGGAAGCGATGGCGGAACGCTACGGCGTCGACCGCGGCCACGCCCGCGAGATCGAGCGTTCGGCGCTGAAGCTGCTGGAGCAGGTGGCGCCGTCGTGGAACCTGCAGGGTGGCGATGCGCCGCGTCTGCTGGCCTGGGCGGCGCTGCTGCACGAGATCGGCCTGGTCGTCGCCCATGACGGCTCGCATCGCCACGGCGAATACATCCTGCGCCATGCCGAGCTGTTCGGCTTCTCCCTCACCGACCAGAAGCTGCTGGCGGCGCTGGTGCGGCTGCAGCGCGGCAAGTTCACGCAGAGCGCCCTGAAGGACCTGCCGGAAGCCTGGAAGGTGCGGGTGCAGAAGCTGGCCATCGTGTTCCGCCTGGCCGTGCTGCTGCACCGCTCGCGCGCCCCCGGCCTGCGCATCCCCTTGCAGATCGACGCCGCGGCCAAGACTGTACGCCTGGAGTTCCGCCCCGGCTGGCTCGACCGCCACCCGCTGACGCGGGAGGACTTGGAGCTGGAGGCGGGGTATCTGGAGACGGCGGACTACCGGCTGCGGTTTGCGTGAGGTAGGTCGGCTCAAGCCGAAGGCGGAGCCGACATGGGGCCGCAGCGTCGGTTCCGCCCGCTGACGCGGGCTTGAACCGACCTACAGGCTGGTCGTGCAGTGGCGCATATCGGTTCCGGGCGCTGCGCGCCCTTGAACCGACCCACATCTGCCTACGCGCCGCCGGTGATCTCTTCCAGCAGTTTGATCTGCACGCTCTTGGCGCCCGGCTCGCTCGGCGCGCGCTGGTAGGTGCCGTCCTGCTGCAGCAGCCAGCTGGTGGCGGTGTCTTCGAGGTAGGCGTGGAGCTGGTCGATGATGCGCTCGCGGATCTTCTTGTCCAGCACCGGGAATGCCACTTCGACGCGGCGGAACAGGTTGCGCTCCATCCAGTCGGCGCTGGACAGGAACAGCTCGGGCTCGCCGCCGTTGGCGAAATAGACCACGCGCGGGTGTTCGAGGAAGCGGCCGATGATGGAGCGCACGCGGATGTTCTCCGACAGGCCCGGCACGCCCGGGCGCAGCGAGCACATGCTGCGTACGATCAGGTCGATCTGCACGCCGGCCTGCGAGGCCTGGTACAGGGCCTGGATCATCTCCGGCTCCACCAGCCCGTTCATCTTGGCGATGATGTGGGCCTTCTTGCCCTTGGCGGCGTGGGCCATCTCGCGCTCGATGCGGTCGCGCATGCCCTTGGCCAAGGTGAACGGCGACTGCAGCAGGCGGTTGAGCTTGATCACCTTGCCCAGGCTGGTGAGCTGCAGGAATACCGCGTGCACGTCCTTGCAGATCGCCGGATCGGCGGTGAGCAGACCGTAGTCGGTGTAGAAGCGGGTGGTCTTGGGATGGTAGTTGCCGGTGCCGAGATGGGCGTAGTGCCGCAGCACGCCTTCCTCGCGGCGCACGATCAGCATCATCTTGGCGTGGGTCTTGTAGCCGACCACACCGTAGACCACGTGGGCGCCGACTTCCTGCAGTGCTTCGGCCAGGGAGATGTTGTCGGCCTCGTCGAAGCGGGCGCGCAGCTCCACCACCACGGTCACTTCCTTGCCGGCGCGAGCGGCCTGGATCAGCGCCTCCGCCACCGGCGACTTGGCGCCGGTGCGGTACAGGGTCTGCTTGATCGCCAGGACGTTGGGATCCTTGGCGGCGCTGCGCAGCAGGTCCAGTACCGGGTTGAAGGAGTCGTAAGGATGCTGCAGCAGGTGGTCATGCTTGCGCATCGCCGCGAACATGTCGCCGGTGAGCGCCTTGGGCACGCGCGGTACGAACGGCGTGTATTTCAGCTCCGGCCGGTCGATCAGGTCCGGCAGGGCCATCAGGCGCATCAGGTTGACCGGGCCGTGGCATTGGTACAGGTCGGCCGGGCCCAGGCTCAGCTCCTCCATCAGGTACAGCGACATCTGCTCGGGGCAGTTATGCGCCACTTCCAGGCGCACCGTGTCGCCCCACTGGCGCTGCGACAGCTCGCCTTCCAGCGCTTCCAGCAGGTCCTCGGCCTCGTTCTCGTCGACCAGCAGGTCGGAGTTGCGGGTGACGCGGAACTGGTAGCAGCCGTTGGCCTGCATGCCGGGGAACAGCTCGTCGACGTAGGCGTGGATCACCGACGACAGGAACACGAAATCGCAGGGGCCGGTGCCGGCCACTTCCTTGGGCATGCGGATCAGGCGCGGCAGCGCCCGCGGCGCCTGCACGATGGCGTAGCCGATATTGCGGCCGAAGGCGTCCTTGCCGGACAGCGAAACGATGAAGTTGAGCGACTTGTTGAGGATGCGCGGGAACGGGTGCGCCGGGTCCAGCCCGAGCGGCGACAGCACCGGCAGCAGCTCGTTCTGGAAATAGCTGCGCAGCCAGGCGTCCTGCTCCGGCGTCCACTCGCTGCGGCGCACGAAGCGGATTTTTTCGCTCGCCAGCGCCGGGATCAGCACCTCGTTGAGCACGCGGTACTGCTCGTCCACCAGGGTGTGGGTGCGGGTGCTGACTTCAGCGAACAGCTCGGTCGGGGTGATGCCGTCCTGGCCCACCAGCGGCGTGCCGAGCTTGATCATCTGCTTCAGGCCAGCGACGCGGATCTCGAAGAACTCGTCCAGGTTGGAGCAGGAGATGCACAGGAACTTGAGCCGCTCCAGCAGCGGAATCGACTCGTCCTTGGCCTGTTCCAGCACCCGCCGGTTGAATTCGAGCAGGGACAGCTCGCGGTTGACGAAAGGCGGGATCACTTGCGGCGGGGACGAGGTCATGGCTGGCGTTGCGTCGAGCGCGTTGGGGGATTCAGACGCTAGTAGATTCATCCGTGATGACCGTTGAGTGACAAACGCCAGTGATTAATGGCCAGTGGTTAGTGGTCAGTGTACCGCGCCCCACTTCCCCCGGCCGCAGTCCCTTTGCCTTTACTAATCACTAACCACTGATCACTAATCACTTTTTTACCGTTGCAATATGGTCCTGGCGGCATCCACTACCGCCGCCGGGGCCGAATCGCCCGGAACCGCCAGCCCGCGCTCCACCGCCGGGCGCTCGCGGATGCGGTTGCGCCAGGCCTGAAGGTTGGGCAGATCGTCGATGGGCACACCCGACCAGGAGTGGATATTGACCCAGGTGAAATTGGCGATGTCGGCGATGCTGTACTCGTCGCACAGGAATTCGCGGCCTTGCAGGCGCGCTTCCAGCACCCGGTAGAGGCGCTTGGTTTCGTTCTGGTAGCGGTCGATGGCGGGCTGGTACTGCTCGTGCCAGTAGCGGTGGAACACGTTGGCTTGGCCCTGCATCGGGCCGATGCCGCCCATCTGGAACATCAGCCACTGGATCGCGGTGGAGCGGCCCTTGACGTCGGCGGGCAGGAAGCGGCCGTATTTTTCAGCCAGATAGATCAGGATGGCACCGGATTCGAACACCGCGAAGTCGCCGTTATCGCGGTCGACGATGGTCGGGATGCGGCCATTGGGATTGATTCTCAGATAATCCGCCGTTTTCTGGTGTCCCCGCGACAGGTCGAGGTGGTGCACGGTATACGGCACGCCCAGCTCCTCCAGCATGATGGAGGCCTTGTGGCCGTTGGGGGTTGCGGCGGTGTAGAGGTCGATCAAGGCGGACTCCGGAATTGGAAGAGGAATGATTCAAGGTCTTGGGGCCGCGCGTGGCGATTCAAGACACGGGTAGGTCGGGTCAAGCTTAGCGGACCCGACGGAGCGGCTCGGCCATGTCGGCTCCGCTGCGCTTGTGCCGACCTACGAATGGCCCAGCTTGAGCGCCCGGTCCGGGTAATCGGTGAACACGCCGTCCACACCAAGGTCGCGCAGCGCGCGCATTTCCGCCGGATCGTTGACGGTATAGACATAGACCTTGCGCCCATGTTCCTTGGCGTCCGCCACCAGGCGCGGATCGACGAACTCGGAAGAGATGTTCACCGCCGTCGCCTGCAATTCGGTGGCGCAGCCGGCCCAGTCCAGCGGCACGCCGCCGAGCAGCACGGCCACCGGAATCTCCGGCGCGGCCTGGTGGAATTCCCATAGCTCCGGCAGGTGGAAGGAGGAGACCAGGAAGCGCTCCGCCGGCCAGCCGGCGTCGAGATACTGGCGCAGCACGCCCGCCACCGCCTCGCCGGTGCCCTCGGCGGTTTTCAGCTCGATGTTGGCGCCGACGCGCTGCTCGATCAGCTCCAGCGCTTCCTCCAGCGTCGGGATCTGCTGGCCCTTGCCGGCATCGAGCCCGCGTAGGGTGGCGAAGTCGCACTGGTTGAGCGGGCCCTTGCCGTTGGTGGTGCGGTCGAGGGTCAGGTCGTGGAACACCAGCAGGGCACCCTCGGGATGCAGCTGCACGTCGAATTCGACCCAGTGCGCGCCCAGGCGGATGCCGGTATCCAGCGCCAGCAGCGTGTTCTCGGGCGCGTGTCCGCGCGCGCCGCGGTGGCCGATGACGAGGAAGTCGCTGTGCTTGCTTGCGCTCATCTTCCAATCCTCCGGTTGTTTCCCCTGCCTTGGGGCGGCGCGCGCTCCGGCGCGTCGTTCTACACGGTGACGATCTTCATCGAATTGGTCCCGCCGGGGCCGTCGAAATCGCCCTTGGTCACCAGCACCCGGTCGCCGCTGGCGAGCACCTTGCGGTAGACCAGGCAATCGATCGCCTCGGCCACCGGCTTGATGGTTTCCAGTGTGCTGGGTTGGAACGCGACCGGGTAAACGCCGCGGCACAGCGCCATGCGCCGGCGCGTGCGCTCGTGTTGGGTCAGGGCGTAGATCGGAATCTGCGTTTCGGCGCGCGACATCATCAACGCGGTGCTGCCGGATTCGGTCAGCGCGACGATGGCCTTGGCGTGCATATGGCGCGCGGTCCAGGCGGTGGCCATCGCCACCGCCTCGTCGACGCGCTCGAAGTGGCGGTCGAGCCGTTCGGCGGCGCGCTCGCGCGGCGGCATGGCGCTTTCCGCCGCCACGCAGATGCGGGCCATCGCCTCCACCACCTTCACCGGCCAGCGGCCGGTGGCGGTCTCGGCGGAGAGCATCACAGCGTCGGTGCCGTCCATTACCGCGTTGGCCACGTCGGACACCTCGGCGCGGGTTGGCTGCGCGTTGGTGATCATCGACTCCATCATCTGCGTCGCGGTGATGACCATGCGGTTCATCTCGCGCGAGGTGGCGATGATGCGCTTCTGCCAGCCCGGCAGCTCGGCGTCGCCGATCTCCACGCCCAGGTCGCCGCGCGCCACCATCACCGCGTCCGAGGCGGCGACGATTTCGTCCAGGTTCGGCAGCGCCTCGGCGCGCTCGATCTTGGAGACCAGCGCGGCGCTGCCGCCGGCGGCCTTCATCAGCGTCCGCGCCTCTTCCATGTCCGCCGCGCTGCGCGGGAAAGAGATGGCGAGGAAGTCGGCTTCAATCGACACCGCGTGGCGCAGATCCTCGCGGTCCTTGTCGGTGAGGGCGGCGGCGGAGAGGCCGCCGCCCTGCTTGTTGATGCCCTTGCGGTTGGACAAGGTGCCGCCGATCAGCACCACCGTATCGATGCGCGTGCCGGCGGATTGCTCCACCCGCAGCGAGATGGCGCCGTCGTTGATCAGCAGCACGTCGCCGGCCTTCACGTCCTGGGGCAGCTCGGCA
The DNA here is from genome assembly GCA_026224805.1 of Nevskia soli. Lineage (GTDB taxonomy): Bacteria > Pseudomonadota > Gammaproteobacteria > Nevskiales > Nevskiaceae > Nevskia > Nevskia soli_A. Next base: position 16,017 of record JAMFRN010000257.1, read on the forward strand.
TAGGCGCAGCCGACGATGTGCTGGTCGCCGGCACTGGCCCCCAGCGCCGTATCCAGCGCGAAGGGTTGGCCTTCGACCAGCTCCACCGGGCCGGCGGCGAAGCTCTCGATGCGGATCTTCGGGCCCTGCAAATCGGCCAGGATGCCGATGTCCAGGCCCATTTCCAGCGCGGCCTTGCGTACCGCAGCGGCACGGCGGGCGTGGTCCTCGGCCTTGCCATGGGAGTAGTTGAGACGCACCACGTCGACGCCGGCGTGGAGGATGCGCCGCAGCACGGCGGGGTCGTCGGTGGCGGGGCCGAGAGTGGCGAGAATCTTGGTGCGACGGGTCATCGGATTGGGGGATGGTGAGTTCTTGTTCGGAAGTTTACTTTGCGCCTGTGACGGTTGGCGCAGCAAAATACGGCATCTCCTGCCATCTTACGCCGCCATGACCACCTTCGGGACGCCGCTTTCCCCCAACGCCACCCGCGTCCTGCTGCTCGGTTCCGGCGAGCTGGGCAAGGAAGTGGTGATCGAGCTGCAGCGGCTCGGCGTCGAGACCATCGCAGTGGACCGCTATGCCGACGCCCCGGCGATGCAGGTGGCGCACCGCAGCCATGTCATCAGCATGCTTGACGGCGCCGCCATCCGCCGCATCGTCGAGCTGGAGCAGCCGCACCTGATCGTGCCGGAGATCGAGGCGATCCATACGCCGACGCTGCAGGAGCTGGAGCGCGAGGGCTACACCGTCATCCCCACCGCCCTGGCGGCGCGCCTGACCATGGACCGCGAGGGCATCCGCCGCCTCGCCGCCGAGGACCTGAAGCTGCCCACCTCGCCCTACCGCTTCGCCGGGACCGAGGAGGAATACCGCGCCGCCATCCGCGACATCGGCATTCCCTGCGTGGTCAAGCCGGTGATGTCGTCTTCCGGCAAGGGCCAGAGCACGGTCAAGAGCGAGGCCGACGTGGCCAAGGCCTGGGCCTATGCGCAAGCCGGCGGCCGTGCCGGCGCCGGCCGCGTCATCGTCGAGGGCTTCATCCCCTTCGATTACGAGATCACCCTGCTCACCGTGCGCAGCCTCGATCTGGTTGGGGGCGTCGTCACCAGCTTCTGCGAGCCGATCGGCCATCTGCAGATCGATGGCGACTACCGCGAATCCTGGCAGCCGCATGCGATGCCGGCCGCGGCGTTGGCCAAGGCCCAGGACATCGCCGGCAAGATCACCACCGGGCTCGGCGGCCGCGGCATCTTCGGCGTCGAGCTGTTCGTGCATGGCGATGACGTCATCTTCAGCGAGGTGTCGCCGCGGCCGCACGACACCGGCATGGTCACCATTATCTCGCAGGACCTGCCGCAGTTTGCCCTGCATGCGCGGGCCATCCTCGGCTTGCCGATCCCCAATATCCGCCAGCGCGGAGCCGCGGCTTCGTGCGCCATCCTGCTCGAAGGGGATCGCAAGGCGCCGGTGTTTGCCGGCATCGCCGAGGCGTTGGCGGAGCCGGATACGCAGGTGCGCCTGTTCGGCAAGCCGGAGATTGTGGGAAAGCGGCGCATGGGGGTGGCGTTGGCGCTGGCGGAGTCCATCGACGAGGCTCGGGCTAAGGCGCGGCGTTCAGCGGGGGCGATCAAGTTGGTGTCCGGCTGACTACCTCTCCAGAAGCGCTCAATCCGCACCGTCATACCGGCGCAAGCCGGTATCCAGGGGTTCCGGCAGCTCATTCCGCAACTACCTCTCACCCCCCCCGATTAAAACCTCGGGGGCAGGCTCCGCCCTCTCCCCCAAGGGAAGAGGGGACTGAAGGCAGGTGATCGCGCGTAAGCGCGCACATCAAGGTTTCAGAGCTGTCGCACCTTGCGAGCTACTTGAAAACCGGCCGAAAGAACGATCGTTCGTAACTGAGGAAGCACCGGGTTTCCTCGTAGTAGCGCATCGCCGCCTGGCATTCCGCATTGGCCGCGGCCTTGTTTCGATAAGTTTCGTAATCCGCCAGCGACGGAAAGGTGAACAAGGCCAGGGCGATGTCGTTGAAACCCTCGCTCGGCATGAAATAGCCGTGATGGGTGCCGCCGAATTTCTCGACCAGCGCAATCCACATCTTGCCGTAGATCTCGAATTCCTTGAGCTTGAACGGGTCCAACACGTAACGCAGGTAGCAGGTTACCAAGATACTTCCTCCCGACATTCGACAAACCGGCTGCAATCAGGGACGTCGCACCAGCACGTAATGCCGCTCCCCATTGCGCGGATCGTAATAAACCTCGGTCAGTACCCCGCTTCCCGGATCGACAAAGCGCTCGCCGGTTGTAGTCCAATTCGGGTCTGGCTTGCCGGTTTGCGTCCGCTTGTATTGCCAGCGCTCCCATACGATGCCGGCGGTGAGCATCAGGCCGAGCACCAGCAGATGCGGCAGGATCGGGTAGAAGCCGATGGCGACGCAGAACGCCGCCGCCAGCAGCAGCAGCACGCCGATCACCAGCAATGCCTTGCGCAGCATGTCAGCGCGCCGATTCCAGTACCACGGCGGTGCCGTAGGCGACGATCTCGCTCATGGTCTGCCCGATCTCGGCCGAGTCGAAGCGCATCATGATCACGGCGTTGGCGCCCATGGCGGTGGCGTTCTCGACCATGCGGTCGATGGCATGGCGGCGGGCTTCTTCCAGCAGCTGGGTGTACTCGGGAATCTCGCCGCCGCCGAGTGAGCGCAGCCCGGCCATGATGTTGCCGCCGATGCCGCGGCTGCGCACCACCACGCCGAATACCTGGCCCTTGGTTTCGCGGACACGATAGCCGGCCACATTTTCACTGGTAACGATGATCATTGCGCCCCCCGGTTGCCTGTTGCCGTAGCGGCTAGTCTACGATTACGGCGGATTTGCGGAGAACCCCATGACTGTCAGCATCGAAAAGCAGGGCCGCGTCACCACGGTGATCATCAACCGGCCCGAAGTGCGCAATGCCATCGACCGTGCCACCGCGGATGCGTTGGCCGAAGCCTTCCTGGCCTTCGATGCGGACACCAGCTCGGATGTGGCGGTGCTGTGGGGCGCCGGCGGGCATTTCTGCGCCGGGGCCGATCTCAAGGCCTTGGCGGGCGGCAAGCCGCCGAACCGGGTGGAAGAGGAGGGCGACGGGCCGCTGGGGCCGACGCGCATGCGCCTGTCCAAGCCGGTGATCGCGGCCGTGTCCGGCTATGCGGTGGCAGGAGGCTTCGAGCTGGCCTGCTGGTGCGACCTGCGCGTGGTGGAGGACGCCGCCGTGCTGGGCGTGTTCTGCCGCCGCTGGGGCGTGCCGCTGGTGGATGGCGGCACCATCCGCCTGCCGCGGCTGATCGGCCTGTCGCGCGCCATGGATCTGATTCTCACCGGCCGGCCGGTGCAGGCGCTGGAGGCGCAGCAGATGGGACTGGCCAATCGCGTGGTGCCGACGGGCGATGCGCGCGCCGCGGCCGAGGCGCTGGCGGCGGAACTGGTGCGTTTCCCGCAGCTGTGCATGCGCAACGACCGGCTCAGTGCTTACGAGCAGTTCGACTTGGGCATGGATGAAGCCCTGCGCAATGAAATGCGGCGCGGACTGGAGACTCTGGGCAGCGGCGAGACGCTGCAAGGCGCCACACGCTTTGTTTCCGGCCGCGGGCGTGGCGGGAGCTTCGAGGATCTGTAGGCGCTATTCCAGCTTGTCCTTAAAGCCGCGTCATACCGGCGAAAGCCAGTATCCAGGAGTTGGTAGTGCGCACTTCATTGCTCTGGATACCGACTTTCGCCGGTATGACGATTGATTGGATTTCACGTCATCAACAAAGCCGTAGGGTGGGCCGTGCCCGCCGCTTCGACGCAATTTGAGAGAAACAGCCGGCGGCCCCGGCCAACTCTGCGCCGCCCTACTGTCCCTGCGACTCGGGCACGTTGGGAGTTATGCCGGCCGGAGGCGGCAGCATGCCGCGGCAATTCTGCGGCAGGGCATCGTAGCCCGTCTTGTAGTCCGTGCCGATGCCGCCGGTGTGTTGCACCAGGTCGCCGATGAGCTTGGTGCAGTTCACCAGTTGCTGTTGACTACTATTGCCATCGACAGCCTGCGTGGCGCTGTGCGAGCGCAGCGCGAAATAGGCCAGCAGGCCGACGACCAGCAGTGCCAGCAACAGGCCGAGCATGCCGCCTTGCTGCCGCGAACGAGGGTTTTTCATGCGGTAAAAACTTAAAGTCCGGTGCGAACATTGGACTTTACCGCATCTGCTTCAATCCACCATCCGCCTTAGAAAGCAAAGCCCAGCGGCGCGTAATGACCCGGCGCCGGCCGCGTGAAAACCGGGCCGCGGCTCATGCGGCGGCAAAGCTGGTGCATCAGCTGCTGGCCCTCGGCCCACTGGCCCAGGCCGGAGTCGCCGTTGATATGGCCCTTGTTGCCCAGATCGACGAACTCGCTGCCCCAGTCGGCGGCCCACTGCCGGGCGCTGGGCAGCGGCATCCAGGGATCGTCGGCGCTGGCCACCACGGTGCTGGGGAAAAGCAGCGGCAGGCGCGGCAGCGCCTGTTCGATGCCGAAGCGCTGCGGATTGGCCGGCGCCACCAGCAAGGCGCCGGCGATCAGGTTGGACTGAAAGGTCTCGGCACGCACTGCCGCCAGGCAGCCGAAGCTGTGCGCCACTACCAGCGCCGGCCCGTCGAGTTCGAGCGCTGTTTCGACGATGCGGCGCGCCCAGCGGTCGAGGTCGGGCACGTTCCAGTCGTCCTGGTGCACGCGCACGAACTGCGGGAACTTGCGTTCCCACAGGGTCTGCCAGTGCCCGGCGCCGCTGCTGCGCAGGCCCGGAACCACCAGCACCGGCCCGTCCCATTCCAGGGCGTCCAGTTTGAAATTGCCGAATACGCTCATCGCCTCACTCGCATCTGTGGGGTGCGCGAACCATCGCAGCACCGGATGCGCAGAAGCTTAGGGCGGCAGCAACCGAACTGGAAGATATAAAAACGGCTTTATTAATACTTCAATGATATAAGAGGCTTGAAACAATCAGGTTGCCCCTCTTTGACAGCAGCGGCCGCGGCTTACTGCTGGGGCTACTTCGAACTGAACACCTTCTTCATCAGGTCGGTGGTGCGTGCCGCCCGATCGGTGCGGATCGACTTTTCCTCGTCGCCAACGCGCAGGTACAGGCCGTCCAGGGCCTTCTGCGTGACGTAAGTATTGAGATCGGCCTTGTCGCCCATCATCGAGGCCATCGGTCCGGCGGAGGACATGACGCTGTTGTACTGCTGCGCAAGGCCAACCTTGGCGGTAACGCCGGCCACGATCGGCTTGAAGCGGGTCGTGAGGGTGTCGCTGGTGGTGCGCTTGAAATATTGCGTGGCGGCGTCGTCCGGGCCATTGAGGATGCCGCGCACGTCGTTGAGGGTCAGCTTCTACACCGCCTCGCTGAATACGTCGGCGGCCACCGGCACCGCCTGCTCGGCGGCGCGGTTGAAGGACAGGTGCAGCGCATCCAGCTGCGAGCCCATGCCGGCGCCCTGCAGCATGCCTTCCAGCTTCTCCACCGGGCCGGGCAGCGGGATGCGGACGCGCGGGTTGTTCCAGAAGCCGTCGGTGCGCCCCAGCTCGTTGATGGCGGTGCGGGTGCCCTTGGCCAGGGCTTCCTTCAGACCGGCGCCAATGCACAGGGTCAGGGTAAAAGCGGCGGCGACGGCGCGAGCGGCGGTTTTGCTATGCGTGCAAGGCCCCCCAGGTTGGAAGCCTTAGGCTAGTCCAATCAGGCTGCGGGCGCGTGAAACGGCCGGAAATACGGCCTAAATTGCCCGAAAGTGGATGCGTTTTAACATTGAGCCGCGTACAATCCGCGATCTTTTTTGGGTTTGTGTCATTCTATTGAGTTCCGGCCCGCCCATGGGCTGGGCCAACGCGGCAATGAATTGCCCCGTACCTCCGCTTAAATCTTGTTCTGGTGCTCCTGTGATTGAGAATCTCCGCAACATCGCCATCATCGCCCACGTCGATCATGGCAAGACCACCCTGGTCGACAAGCTCCTGCGCCAGTCCGGCACCCTCGACGTGCGCGAGAACCTGGGCGAGCGCGTGATGGACTCCAACGACCTGGAGCGCGAGCGCGGTATCACCATCCTGTCGAAGAACACGGCGATCCGCTGGACCGACAAGCGCACCAACACCCTGTACCGCATCAACATCGTCGACACCCCCGGACACGCCGACTTCGGCGGTGAAGTGGAGCGCGTGCTGTCGATGGTGGATTGCGTCTGCCTGCTGGTCGACGCCGCCGACGGCCCCATGCCGCAGACCCGCTTCGTCACGCAGAAGGCCTTCAACATGGGCCTCAACCCGATCGTGGTGGTGAACAAGGTCGACCGTCCGGGCGCGCGTCCGCACTGGGTCATCGACCAGGTGTTCGACCTGTTCGACAAGCTCGGCGGCACCGACGAGCAGCTCGACTTCCCGGTGGTCTACGCCTCGGCCCTGCACGGCTATGCCGGCGCAGATGCCGAAGTGCGTGAAGGCAATATGGACCCGTTGTTCCAGACCATTGTCGACAAGGTGCCCCCGCCGAAGGTCAATGTCGATGGCCCGTTCCAGATGCAGGTGACCTCGCTGGCCTACTCCAGCTACGTCGGCGTCATCGGCACCGGCCGCATCACCCGCGGCAAGATCAAGAGCAACACGACGGTGTCCGTGGTCGGCCGCGACGGCGCGGTGCGCCAGGGCAAGGTGCTGCAGGTGCTGGGCTTCATGGGCCTGGACAAGGTCGAAGTACCGGAGGCCGACGCGGGCGACATCATCGCCGTCACCGGCATCGCCGAGCTGGGCATCTCCGAAACCATCTGCGACGCCAAGCATCCCGAACAGATGGCGACCCTGCAGGTCGACGAGCCGACCATGAGCATGACCTTCGAGGTCAACAAGTCGCCCTTCGCCGGCAAGGAAGGCAAGTTCCTCACCTCGCGCCAGATCGCCGAGCGGCTGCAGCGCGAGCTGAAGACCAATGTCGCCCTGCGCGTCGAGCAGGGCGAGTCGCCGGATCAGTTCCGCGTCTCCGGCCGCGGCCTGCTGCACCTGGGCATCCTGCTGGAGAACATGCGCCGCGAGGGCTACGAAGTGGCCGTGGCGCGCCCGCAGGTGATCCTGAAGGAGATCAACGGCGAGATCTGCGAGCCGTACGAAGCCCTGGTGGCCGACGTCGAGGACAAGGACCAGGGTGGCGCCATCCAGGGCCTGGCCGAGCGCGGCGGCAAGATGCAGAACATGGTGCCGGACGGCCGCGGCCGCGTGCGCCTGGAATACACCATTCCCTCGCGCGGACTGATCGGCTTCCACACCGAATTCATGTCCATGACCAAGGGCACCGGCCTGCTGTTCCATAACTTCGACCATTTCGGCCCCAAGGCGGAAAGCAGCGATATTGGCCAGCGCCATAACGGCGTGATGATCTCCAACGATCAGGGTTCTGTGCCGGCTTTCGCGCTGTTCAATCTGCAGGAGCGCGGCCGTATGATCTCCGAGCCGGGCGACGAGATCTACGAAGGCCAGATCGTCGGCATCCATGCCCGCGACAATGACCTGGTGGTCAACGCGCTGAAGGGCAAGAAGCTGACCAATATGCGCGCTTCCGGCTCGGACGAAAACGTGCTGCTGACCCCGGCCACCAAGTTCTCGCTGGAGCAGGCGCTGGAGTTCATCAACAACGACGAACTGGTCGAACTGACTCCGACCTCGATCCGCATCCGCAAGAAGCATCTCAAGGAAATGGACCGCAAGCGGGCCGACCGCTAGGCGTAATCCGCTTCGCTTAGAAGCCCCGCAAGGACATTGGCCTTGCGGGGCTATTGGAAATGCCCATGGCCGGTTGCGCCGCTTCGCTTTGGGCCTGACATCCATCACTTTGGACGCAACCCTTCGGGACGGGGCCATTTTTGCGCATTGCTGCGCCGGCCAGGACGCACCATGGAATCACCATGGCACGCCCTGTCCGACTTGCACTGCGCAAAAATGACCGCCGTCGCAGCGACCAAAGTGATTGATGTCAGTTCCTAGCCCCGCTTTTGTTCTGAGCGCATGGCGCGGACGAAGTCCTCCAGGCGGTGGCCGGCTTCGTCCGGATACTGGCGCTCGGTGGAAAAGGCGCCGTCGATGCGGTCCAGGCGGAAGTTGCGGAAGTCCTGGCGCAGCTCGCACCAGGCCGCCAGCGACCACACATGGCCCCAGAAATACAGCCCCAGCGGCCAGACATGGCGGGTGCTGGGCTTGCCGGCGGCGTCCTTGTAGTCGAGCAGGGTGACGACACGGCCGGCGATGACGTGGCGCAGCGTGTCCAGCACGTCGCCGCCCTTGCCGCCGTCCTCGGCGAAGTTCAGTGCATACAGGCGGGTCCGTTCCAGCTCGATGCGCCGATGCTCCGGCAATGCCGCGGCGATCTTGGCCAGGGCCAGCTCCGAGGCCTGGCGCAGCTGCGGGCTGCCCCAGCCGCCGATCATGCGCGCGCCGGCAACGAGCGCCTCCACTTCCTCGAAGGTGAACATCAGCGGCGGCAGGTCGAACTCGGGGCGCAGGCGGTAGCCGACGCCGGCCTCGCCCTCCACCGGCACGCCGGTGCGCTCCAGGTCCTGGATGTCGCGGTACACCGTGCGCTGCGAAACCTGCAGCCATTCCGCCAGCTGGGCGGCGGTAGTGAGCCGCCGTCCCCGCAGGTATTGCACGATCTGGAACAGGCGGTCGGCACGTCTCATTGAATCTCAAGCATACAGCCAGCGGTGCACAGCAAAGCGCCGCGGCATCATCCGCGCCGCGCCGGCCAGCGGAGGCTGCCATTGGCGCAGGGCCGCCAATGCCAGGGCAGCGGCGATGGCGAGATCCGGCAGCAGCAGCGCCAGCGCCGCATACGCCAGCCTGGTGCACAGCGGCAGGATGAATGGTCGCGTGCTGCCCTCGGTCATCAGTGCCGGCGCCAGGGCCGGATGCAGCAACAGGCTCGGGTTCATGTTTGCTCCTTGAGTGGTCACGCCGCTTCCTCGTCGGCCCGGGTGAACGAGAACGGAAATCCGCTCTCTGCCACTATGTCGAACGGGGAAGCGGCGGAACGACAACCACTGGGCTAATTCACCGCCCTGGGGTCGAACTGCAGGTTCTCGATCAATGAAAAGACATTGCCGAAGGGATCCAGCACCGAGCCCACCTTGATGCCGCCGCCGACGTCCTTGGCCGGCTCGTTCAGCTTCGCCCCGAGCTTGACCAGCCGCGCCAGCTCGGCCTCGATGCTGGGCACGCCCCAGTAGGCCCGGGCGCCGAGGGCGCCGGGCCTGCCGTCCGGAATCAGGCCCAGCTCGAAGCCGCCGACGTTGAAGCCGACGTAGAACGGCTCGTCGAAGTGAGGCGGCGTGCCGAGCACCTTGCTGTACCAGGCGCGGCCTTCGGCCAGTTCCGGTGTCGGGTAAATCGCGCTGCGCAGTCCGAGTATCATCGTCGTCTCTCCTGGGTATGGGATTCAGGCCAGCGCGTGCAGGCCGACACGGTTGCCCTCGCTGTCGCGGAACAGGGCGAAGCAGCCGATGTCGTCCGGCAGCTCGGTGCGCGGCACCAGCACCTCGCCGCCCGCCGAGCGGACCCGCGCCAGTACCTGGTCGAGCTGCGGGTCGGCGTTAAGGTAGACCACGGTGCCGTCGCTCCCCGGCTTGAGGAAGTCGCCGCGCGCCAGGCAGCCGGTGGTGCCGCCTTCATCGCGGCGCGGGAAGATGGCCATTTCCATCGGCCCGGCGCTTTCGCAGATCAGGGGCGACTCGAACAGAGTCTCGTAGAAGCGGATCGCCCGCGGCATGTCGATGACCGGGATTTCGAACCAGACGGGAAGATTGCGGCGTTGCTGTTCACGATTCATGAAGGGCCTCGGTGTGGATGGTGTGGAGTGCACGGCGGCCATGTTGCGCCGGCCCTGCTGCCACCATCCTGTCAGCAGGGCGCGGCGCCGCTGCCGCGGCGGAACAAAGCGTGAACTGCGGCGCATTGCGCATGCTGTGGCGTGTTAGCATTTGCAGGCGCGGCGACAACAAAATCCAGTCCGTAACCTGTTGCCATTTTTTAATGACGGAAGAGCCGGAAGAAGACCCTTTGCAAGCCATGCCGCAAACGCGGAAACCCGATCGCCGGGAGGCCGCGTGAGCGGTATTGTGGTTGTCGATCAGCGTACGGACTGGCCGGTGGACATCCCCGGCGTCGACGTCGTCACCGCCTGGGATTACCTGACGCAGGACTCGTTCACGCGCCTGCGCGGCGTGCGCGTCTACAACCTGTGCCGCACCTTCAGCTACCAGACCACCGGCTACTACGTGTCGCTGCTGGCCGGCGCGCGCGGCCACAAGATCCTGCCGGACATCACCACGGTGCAGGACCTGAAGCTGGCGGAAAGCCCCTCGGTGCTGAACGACGAGATCGAGGAGCTGATCCAGCAGAGCCTGGCCCGCCTCGGTTCCAGCGAGTACGTCCTCAACGTCTATTTCGGCGACAGCCCCTATATCCGCCACGAGCGGCTGGCGCGGGCCCTGTTCAACCTGTTCCCGGCGCCGCTGCTGCAGGCCAAGTTCGTCTGGCGCGGCAACCAGTGGCGGGTCGACACGCTCAACGCCGTGCCCATGGGCGAGGTGCCGGCGGCGCATCACGAGTTTCTCTACCAGACCGCGCGCGAATATTTCACCCGCCGCCGCGGGCCGCGCCGCAAGCGCGACTCGACCCGTTACGACCTGGCCATCCTGGTTAACGAGGACGAGAAGGAAGCGCCCTCCAACGCCCGCGCCCTCAAGCAGTTCGAGAAGGCGGCGGAGGACCTGGGCTTCTCGGTCGATTTTCTCGACAAGTCCGACTACGGCCACGTCGCCGAGTACGACGCACTGTTCATCCGCGAGACCACCGCGGTCAATCACCACACCTACCGCTTCTCGCGCCGGGCCGCGCGCGAGGGCCTGGTGGTGGTGGACGATCCCGAGTCGATCCTGCGCTGCGCCAACAAGGTCTACCTGGCGCAGCTGATGGACCGCCACCGCATTCCCCAGCCCAAGTCCATGTTAGTGCACCGCGCCAATCTCGGCGACGTCGGCCGCGAGCTGGGCTTTCCGCTGGTGCTGAAACAGCCGGATTCGCAGTTCTCCAAGGGCGTGATCAAGGTCGAGTCCGAAGCCGATCTGAAGCGCGAGACGCGCGAGTTCCTGGAGCGCTCCGACCTGATCGTGGCGCAGCGCTTCGAGCCCACCGAGTACGACTGGCGCATCGGCGTGCTCGACGGCCAGCCGCTCTACGCCTGCCGCTACTTCATGGCGCCGGCGCACTGGCAGGTGGTGAAGCGCGACAAGAACGGCGCCAAGCGCGAGGGCAATCACGAGACCCTGGACGTGAAGGACGTGCCCAAGCAGGTGTTGAGCGTGGCCTTGCAGGCGGCCCGCGCCATCGGCAGCAGCCTCTATGGCGTCGACCTGAAGCAGTTCGGCAACGTGGTCAAGGTGATCGAGGTCAACGACAATCCGAACATCGACTATGGCGTCGAGGACCTGGTGCTGAAGGAGCAGATCTACCGGCGCATCATGGAGTACTTCGTGCGCAAGCTGGATCAGCAGACGCGGGCCAAGGAGCCGCAGGCGCGCCCTGGCCTGTGAAACTCTGTTGATGGCAGGCAAGCTCGTTTCCGCGCTGCGCTGGCTGCTGCTCGGGCCCCTATGGGCCGCGCAGCTGCTGACCGGCGCCAAATCCTTCATGGACAACCCGCTGATCGGCAGCCGCCGCCTCAATGCGCGCGGCCTCCATGCCTGGCGCCTGCGCGTCACCGATCGCTTGGCGCAGTCGCGGCGGGCACGGCTGGCGGCCCTGCTGGCGCCGCCGGACCGCGCGGCTTTCGACCGCGACGGCTACGTCATGAAAGCGGATTTCCTGCCGGCGCCGCAGTTCGCCGCCCTGCGCCAGCAGGTGCTGGACTACCGCGGCGCGGCGCGCGAGGAAGTGCAGGGCGATGCCGTCACCCGCCGCATCGCCTGTGATGCCGCCGCCCTGGCCGCCATGCCGGCCCTGCGCGAGCTGCTGCAACTCCCCGCCTGGCGCGGGTTGATCCGCTATGCCGGCAGCTTCGACGCCGAGCCGATGGTCTACATCCAGACCGTGTTGAGCCACGCCCGGCCGGGCATGGCCGATCCGCAGGAAGCCCTGCACGCCGATACCTTCCACGCCACCGTCAAGGCTTGGCTATTCCTTACCGACGTGGAGCCCGGCGCGATGTGCTTCACCTACGTTCCCGGCTCGCACCGCCTGACGCCGCAGCGGCTGCAATGGGAGCACGGCAAGAGCCTGGCGATGTCGCCGCAGACCGACCGCCTGACGCGCCGCGGCTCGTTGCGGGTTGAGGAGGGCGAACTGCCCGCACTGGGGCTACCGCCGCCGCGGCAGTTCGCGGTGCCGGCTAATACCCTGGTGGTCGCCGACACCCACGGCTTCCACGCGCGCGGCGCCAGCACGCGGCCAACCCTGCGCGTCGAAATCTGGGCCTACAGCCGGCGCAACCCGTTCATGCCCTGGACCGGCCTCGATCCCTGGCGCCCGCGCGCCCTGCATCTGCGGCGCATCGGCCTGGCCTGGTGGGCCGGCGACACGCTTGAGCGGCTCGGCATCAAGTCCCACGTATGGAAGCGCCGCCCCGGCACGAGTGCCTTCGACGGGCCGGGCGACCGGACCTAGCGGTGATGTCTCACGGCTGGCGGTTCTCCTCCGGCATCGACACGACTTCCTTCGAGCGCCAGACGGCCCAGCTGATGCCGGCGAAGGCGGTGTAGCCCAGGCGGCTCTGGTACAGGGGGCTGTCCTCGTTGCGGGCGCCGGCATAGTCGTCGAGGCGGCCGAAGAAGAACACGCGGAAATCCCGGCCGAGCTTGTGCGAGGCACCCAGCTCCAGGCGCGAGCCGAAGTAGCCGCCATGGGCATCGTAGGCGGGACGGTCGGGCAGGGCGTATTGCGCATCCACCTGGTAGAAATACTGCTGGAAGCGCGCGCTGGCGAATTCCGGGCCGACGCCGGCATAGCCGCTCCAGCGGCTGCCGAGCACCGAGCGGGTATGAATGCCGATGTCGGGGGTGAAGACCACGCCCTGGTAGGCATCATGCAGGCCGTTGAGGGAAATCACCGCCCGCACCGGCAGTTCCAGCAGCCAGCGCGTATCGCTGGAGGGGCGGGCCAGGGTGATTTTCAGGTTGGGGCCGAGTTCGGCCAGGTATTTCAGGTCCGGCATGCCGGCGCGCGGCCCGGAGGAAGAAGACGGGGTGGCGAAGGAAACGCCGCCGCTCACGTCCAGTTCCACATTGGAGAGCACGTCGGTGTGCAGGTGCGCGCCGTTCTCATCGGAGCGGAACAGATGACCGCGGTAGATGAAATAAGGGAAAGGGACGAAGCGCGCCTGATAACGGTCCGAGGCCGGATAGTCCGCCACCGTGCCGGCCACCGCGCCAATGCCGACTTCCCACAAGGGCTGCGGCGCGTTGCTGGCGCCGCCGACGGGCACCGTGTCGTCGGCTGCCGCGGTCCGCGCCAGCGGCAGCGCGATCAGACACAAGGTGATGCCACAGGCTTTGCGGAGAAGATTCACGGGATGCGGGTTCCACGATCGGCGTAGTGGGGATTGTGCCCGTTTGTCGCCGCTCGCGGGCGTCCGCCGGTGCTGGCATTATCGCCGCCATTCCCCTGAGGCTTTCCATATATGGCGGCATGGCATGAATGAACGGGGCCGGGTCAGGCCGGCGAAGCACCGCGACGATGCGGCGATCCTGACGCTGGAGGAGCTGTTCCCCAGCGACCGCATGTCGCTGCGCTCGGTGCGTCACTTCCTGAAGTCGCCGTCGGCCCGCACCTGGGTGGCGGAACTGGAGGGGGCGGTAGTCGGCAACCTGATCCTGCTGACCCGCCGCAACAGCTGCGTCGCGCGCATCTACTCCGTGGTGGTGGCGCCGCAGGCGCGCGGCCGCAGCTTCGGGGAACGCATGGTACGCGCGGCCCAGACCGAGGCGCTGAAGCTGGGCCTGAAGCAGATCAAGCTGGAAGTGCGGGTGGACAATGCGGCGGCGCGGGCGCTCTACGCCAAGCTGGGCTATGTCGAGTCGGAGGCCCTGCCAGGGTATTACGAGGACGGCGCGGACGGCCTGCGGCTTTGTAACACCCTGTCCCGTAAAAAGCCCGCCAAGCGGCGCTGACGGTTCGCCGACGAAGGCGTAAGATGCGCGCGCCTTGAATGGCGTCCGCGGCGGCACCAGATTCCTTGCGGCGTCGCCAAGGGTGGCAACGCCGTGGTTTCTGAGGGTTTGATCGTGACCGCTTTCATCCGCAATTTGCCGGAACACGGGGCGCTGCTCGTATTTTTGGCAGTCCTGCTGGAGCAGGCCGGGCTGCCGCTGCCTTCCTTCACCGTGGTGGTCGCGGCCGGCGCCCTGGTCGCGGACGGCCAGGTCTCGGCCATGGCCGTGCTGGCCTCCGCCGTGCTGGCGGCGGCGCTGGCCAACCTCACCTGGTACCTCGCCGGCGTGCGCTTCGGCCAGAAAGTCCTGCGCCTGCTGTGCCGGGTCTCGCTGTCGCCGGACACCTGCGTGCGCATGACGCAGTCGATCTTCCAGCGCTGGGGCCTGGCCTCGCTGCTGTTCTCCAAGTTCGTCCCCGGCATCTCGCTGGTGGCGCCGCCCATCGCCGGGGCTGTGCGCATGCCGCTGGCGCAGTTCCTGGCGGCCTCCTCGGCCGGCACCCTGCTGTGGGCCGGGATTTACCTGACCCTGGGCTACCTGTTCCGCGAGCAGATCACGCTGGTCTTCGACTACGGCCAGCAGCACCTGCAGGTCGTGCTGCATGTGCTGGCGGCGATGCTGCTGCTGTATATCGGCTACCGCGGCGTACAGCGCTGGCTGATCGCCCGCGGCAACGGGGTGCCGCGCATTGAAGTGGCGGAGTTGCGGGATCTGCTGGCCATGGAGCCGCGGCCGGTGATTCTCGACCTGCGCTCCGGCCTGTTGCGCGAGGACGAGGACGGCATCCCCGGCGGCCTGGCGGTCGAATTGGGCCAGATCGAGGGCAAATTACCGTTGCCCCACGATCTGCCCTACGACCGCGATATCGTCACCTACTGCGCCTGTCCCAACGATATTTCGGCGGTGCGCGCCGCGCGGGCGCTGCGGCAGCGCGGCTACTTGCGTGCGGTGGCCCTGCGCGGCGGGGCAGAAGCCTGGAGCGCGCAGGCCGTGCAGGTCGTGCCGGACCTTACTGATCCGGCAATGTGATATTCAGCTCCAGCACTTCCAGCCCGCCTTCACGCTGCACCGAAAACTGCACGGCTTCGTCCGGCACCTGGATGTACTTGCGCACCACGCCGAGCAGCTCCTCGCGCAGGCGGGGCAGGTAGGACGGGCCGTTGGCCTGGCCCGAGCGCTGGTAGGCCACGGCCAGCATCAGCCGGTCCTTGGCGGTCTTGGCGGTATTGTTTTTTTCGGCGCGGAAGAATTTCAGCCAGTCCATCAGGTCGCTCCGAACAGTTTGCTGAACAGGCCTTTCTTCTGTTCAGTGATGAACCGGTGCGGCACCTCGTCGCCAAGGAAACGCGCCACCAGGTCCTGGTAGGCCAGGCCGGCATCGCTGCCTTCCTCCCGGATCACCGGCACGCCGCTGTTGGAGCAGGTCAGCACGCTGGACGATTCCGGCACCACGCCGAGCAGCGGGATCGCCAGGATTTCCTTGACGTCCTCCAGCGACAGCATTTCGCCCTTGGCCACGCGCGCCGGGTTGTAGCGCGTCAGCACCAGGTGTTCCTTGACCTTGGTCTCGCCCTTCTCGGCCAGGCGCGCCTTGCTCGACAGGATGCCCAGCACCCGGTCCGAATCGCGCACCGAGGACACTTCCGGATTGGTCACCACCAGGGCCTCGTCGGCGAAATACATCGCCAGGAAGGCGCCGCGCTCGATGCCGGCCGGCGAGTCGCAGACGATGAAGTCGAAGTCCTGCGCCAGGTCGTTGAGCACTTTCTCCACGCCTTCCGTGGTGAGGGCGTCCTTGTCGCGGGTCTGGCTGGCAGCCAGGATGTGCAGCTTGTCCAGGTGCTTGTCCTTGATCAGGGCCTGCTTCAGCGTCGCCTCGCCGTTGATGACGTTGACGAAATCGAACACCACGCGTCGCTCCACGCCCATGATCAGGTCGAGGTTGCGCAGGCCGACGTCGAAGTCGATCACCGCGGTCTTGTGGCCGCGCATGGCGAGGCCGGTGGCGAACGAGGCGCTGGTGGTGGTCTTGCCCACGCCGCCCTTGCCGGACGTTACAACGATAATCTTGGCCAACGGTGCTCCTTGGTTAAGCTGTGAATCGAGAATAGGGAATAGGGAATCGGGAAAGTGAGCGCTGTTGCGCATTTCTGCCGATTCTCCATTCCCGATTTCCGTGCAGGTTCATATCTTGTGCGGCTCGATCCTGAGCCGCCCTTGTTCGAGATAGGCCATCGCGGCTGCCCCCCGCGGACTATCCTTCATTTGTTCCGATACGGCGTAAATACCCGCGATGGCCACCAGTTCGGCCTCCATCTTGCGGCAGAAGATGCGTGCGGTCTCGTCGCCGCGGGCGCCGGCGATGGCGCGGCCGGCCAACTTGCCGTAGACGTGGACGCAACCGTCGGCGATGACTTCCGCGCCCGGGCTGACGGTGTTGAGCAGCACCAGATCGCCGTGCTCGGCGTAAATCTGCTGTCCCGAACGCACCGGTTCGGCAATGATCCGCGCCGGCCGGCGCTGGCTGGCGGCAGCCGCGGAGGCCACTTGCGGTGGCGGAGTCTTGGCCGGTTCGGGCGCGGCGTTGCCGGTCTTGCCGGAATCCTTCGACACCACCGCCAGACCAAGGCCTTTGGCGGAGGCGGCCAGCGGGCCGTCGGATACCGCCAGTGGCTGCATGCCGACGCCGCGCATGGCTTCCAGCAGGGCCGGCAGATCGGCGTCGAACTCGCTGTCGATGACCACCGCCATGCCCTTGACCGCCTGGGGCATCTGCTTGGCGAGTTGTTCGAGGTGGGCGCGGATCGCGGCGGTGTCGGCGTCGAGCACCCGCACGCGCGTGATCGACAACATGCGGCCCTTGATTTCCAGGGCGGTGCGGGAACGGGTCATCAGGTTTGCGGTCTGGGTATGCCGGTGATGGAAGGGTTGCGAGCCGCGTGGCTTGGGTTTTGCTTAGCGTTCCTGCTAGGTTAGAGAGCAAACCCCGCAAGATCAATGCATCGGCGCGGTTTTGGCGTGCCGTGGTGCAACCGAGCTATAAGGAAATAGACCCAAAAATGGCTTTCGAGTGGAGCCAGTACCAGTGTGAGAGCGTCTACGACGAGTTGTTCGAGCGGCCGGGTGTGCCACGCCCGGCGGCGCAGCAGTTGCTCAGCTACCTGAAGGGCATTTCGGCCAAGGATCTGGCCGACCGGCGCCTGGCGGCGGATCTGGCGATCAAGGTGATGGGCATCACCTTCACCGTCTATTCCGAGGGCAAGACGCTGGACCGCGCCTGGCCGTTCGACATGATCCCGCGCGTCATCGCCCGCAAGGAATGGGAGCGCACCGAGCGCGGCCTGAAGCAGCGCGCCAACGCGCTCAACCACTTTATCCAGGACATCTACGGCGACCAGAAAATCGTCAAGGACAAGGTGGTTCCGGCCGAAGTGCTGGTCGATTCGGTGAATTTCCGCCCGCAGTGCGTCGGCGTGCAGCCGAAATACGGGGTGTGGGCGCATATCTGCGGCAGCGACCTGGTGCGCGACCGCGACGGCACCATGTACGTGCTGGAAGACAACCTGCGGGTGCCCTCCGGCGTCTCCTACATGCTGGAAAACCGCATGGTGATCAAGCGGGTCTGGCCGGAACTGTTCGAGACCAGCAATATCCTGCCGGTGGACGACTACCCAGCGCAGCTCTACGACACCCTGGCGGCGCTGAGCCCGCGCCCCGGCGACCAGCCGAAGATGGTCTTGCTCACTCCGGGCATCTACAACTCGGCCTATTTCGAGCACGCCTACCTGGCGCAGCAGATGGGCATCGAGCTGGTGGAAGGCACCGACCTGTTCGTCGACGACGATGACTGCGTCTACATGCGCACCATCTACGGCCCCAAGCGCGTCGACGTGATCTACCGCCGCATCGACGACCTGTTCATCGACCCGGAAGCGTTCCGCCCGGATTCGATCCTCGGCGTGAAGGGCCTGATGCGCGCCTGGATCCGCGGCAAGGTCGGTCTGGCCAACGCGCCGGGCGCCGGCGTGGCAGACGACAAGGTGATCTACGCCTATGTGCCGGCGATGATCAAATACTATCTGGACGAGGAGCCGATCCTGCCGAACGTGCCGAGTTTCCTGTGCATGGACGCCAAGCAGCGCAAGTATGTGCTGGCCAACCTGGACAAGCTGGTGGTGAAGCCGGCCAACGAGTCCGGCGGCTACGGCATGCTGATCGGCCCGCGCGCCTCGAAGGAGGAGCGCGAGAAATTCCGCGGCCTGATCGAAAGCAATCCGCGCAACTACATGGCCCAGCCGACCCTGTCGCTGTCCACCGCCCCGACCATCACCGACGAGGGCGTCGAGCCGCGCCATCTGGACCTGCGGCCGTTCATCCTGTCGCGCGGCGAGAGCACCTATGTCACCACTGGCGGCCTGACCCGCGTGGCCCTGGTCAAGGGCTCGCTGGTGGTCAACAGCTCGCAGGGCGGCGGCAGCAAGGACACCTGGGTGGTCGATCTGGACGAGGAGGCCGAGCCGCGGCCGTTGCAGAGCCAATCGCAGAGCCAGTCCTCAGGAGGGGCGCGCTGATGCTGTCCCGTGTGGCCGACAATCTGTACTGGTTCGGGCGCTACCTGCAGCGCGCCGAGAACACCGCCCGCCTGATCAACGTCAACGCCATCCTGATGCTGGATCTGCCGCGCAGCATGACCCTCGGCTGGGGCCCGCTGATCGAGATCGTCGGCGCCGAGGGCACCTTCCGAGAACACTA
>JAMFRN010000258.1 GCA_026224805.1 Nevskia soli
CTCGGCTTCGTGGCGGTCGCGATGGACCTGCCGCTGCACGGCGTCACCAGCACCACCGATCCGTTCTACCAGAACCAGTTGTTCAAGGGTTCGCCGGCGGCCGGACTGATGACCGGCGAGCGCACCTTCAACCTGGACCTGCAAAGCGGCCCCGGCAAGATCGATCCTTCCGGCACCTACTTCATCAATCTGACCAGCCTGATCACCAGCCGCGACAACCTGCGCGAGGCGGTGGCCGATCTGATCGTGCTGGGCAAGACCATCAAGCAGGACGGCCAGGCGACTACGCCGATCGACGTCGAGGGCACCGTCAAGGTGAATCCGAACCGCATCTACTACTTCGGCCATTCGCTCGGCGGCATCGTCGGCGGCACCCTGCTCGGCGTGGACACCGACATCCGCGCGGCGGTGCTGGCCAACCCGGGCGGCGGCGTGGCCAAGCTGCTCGACGCCTCGGTCAGCTTCGGGCCGGCGATCTCGGCCGGCCTGGCGGCGGACGGACAGCCCGAGGGCACCGACAACTTCCCCAGCTCGCCGCTGTACGAGACCTTCCTCAAGTTCGCGCAGATGCTGGTGGACTCGGGCGATCCGATCAACTACGCCGCGGCTGCCAGCACCAACCACGCCATCGACATGATCGAGGTGATCGGCGACCTGGTGGTGCCGAACTCGGCGCTGTCGACCTGCCCGGTGCCGCTGCCAGCGCTGTCTCCGGGCGCTACGGGCTCTGCCCCCAATGAGACCCCAGCGCTCATCGCAGCCTGTGCCGGCACGGCCACCCAGGACGTGACGGTCAACCCCGGCTATCTCTCCGGCACCGATCCGCTGATCGCAGCGCAGGGGCTCACGGTCATCGGCCCGATTTCTCCGCCGATCACCACACCGAACGTGGTAACCGGGGCCAAGCTCAACTACGTGGTGAAGTTCGCGCAGGGCGAGCACGGCACCGTGCTGAGCCCGGCCGGCCCCAGTGGCGCCACCGAGTTCCTGGCGGTGACCGAGGAGATGCAAAGCGAGGCGGCGCAGTTCCTGGCCAGTGACGGCCAGTGCCTGGCGGTTGGCGGGACCTGCCCATGAGCGCCCACAAAAACAAGAAGGAGGAGAACCACATGACTGCGAAGCAGCATTACGCATTTCGCCGCACCCCGATCGCGCAGGCGCTGGCCCTCGGCCTCGGCCTGGGCCTCTCGGGCTCGGCCCTGGCGCTGAACTGGCAGGTCGGCGATGTCGGCATCGACCTGAATACGCGCCTGTCCAGCGGCGTGGAAATCCGCACCAAGAACGCCAATCCGGACTACATCGGCATCGCCAACGGCGGCAAGGCCTATTCCACCAACGTCGACGACGGCGAGCTGGCCTTCCGCAAGGCCGGCGACATCGTCTACGCGCCGCAGAAGCTCAATTCGGCGCTGACTATCAGCTGGAAGGATTTCGGCATCTTCGCCCGCGGCTACTATGACTATGATCCGGTGCTGCAGGACAAGACCTTCTTCAACATCGACAACTACGGCCCGGGCAAGGAATACCCGGTCAGCACCTACGACCTGAAGCAGCAGAGCAATCGCGACCATCTGGGCCACCCCAGCTCGATCCTGGATCTCTACGCCTACGGCAGCACCACACTGTTCGGCCACAGCCTGAGCGTGAAGGTCGGCAAGCAGATCGTGAACTGGGGCGAGTCGACCCTGGTGCTGAACGGCCTCAACAGCCTGGTGTCGATCGACGCTAGCAAGGCCCGCATACCGGGCGCGGAAATCAGCGAGTTCGTGGTGCCGGTGCCGCAGGTGTTCACCTCGCTCAACCTGACCGACAGCACCAGCATCGAGGGCTTCTACCAGTGGAAGTTCTCGCCGACGCTGCCCGATGCCGCCGGCAGCTTCTATCCGATCCCGGACCAGGACTTCGCCGGGCTCGGCGGCAATGCCGGCGACATCAGCATCGGCCGCGCGCCGGAGAATTCCCTGCCGGGCACCAATTGCGCCGCCACCGGGGGCAACAACACCACCACGCCGACCACTTGCGTGCCCTACGGCGGCAGCATCCCGCGCGGCATCGATCAGCGGCCCAGCCACGCCGGCCAGTACGGCGCCGCCTTCCGCTTCACCGTGCCCTGGCTGAACGACATGGACGCGGCGCTGTATGCCGCCAACTACCATGAGCGCCTGCCCATGTTCAGCACTATCTCGGCCGGCAGCGGCAATGTCAGCGCCGCCAGCGCCAGCTACTTCGCCGAGTACCCCGAAGACGTGCACATGTTCGGCGCCAGCTTCAATACCACCCTGCCGGGGGGCATCGCCTTCCAGGGCGAGTACAGCTACAAGCCGAACCAGCCGCTGCAGATCAGCTCGTTCGAAGAGGAACTGGCGGCGCTGGGCGCGCCCAGCCAAATCGCGCCGATTGCCGGCGAGACGCTCGGCAACCAGTACGTGCGCGGCTGGCGCCGCAAGGAGTTCAGCCAGCTCGACTTCGGCTTCACCAAGGTCCTGGGCGGCAGCACCTGGTTCAAGTACGACCAGTTGATCCTGCTCGGGGAAGTTGCCGCCGACCGCGTCCACAACCTGGAGCGGCCCGGTGCGCTGGCCTACGAGGGCCCGGCGACCTGGCAGCCGAACACGGCCGGCGAGAGCGCGCTGTTCAACGTGCCGCAGCAGCAGGGCGGCTACCCGACGGCGAACTCCTGGGGCTACAAGCTGCTGGCCAGAAGCACCTACAACAACGTGCTGCTGGGCGGGCTGACGCTGGAACCGGGGATGCGCTTTGACCACGACGTCAACGGCATCACGCCGGAGCCGCTGGGCAACTTCATCAAGAACAGCCGCGCGCTGACGCCGTCCCTGGGCTGGCGCTACCTGAGCAACCTCACCGGCGAACTCGGGTACTCGCACTTCTTCGGCGGCGGCCAGAGCAACCTGCTGCGCGACCGCGATTTCGTCGAAACCTACGTGCGCTATTCATTCTGAAGACAGCCTGCTGAACCTCAGGCCGGGCACTTTGCCCGGCTTTTTTTGCGCCACACGGCCCCAGGCGATAGGATCACTGTCAGGAAGCAGCCGGGGCCGGCCTGCGGGGTACGGAAATCGTACTACCGCGGCGATTGACGGGCGCCCCGCACGGATGCAGCCGGCCCGGGAAGCAGTTACGCCCGGAGGGCGGCAACGGCGATGACCCTGATTCGACCTGGGCAGTCGGATGCGGGCAGCCATTCAAGCCAGGGACCAAGCATGGCTGGCAGTACAGTGGTTCAGGCGCCGACGAACGAGCGGCGCGGCAGGGGGAAGCGTGATACAGGCCAAGAAGAAGGTGGTCATCCTGGGTGGGGGTGCGGGTGCGATCTGGGCCGCCTGGCAGCTGACCTCTTTCCCGGACTGGCGGGAGCGCTTCGACATCACGCTTTACCAGATGGGCTGGCGGCTCGGCGGCAAGTGCGCCAGCGGCCGTAACGCGCAGCAAGGGCAGCGCATCGAGGAGCACGGCCTGCACATCTGGTCGGGCTTCTATGACAACGCCATCAAAGCCATGAAGGCCTGCTACGCCGAAGCGCAGCCGCTGGGCGGAGTGTTCCCCTCCTTCGACGCGGCGTTCAAGCCGTTCAACAACGTGGTGCTGGCCGAGCAGGTCGAGGGCAAGTGGATTCCCTGGCATCTGCAGCCACCGGGCAATGATGCGGTGCCCGGCGAGGGCGGGCTGTTCCTGTCGCCCTGGGACTATGCGTGCATGGGGCTGGGCTGGCTGGAGACGCTATTCGACGATGCCGCGCAGGGCCAGCCGCGGCTGTGGCAGCGCCCCCACGCGGAACTGCCGGCCTGGCTGCTGGAGGCATTTGCCGGCTGGATTCCGGCGGGCGCCGCGCCGGCCAGTCACCTGCATCACCTGGTGCGCTTCGCGCGCAGCCTGCCCAAGGACACGCGCAAGCACCCCGAGACCGGCCATCGCGCCCTGCTGTTCCTGCTGGCGGCGGCGGTCGGCGAGCTGCATGGCGGTTATGCGCAGGTCGCCGCCGCCGGCGACCTGGCGCGGCGCCTGTTCAACATGCTCGACCTGGGGCTGGCCTGCATCAAGGGAATGATCGTCGACAAGGTCGTGCTCGAAGGCTTCGACGTCATCGACCAGTACGAGATCAGCGATTGGCTGGCGCGCCACGGCGCGCATCCGCAAAGCCTGGACTCGGCCTGCGCGCGCGGCATCTACGATTACGCTTTCGGCTTTTCCCGCGGCCACGCCGACTACCCCCATCGCGCCATCGCGGCGGGAACCTCGCTGCGCGGCATGTGCCGCCTGATGTTCACCTACAAGGGCTCCTACTTCTTCAAGATGCAGGGGGGCATGGGCGACACCGTGTTCACCCCCTTCTACAAGGTGCTGCGGCAGCGCGGCGTCAAGTTCGAGTTCTTTCACAAGGTCAGCGCCATCGAAGCCGATGCCGAAAGCAACAGCATCGCGCGCATCCGCATCCAGCGGCAGGCCGAGCTGAACGCAGCGGAGTACCAGCCGCTGGTGCGCGTGGCCGGGCTGGATTGCTGGCCCTCGGAGCCGGACTACGCGCAGCTCAGGCAGGGTGCGGAGCTGCGCCGGAAAGGCATCGACCTGGAATCGTCCTGGGCCGACTGGCCCGGCGCGGGCGAGCTGCAGCTCGAATGCGGCAGGGATTTCGACCAGGTCATCCTGGGCATCCCGGTCGGCGCCTTGGCGGAACTCTGCGGCGATCTGGTGACCAAGGACGCGGGCTGGCAGGCCATGGTGGAGCAGGTCAAGACCACCCGCACCCTGGCCTGCCAGCTGTGGCTGAAACAAGGCAGCAAGGCGCTGGGCTGGCCCCTGGGGCAGACCATCCTGACCTGCTACGAGGAGAATTTCGACACCTGGGCCGACATGTCGCAGCTGCTGCCGGTGGAGGAATGGCCGGCGGGGCACGAGCCGCGCTCGGTGGCCTATTTCTGCGGGCCGATGGCGGACGACGAGCAGCAGCCGCCTTACTCCGACCACGCCTATCCGCAAAAACAGTACGTTGCGGTACGCGATCAGGCGAAACAGTGGCTGCGCAGCCATGCCCGCTGGATGTGGCCGGCGCTGCTCAAACCGGACGGCGAACCGGACTGGAACCAGCTCGAGTCCGTCACCGGCGCCAGCGGCGAGGCGCTGTTCGAACAGCAGTACTTCCGCGCCAACATCGACCCCGCCGAGCGCTACGTGCTGTCGGTCCCGGGCAGTACACAGTTCCGGCTGCGCCCGGACCAGTCGGGCTTCGACAACCTGTTCCTGGCGGGCGACTGGACCCGCAATGGCATCAATGCCGGCTGCGTCGAAGCCGCCGCCATGTCGGGAATGCGGGCGGCGGCGGCCCTGGCCGGAGAACACCTCGAGATCGTCGGCGAAACCGACAATGTGCTGGCGCCGGCGCAGGACCGCAGCAGGCCGGCCGAACTGCTCAGCGCCGACGCGCCGAACCTGCCCTGGCCGGGCAACATGGTCTACGGCCTGTTGCAGACTTCCGGCGCCAATGCGCTGCTGCCGTTCCCGCGCGAGGTGGTGCAGCGCATGCTGCCCAGGGGCCTGGAACTGGATACGCAGACCCTGACGGCAGCGGACCAGCACCCGGTGGTACTGTTCTTCGGCTGGCAGGACAAGGTCCGCCCCAATTTCTCCCCGATCGGCATGGACTACCTGGAGTTCATCATTTCGGTACCGTACGTGCGCCACGCAGACCCGGCGCTGCGGGCCAGGGTGCCCGGCCCCTTCATCTACATGCCGCAGCTGTATCTGAACCGCCTCTTGCCAGTCTGGCTCGGCGTCTACGTCTACGGCTACCGCAAGGCCCTGGCGCAGATCAGCGCCGACGGCAACGATTACATGGTGCGGCAGCTGAAAACCTCAGACCCGATCGTGGCCGCTTCCTACAAGAAGGCGGGGATGACGGGCGGCGCGGGCGATTTCCCATACCTGCGTGCGGTGCAGCAGGCTTACAGCCTGCCGCTGATCAGCCGGACCCTGCTAGGTACTTGGCTATACTCGTACTTCGATTTCGCCCTGGGGCAGGCCCTGATCCAACCGATCGAGATGACCATCAAGATCCATAACAGCCAGGCCGCGGGCCTGACGCCCGGGGTCTACCAGGTGCCGAGCATCCGCAAGGGCAGCCTCGGCGGCTTTTTCATGTCCACCGCGGCTTCGATCAGCAACCCGCTGCAAAGCCATGCGCTGGGCCGGCGCATCCGGCAACTGGCGCGGAATCCCCATCCGCGGCTGCTGCCCTTCGGCTGAATCAGAGCGCCTTATCACAGTGTCCAGGCAGTCCCGCTCCCTTACCTACCTGTTTTGCGATCTGGTCGACTCAACCGGGCTGATCGAACACCACGACACGGAAACGGCGTTCGAGCTGATCGACGAGTTCCGCACCCTGTGCCGCAAGCAGATCGAGGCGCACCAGGGCTTCATCGCCAACGACATGGGCGACGGCATGCTGGGCTACTTCGGCTACCCGGTGGCGCTGGAATCCAATGCCGAGGCGGCCTGCCATTGCGCGCTGACGCTGCTGCGGGAAGTGCGGGCGCTGCCCGGCGATCTTAGCGTGCGCATCGGCATCGCCAGCGGCCGCGGCGTACTGGACAACCGCCAGCACGACGGCCGCGGGGCGGAGATCGCGGCGGTGAGCAGCGCGGCGAATCTGGCAGCGCGCCTGCAGGCCCAGGCCGAGCCGGGCCAGATCATCGCCTCGTCGCAGATCTACGAGCAGGCCCAGGGCCTGTTCCGCTTCGACGAAGAGCGCAGCGTGATGCTGAAGGGCTTTGACGGCGCGCAGACCATCTACCCGCTGAGCGGATACGGCAGCTATCGCTCGCGCTCGCACCAGCGCGGTGATGCGCAGCCGGCGGCGCTGGTCGGGCGCGGCGAGGAAATCGGCGCCGTACTGTCGGCCTGGCAGACGCTGAAAGCCGGCAGCCGCGGCTGCAGCATCCTGGTGCGCGGCCCGGGCGGTATCGGCAAGACCACGCTGCTGCGCGGCATCCAGCAACGCCTCGCCGACGAGACGCAGCGCGTGGCGCTGTATTCGACCTGGTTCGCGCAGCATACGGCGCTGCATCCGTTCAGGGCTTATTTCGAGGATCTCGCCGCGGGACAGGCGGACGACTTCCTGCAGCAGTGGCTGGCCCGCTATGTGCCGGGTGAGCAGCTCGGCGAAAGCCACGAACTGCTGTGCATCCTGCTTGGGCGCAGCGACAACACGCGCTGGATGCCCAACATCCTGCGCGAGAAGACCATTGCCGTCATCACGCAGCTGCTATTGCGGATGAGCCGGGAAAAACCGCTACTGTTGCTGATCGAGGATGCCCACTGGCTCGACCCGACCAGCGCCGAGGTGCTGCAGCGGCTGCAGGCGCAATACGCCGACAGCGCGGTCTTCGTCGTCGCTTCCGCCAGACCCAATGGCGGTGCCACCGAGCAGGCGCGCTGGGACCGGAAGATCGACCTGACGCGCCTGCGGGAACACGATGTCGGCGCGCTGATTTCCGGGCTGGATACCGAGCAGCGGCTGAGCCAGGAGGTGCGGCACGAAATCGCCCGCAAGGCGGAAGGCCTGCCGCTGTTGATCCGCGAGTTCACCCGGGCAACCCTGGCGCCGGGCGCCGGCCATCTGCGCCTGGTGGTTCCCGACACCCTGCTCGACTCGTTCGTGGCGCAGCTGGACCTGTGGGCGGCCTCGAAGGACGTGCTCGATGTGGCGGCGACCATCGGTGGCGGCTTTGCGGCAAAGCTGGTGGCGCTGGCGCTGGCGCGCAGCGAGGATGGAGTCGCCGCCGTGCTGCGCGACATGGCCGCGGCCGGCCTGCTGGTCTGCTACCGCTCGGCGGAAGACGAGCATTTCGATTTCTCGCACGCGCTGCTGCGCGATGCGGCGTATGCCGCGCTGCTGCCCAAGCAGCGCAAGGAGATGCATGGGCGGGTGCTGCTGGCCTGGCAGGCGATCGACGCGCAATTCGCCCAGTCGCAGCCCAAGCTGGCGGCCCATCACCTCGAGGGCATCGGCGCCTACGCCGAGGCGATCAAATGCCTGCTGGCCGGCGCGCAGGCGCGCTTCGCCGGCTCGCAATTCTCCGAGGCCGGCGGCTTGATCCAGCAGGCGCTCAAGCTGCTGCCGGAAATCAAGTCGCGGGACGCGTTCGCCGCGCTGGAACTGCAGCTGCAGACGCTGCTGGGCCTGACCTTGACCCAGCTCAAGGGATTCGGCGACGAAGCCGTCAACCAGGCATTCTCGCGCGCCTGGGAGATCTGCCGCGAGATGCAGGCCGGCGGCGAGCCGGAGTACCAGGCCATCTGGGGCATCTGGGGCCACAAGCTGGTGGTCAGCGAAACCCGTACCGCACTGCAGCTGGTGGCGGCGCTGGACGGCATCAGCGCGCGCAGCGGCAAGTCCGGGCTGCAGGCACTGAGCAGCTCGGCTTCCGCCGTCATGTGCTTCGTCACCGGCGATTTCACCCGGGTCCCGGCCCATGCGGAGGCGACACGCGCGCTTTACGCCGCGGGCCAGCATGGCAATCTGGGACTGGCCTATTCGATGGACCCGCTGGCACAGGCCCTGATGTTCCTGACGCATAGCCACGCCGTGCGTGGCGACTTTGCCGCGGCCGATCGCAGCAGAGCCGAAGTGCTGGCGCACGCCGACCGCCTGGGCCTCGAGTTCCTGCTGCCCTACATCCGCATCTGGAGTTGGGGTTCGGCGCTGTATCACGGTGCGCCGGATGGCATTGTCGGCACGCTCGACGATGCCATCGCCCTGGCGCACAAGCTCGGCATCGCCTTCTGGGTCTGCAGCGGCGCACTCTGGAAAGCCCACGCCTATGCACAACAGGGACGCCTGCAGGACGCCTTGCCGCTGTTCGAGCAGGGACTCCAGGGCGCCGACCTGATGGGCCTGCGCTTCACCATTCCCTACTTCCGCTGCCTCCATGCCTGGACGCTGGCCAGGTCCGGACAGGGGCAGCCGGCCATGGCCGCGTTCGAGCAGTGCCTGCGGCAGAATGCCGCATCGGGGGAGTTGTGCTACCAGGCGGAGATGCACCGCCTGTATGGCGAAGCCTTGCTGCATGCCGATGCGTCCGGACGCGATCAGGCGCTGCATCAGTTCAGTCAGGGCTTGAGGTTGGCGCGGGCGCAGCAAGCCTTGGGGTGGGAGCGGAAGATTCTGGGGTCGTTGCGGGAATTCGGGTTTGATTTGAATGGGGCCGGCCTTTAGTCCCCCCTCCCCTTGCGGAAGGGGGCGTAGGGGGAGGGGTAGTTGCGGCGCGTACGGCTAGAACTGGATTCCCGCCTGCGCGGGAATGACGATGGGATGAGTGCGCGCGTGGCCCCTCGATATACCCGCTACGCGGGCACTCGGGACGAACGGACTTAAGTGCTGTTCATGTCGAAGAGCCCTGCCATCCCTGGCGAGACAGCATCGCGCTTAACTACCCCCGGCCCGGCCATCCCTGGCCGGGCGTTCGGGCTTTTTGGAGTGACATTGAGTCACTTCTCATAGTGTCCAAAGCTGTTCAAAGCCGTCCCAGCCGGAAATTTTTATGCAGATAACTCGTTGATTTTGGGGATTGACGACGAATTTCAGTGCTCATAAAGTCCAACTTCATCCCCTCACAGCCCATGCATTAACTGCTCCGTTACTGCTCCACAAGGGAGCCTGGAGAACCCGGTGACCGACAAACTGCTGACGGATATTCAGATCAAGGCGGCGCTGGCACGTGCTGCAAAATCCGGTTCCGAGGAATGGCTTCCCGATTCTAAAGGACGCGGTGACGGCCGACTGATTCTACGGGCACGGCCGTTCGGTGGCTTCTGGGTGTTCGGCTATACGCCAAAACCGGGGAAGTACGACCGCCTCGAATTCGGACGCTACACGGGAAGCAAGTCGGCCGGCGATGCCGGCGCGGCCTACACCCTGCGACAGGCGCGGGACCAGGCCACCGAGTTCGCCGTCCTGCTGAAGAACCCCGCGACGCGAAACATCCGGGCCTACCGGGAAGAAATCGCCGCCCAGGCGGAAGCCCGGCGTTTTGCCGAGCAGCGGCGGCTGGAGCAGGAAGCCGAGGCAGCCCGCCTGGCCGCGGATTTCACGCTGAAGCGGCTGCTGGCGGTCTACATCGAGCACCTGCGGCGCAATGGGAAGAAGAGCGCGGATTCCGCTGACCGCGCCCTGAAACGCCATATCGTTCGGGTCTATCCGGAGCTGGCGGCCCTGCCGGCGGCCTCGCTCAAAACCTCGGACGCCGCACGCATCATCCGCAAGCTGATCGAAGCGCGGAAAGGCCGTATGGCCGGCATCGTCCGTTCCTATGCCCGGGCCGCTTACGCCCTGGCCCTGTCAGCCGTAGAGAATTCCGACGCCCCCGCTGACATGATCGGGTTCAACATCGAGCACAACCCCTTCGCCAATGTGACCGGCACCACCAAATATCTCCGGGCCCGCAAGCGTACGCTCAACGATCAGGAGCTGCGCTGCCTGCTGCTGCGGCTGCGTAGCTACCGGGGGTTGGGCGCCCGTGTGGTGCTCCTCTCCCTGTATGCGGGCGGCCAGCGTCCGGAGCAGGTGCTGGAAGCCCGACTGCCGGACTGGGATCCCAATGCCGGTACGCTGCGCCTGACCGACCGCAAGGGCAAGCGGACGGAGCCGCGCATTCATTTCGTGCCACTGGCCGAGGAAGGCCGCAGGCTCATCGCGGCACTGATCGGACGCGCCACCGCCTTCTATGCGGCGGAAACCAACGAAGTGGCCGCCGCGGACCGGTACCTGGTTCCAACCCGGAAAAAGCGGAAGTCGAAGCATCCCGTCGGCCATCTGCACATCTCCTCGGCCAGCGGGGTCATCACCACCCTCAGCCGGGCCATGGTGGCCAAGGGGGAAGCGGCTGAGGCGTTCCAAGGGCGCGACGTGCGGCGCACGGTCGAAAACCTGCTGGCCAGGGCCGGCGTATCCAAGGAAATCCGTGGCCGGCTGATGTCGCACGGGCTGAGCGGGGTGCAGGACCGACACTACGTCACGGAGGAGTTTATGGAGGAGAAGCGCGCCGCGCTAGAAGTGCTGGAGTCGCGGCTGCGGGCCATCGAGTCCGGGCAGGCGTCGCGGGTAGTGGCGTTTGCACGTCCGGTGCCGGGAGCAAATGCTTGATGGCACGGCTTCCAAAGTTTGTATACCGTATCGCATAGAGATACACTTCCCCAGTGATCCGGTCGTTCCGTCATAAGGGGCTGGAAGGGTTCTTCCGGACCGGCAGCAAGAAGGGCATCCAGCCCGCGCACGCCGCCAGGCTGAGCCGGCAACTGGCCAAGCTGGACACCTCGGCCGGCCCGCAGGATATGAATCTCCCCGGCTGGCGTCTGCACGCTTTAGCGGGCGCCTTGGTCGGGCACTGGTCGGTATGGGTCAATGGCAACTGGCGCCTGACGTTCAAGTTTGAGGGACAGGACGCGGTGCTGGTGGACTACCAGGATTATCACTAGGAGTTTTGCGATGAGCCGCATGCACAACCCGCCGCATCCCGGCGAAATTCTCAAGCAGGACGTGCTGCCCCAGCTGGGCCTTAGCGTCACGGCTGCCGCTGCGCACCTGGGGATGTCGCGGGTAGCCCTGTCCCGTGTACTCAATGGACGCGCGGCGGTCAGTGCTGACCTGGCCCTGCGGTTGGCCGACTGGCTGCCCCCGAGTGCAGAGAGCTGGCTGGGCATGCAGGCCGCCTACGATCTTTGGCGGGCGGGTCGCAAGCGCCGGCCCAAGATTACGCCCGCTGCGACTGAGCTGCGTACCTGAGCACGGCCGCCGGCAAGCTTTCTGCTTGAGGATGAAGAAGCATTTACCCAATGCGGGCCACCTCAAGACGGGCGTTCAATCGCCCGGTGAGCCTTTACACGGCTCACATCGCCTCCCGCCGAGATCGATCAAGCCTCGCCCCGAATGGATGACCCATGAATGACGTCGCCAGCTTCGCCATCGGCGCGCAGGTCCATGTTGGGCGGCTCGAACGTCTTGTCCTCAAGGTCAAGCTTGACGATGGTTCGATCGTCCTCGCCGGCTGGCATCGCGCGACCCACGTCAAGTCTCTGTTTCAGGCACTGATCGAATACATCAGCTATTTGGAAGTCAGGGGCAAATCAGGAACCGGCATGACCAGGCACTCGCTGGCCGAGCAAAGCCTGCTTACCGAGGCTGAAATCGAAACACTGACGCAGGACAACGAGGTCACTGCGGTCGAATACCGCGTGCCGAAAGATCACACGTTCGTGCCTTCCCTTGAGGGCCCAGGCTGGCCCCAGGGAAAGAAAATGCGCTTTAGTTCAGCCCTTGCGCAAAGCCTGCTCGGTGGCTGTGGCAGCGTTTTGGAGGCTTTTGATGAGAATGGTTACATCATCAAATCCGGGACCATTCAATGAGGCGCGCAAATCGCCAGCCAGAGTGGTTCATCACATGGGTTTTGGTGAAAGCCCCACAGTTAGCGGTCGATCCCCAGCTCCTTGATCTTGCGGCTTAGCGTGTTGCGGCTCCAGCCGAGCCGCCGAGCCGCTTCCTGTCGTTGGCCTTTATAGGCGGTTAGCGCCACCTGGATCAGTGTTCGTTCGAATCGTGGCAATGTCTCCGCGAGGAGGTCGTTGCCGCCAGCGGCGAGCTTGGCTTGGGCCCAGGCGGCCAACGCCACTTGCCAGGCTGTATAGCGATCTCCGGCTACTTCAACTGCGGTGTCTTGATTTAT
This sequence comes from Nevskia soli, assembly GCA_026224805.1. Lineage (GTDB taxonomy): Bacteria > Pseudomonadota > Gammaproteobacteria > Nevskiales > Nevskiaceae > Nevskia > Nevskia soli_A. Next base: position 12,732 of record JAMFRN010000258.1, read on the forward strand.
GCCTTCCAACCCGCTGCCCGAATCAAGTGCGATGGGGCCTGCTGTGACGGTAGTCGCAGTCATTATTTTGTGCAGTTCGGGCGGCAGGTCCTGCAAGTGGATGTCGCGTCCTGGCGCCATCACCGTCAGCCAGCGGCAGGCGTTTTCCAGCTGGCGCACATTGCCCAACCAGTCGAAAGCCTTGAGCCGTTCCAGCACTTCCGGCAGCAGTTGCTTCGGCTCGGTTTTCAGTTCCTTGGCGGCGGCGTCGAGGAAGTGGCGCAGCAGCAGCGGGATATCCTCGCGCCGTTCGCGCAGCGGCGGAATGCGCACGCGGATCACGTTGAGGCGGTGGAACAGATCCTCGCGGAAGCGGCCTTCCTGCACCGCTTTTTCCAGGTTCTGGTGGGTGGCGGCGATGATGCGCACGTCGACGTTGACCGGCGAGACGCCGCCGACGCGGTAGAACTGCCCGTCCTGCAATACGCGCAGCAGGCGCGTTTGCA
>JAMFRN010000259.1 GCA_026224805.1 Nevskia soli
GCGCCCCGGCCGTCCCGATCCACTCGGGGCGGCCGGGGCGCACTGTTTTAGTGCGCCGATTTGCCGGGATTGCCGGTCAAAGCTAGTCTTGCGGCCATAAATTGAGAAAAAACAGAGGATTTGACGAGGGCATCCGTGCCACCGAACTGCGCCGGGACTGCAACAAAACTGTCATTTGGCGTCCGTAAGCTTTAAGTCTGGGAGACTAACGCCCACTCGCTCCCTTCCCGATGTTCAAACCCCTGGATCTACACAGGAGATTTACGTGAGCCTCATGAAAAAAACCATTGTGCGCAGCCTGGTGTTGGGTGCCGTTGCGGCCCTCACCGTCCCGGCTGCACTGGCCGCCGATATTTCCGGCGCCGGCGCCACCTTCCCGTACCCGATTTATTCCAAGTGGGCTGCCACTTATAAGGACAAGACCGGCACCGGCCTCAACTATCAGTCGATCGGTTCCGGCGGCGGCATCAAGCAGATCAAGGCCAAGACCGTGAGCTTCGGGGCCTCGGACAAGCCGCTCGAAGCCAAGGAACTCGATGACGCGGGCCTGACCCAGTTCCCGGCTATCGTCGGCGGCGTGGTGCCGGTGATCAACCTTAGCGGCATCGCCCCGGGCGAGCTGACCCTCGATGGCGCCACCCTGGCCGACATCTTCCTGGGCAAGATCAAGGCCTGGAACGACCCGGCGATCCAGAAGCTCAACCCGAAGGCCAAGCTGCCCTCGACCCTGGTGGCCGTGGTGCACCGCTCCGATGGTTCCGGCACCAGCTTCCTGTTCACCAACTACCTGTCGCAGAACAGCGCCGAGTGGAAGGACAAGGTCGGCGCCGCCACCGCGGTGGAATGGCCCGCCGGCATCGGCGCCAAGGGCAACGAGGGCGTGTCCGGCATCGCTTCGCAGACCGATGGCGCTATCGGCTACGTCGAGTACGCCTACGCCAAGCAGAACAAGATGACCTACACCAAGATGATCAACCACGATGGCAAGACGGTGGAGCCGAAGAGCGAAACCTTCGCCGCCGCCGCCGCCAATGCCGACTGGGTCAATGCCCCGGCGTTCTACCTGATCCTGACCAACCAGCCGGGTGCGGAAAGCTGGCCGATCACCGGCGCCAGCTTCATCCTGGTCTACAAGAAGCCGGACGATGCGGCCGTGGTGGGCGAAGTGCTCAAGTTCTACGACTGGGCCTTCAAGAACGGCCAGAAGGCCGCGGACGACCTGGATTACGTGCCGCTGCCCGCCAAGGTGGTCGAACAGGTCGAAGCGTCCTGGAAGGCCAACATCAAGGACGCGGCCGGCGCCCCGCTCTGGAAGTAAGCCGGAATCCGGCGGAGGGGCCGGTCTATGCCGGCCCCTCCTGTTAGTGTCACACTCAGGTTTATTTCGTGAACTCCAACGCGCAAGTGGCTACCTATTCACCCGCCGCGGCCATTCCTCCCGGCGCATTGCGCCGGCACAACCTGTGGGACGCCGTGTTTCTCGGCGCGACGCGCGCCGCCAGCGTGCTGGTGCTGTTGCTGCTCGGCGCGGTCCTCGCCGCCCTGATCCACGGTTCCATCCCCTCGTTCAAGGCCTTCGGTTTCGGCTTCCTGACCACCGAGACCTGGAATCCGGTCACCGAGAAATTCGGTGCGCTTCCCGCTATCTATGGCACCGTGGTGACTTCGGTCATCGCCATGGTGATCGGCATCCCGGTCAGCCTGGGCATCGCCATCTTCATCACTGAATTGTGTCCGCGCTGGCTGAAGCGCCCGATCAGCACCGCGATCGAGCTGCTCGCCGGCGTTCCCAGCATCATCTATGGCATCTGGGGCCTGTTCGTACTGGCGCCGTTCCTGCAGAAGCACGTGCAACCCCTGGTCATCTCCCTGTTCGCCGGGGTGCCGGGGCTGTCTTCCCTGTTCGCCGGACCGCCCTACGGCATCGGCACCTTCACCGCCGGCATCATCCTCAGCGTGATGGTGCTGCCCTACATCACCTCGGTGACCCGCGACGTGTTCGAAACCGTGCCGGCGGTGCTGAAGGAATCCGCCTACGGCCTGGGCTGCACCACCTGGGAAGTGGTGCGCCACGTGATGCTGCCCTATACCCGGGTCGGCGTCATCGGCGGCGTCATGCTGGGACTGGGCCGCGCCCTGGGCGAGACCATGGCGGTGACCTTCGTCATCGGCAACGCCCACAAGATCGCCAGCTCGATCCTGGCGCCGGGCACCACCATCTCGGCGACCATCGCCAATGAGTTCGCCGAGGCCGAGGGCGATCTGTATACCTCGGCCCTGATCGAGCTCGGCCTGATCCTGTTCGTCATCACCTTCCTGGTGCTGGCCGCCGCCCGCCTGCTGCTGCTGCGCGCGGAAATGAAGGGACGCTGACGGCCATGGCAAACCCGATCTATACGCGCCGCCGCGTCACCAACCAGGTCATCATGGCGTTGGCCTGGGCGGCGGCGATCTCCGGTATCGTGATCCTGGCCCTGATCCTCTCGACCCTGTTCTACAAGGGCTTCGCCGGCATCTCCCTGAAGCTCTTCACGCTGAGCACTCCCGCTGCCGGTGAAGACGGCGGCCTGCTCAACGCCATCGTCGGCAGCGTGATCATGACGGGGCTCGGCACTCTCATCGGCACCCCGGTCGGCATCCTCGCCGGCACTTACATGGCGGAGTTCGGCCGCGGCACCAAGCTGACCTTCGCGGTCCGCTTCATCAACGACATCCTGCTGTCTGCGCCCTCGATCCTGATCGGCCTGTTCGTTTACGACGTCATGGTCACCCGCATGCATCACGCATCGGCCTGGGCCGGCAGCGTCGCCCTGGCGATGCTGGTGGTGCCGGTGGTGGTGCGCACCACCGAGAACATGCTGCTGCTGGTGCCGGACAGCCTGCGCGAGGCTTCCTCGGCGCTGGGATCGCCGCGCTGGGTGGTGATCATGCAGGTGGCCTACCGCGCCGCGCGCGCCGGCATGATCACCGGCGTGCTGCTGGCGGTGGCGCGCATCACCGGCGAGACCGCGCCGCTGCTGTTCAGTGCATCCGGTAACCAGTTCATGAGCACCGACATGAACGCACCAATGGCCAGCCTGCCAGTGGTGATTTTCAATTTCGCCAACAGTGCCTATGCCGACTGGCGCCAGCTGGCGTGGACGGCCGCCCTGCTGATCACGCTTACCGTGCTGACGCTCAATATCGGCGCCCGCACGCTGTCGACCCCGAGATCCAAAGAATCATGAACGAGCCCAGCCCTTCCAGCGCCGGCATCTCGATGCAGAAACCGCATCTGGGCCAGCGCGAGCCCGACGGCAGCAAGCAGGCCCTGACCGAAAAGGTTTCGGTGCGCGACGTTTCCTTCTACTACGGCGAGCACAAGGCGCTGAAGAACATTTCGCTGCCGATCTATGAGCGCAAGGTCACCGCTCTGATCGGCCCGTCCGGCTGCGGCAAGTCGACCCTGCTGCGCATCTTCAACCGCATGTACGACCTGTACCCGAAGCAGCGCGCGGAAGGGGATATCCAGTTCGACGGCAGCAACGTGCTCGACCCCAAACAGGATCTCAACCTGCTGCGCGCACGCATCGGCATGGTGTTCCAGAAGCCGACGCCGTTCCCGATGTCGATCTACGAGAATATCGCCTTCGGCATCCGCCTCTACGAGC
>JAMFRN010000260.1 GCA_026224805.1 Nevskia soli
CCAGCCCTGCGCCCGGTAGAACGCCAGCGCATCGGCCAGCGACTCGCGGGTGGGACGCGGCGCGAAACCCAGCTCGCGCTCGGCCTTGGCATGAGAAACCACCGTGTTGGAGACGCTGGCGCGCAGCACGCCGGGCGTGAACAGCGGCGGCTTGCCGCTGAAGCGCGAGGCCATCGTGGTGAACGGCAGCATGGCCCAGGCCACCCACAGCGGCATCACGGCCTTGGGCATGGTCACGCCGGTCAGCTCCTGCCAGTAGCCGCTGATGGTGCGCAGGTCATGCACCGCGCCGGTCAGCAGATAGCGTTCGCCGCGCCGGCCCCTGGCGGCTGCGGCAAGCATGCCAGCGGCGACGTCGCGCACATCGATGTAGTCGCTCACCACTTCCATCAGCATCGGAATGCGCCGGTGGTACAGGTCGATCAGCGCCTTGCCCATCAGGGAGGGCTCGTAGTCCTGCGGTCCGATCATGGTGCCGGGGCTGACCACCACAGCATCGAGGCCGCGCTCGCGCACCAGTTGCTGGATCAGCTGCTCGGCCAGGGCCTTGCAACGGTGGTAATCGCAGGGCTCGTCCAGGGCCAACGGCCGCGACTCGTCCAGCGGCTGCTCCAGCGGATGCCGCACCAGGGCGTGATGCGAGGAGCAGTGCACCAGGCGGATGCCGCGCTTGAGGCAGGCCTCGGCCACCATGCGCGTGCCTTCGACATTGACCGCGCGAATGCTGCCGTCGCGGTCCTTGTCCAGATTGACTTTGGCGGCGAGGTGGAACACCAACTCCACGCCATCGACCAGCCGCGCCACATCGTCGGCCGACTGCACCGAGCCGCGCACCAGCTCCACGTCGAGACCGGCCAGCGAAGTCGGCATGGCCGCGCCGGGTTCAAGCACGCGCACGCAGTTGCCGCGCTGCAGCAGCGCCCGCACCAGCGAACAGCCCAGACGGCCGCCTCCACCTGTTACGGCTACACGCATTGTCGCTCCCCCGTTACGCCCGCACCCGCCGAATCCCGATTGAGAAAAAGCCGCCTACAGCGGCGGCAACTTCTTGCCGTGCTTGGCCAGATAGTGCGCGGTGATGTTCGGCACCTGGGTAACCGGCGTCACGATTTCGAACACGCGCTCATAGCTGGCGTACTGGATCAGCCACTTGCCGTTGCGCTTGACGTAACGATCCTTGTACAGGGAAGAACCGTCGGTAATGATCTTGTGGCGCAGGTCGAGGAACCAGTCCTTCAGGTACCAAGTGCCGGTGGCCTCGGTCGGCGACTGGAAGTCGATTTCCGGATGGTTGACGTGATGAAAGGCGATCGCTTCCGAGTGGAAGGCGTTTTCCAGCGCCTCGATAATCTTGTCGCGCCCCTGCACCTCGAAGCGGTAGGTGCCGCCGACATAACAGACGCCGGCATCCTCGGTGAACAGCTCGCGCACTTCCTTGACGTTGGCGGTGTCGATGCAGCGGCAGTAGGCGTACTTGAGGCGCTTGATCAGTTCAAGGTCTTCCAGGGGCAGGGACATAACTTTCCTCCGTTTTATTGGGTGGCAATCGAGCGCATCAACTCGCTGCGCTTCTGCGTCAAAACCAAAATTGACACGTCATTCCGGCGAAAGCCGGTATCCTGGGGTTAATGCGCGCACTCCGAATCCCTGGATTCCGGCTTTCGCCGGAATGACGTTGTTGCTGTTTCCGCCTTAGATTCCAAAACCACCGGACACATTGATCTGCTGCCCGGTGATATAGCCGCCGCGACTGGACGCCAGGAACACAGCGGTGTGGCCGATCTCCTCCGGCTTGCCCCAGCGCTTCAGCGGCAGCAGCTTCTGCGTCTCGTCGATCCAGGCCTGGTCGAACACGCCGCGCTTGAGCAGCTCCAGGAACATGCCGGCTTCGATCACGCCGACCAGCACGCTGTTGGCGCGGACATTGTTGCGCCCCTCTTCCTTGGCGATGCCCTTGATCAGCGCCTCGTTGGCCGCCTTGGGTGCCACCGACAGGCCATCCTTGGGCGGCCACCAGACGTGGCCGGCCGAGCCCAGATGCACGTAGGAGCCGCCGCCAGCCGCGCGCAGCTTCGGCAGCGTCGCCTGCACCACGTTGAAGAAGCCCATCACCTCGGTCTCGATGGAGCGCTTGTACAGGGCGTGGCTGGTATCGCCGATCAGCACCTGCTCGACCACCGGGCCGGCGGCGAACACCACCGTATGGATACGGCCATGCTCCTTCAGCGCCGCTTCCACCGCCGCTTCTACCTGCTTCGGGTCGGTGACGTCGGTGACGTGGATGCTGGCCTTGCGGCCGGCGGCGCGGATCTCGCCGGCGACGCGCTCGGCCACGTCCTTCTTCGAGCGGTAGGCGATGGCGACGTCGGTGCCTGATTTGGCGAATGTGACAGCCACGGCCTGGCCGATGCCGCCGCTGCCGCCGAATACCAGCACCGCGCCCTGCGGAAAGTCGTTCTGTGCGTTCTGTTGCATTGTTTATGGCTCCTCCGGTTAGGCGCATTATTGGGAGGCGGTGCCGGGGCAACATCACCCATTGAGACGATCAGCCGCCGCCGCGTACCCCTCGTTCGTCTATCCAGACGAGGCGCGCCCGCCGGGCTTGACCGAAGGTTAAGGCACAAAAAACAAGGGAGGAGCGGCGAAGCCATGGATGAACCCGACCCGGCTGCGCTACGCCGGCTGCTGGACCGACAGGCGATTCAGGATTGCCTGCACTGCTATACGCGCGGCGTCGACCGGCTCGACCGCGAACTGCTGCTGTCCGCCTACCACGCCGACGCCATCGACGACCACGGCGCCTTCGTCGGCAAGCCGGCGGATTTCGCCGACTGGGCCCTGCCCTACCACCGCGAATACCAGAAAACCACCAACCACCTGATTCTCAACCACAGCTGCGAGTTGGACGGGGACACGGCGCACAGTGAGACCTACTGCGTCTACATCGGCGTCAACCAGAGCGGCACCGTGGATGTGATCGGCAACCGCTATATCGACCGGCTGGAGCGCCGTGCCGGGCGCTGGGCCATCGCGCGGCGGGTCTGCGTGGTGGAATGGGTGAGCAGCCTGCCGGGCGAATCCCAGGTGGACCCACAGATACGCGAGGCGGTGGCCGCGCTGATGCGCAATGCCACATCGGCGCGCGACCGCAGCGATATTTCCTACCAGCGGCCGTTGGAGATTACCCGGGAGACGAGCAGTTCATGAACAGCAAAACCTACGGCCCGATCCGCCAGATCGCCTACGTCGTGGAAGACCTCGACGCCGCCATCCGCCACTGGACAGCCTTCGCCGGCATCGGCCCCTGGACCGTCTACAAGAACACCAGCATGCGCGGCCACTGCCGCGGCGCGGACACCACGGTGAAGATGAACGTGGGCCTGTCCTACCAGGGTGAGGTGCAGATCGAGCTGATCCAGGTGACCAGCCGGACGCCCTCGCCTTACCAGGATCCAGGCGGTCACAGCCTGATCGGCATGCACCACATCGCCTGGCTGTCGCATGACATCGACGCCGACGTGGCCAGCGCGAAACAGCGCGGGATGGTGCCGGCCTTCGAGGCCAGCAACGGCGTAGTGCGCGTGGCCTACATGGAATCCGCCGCCGAGCCCGGCCTGCTGCTGGAATTCATCGAGGCCGCGCCGGTGGTGCTGGAGAGTTTCGCCAGCGGCGTCAAGACAGCGCAGGAGTGGGATGGCGGCAAGGCGGTGGCGCAGGTGATCGATTTCGAGGCATAAGTACCCGGCACAAGCCTGCCATCTGTCATCCTGAGCGCAGCGAAAGATCTGGCTGTGCGCGAGGCCAGATCCTTCGCTGCGCTCAGGATGACAGGCACTGGGGCATTCAGGTACCCAATAGTCCACGCAGACGATGCGGCTACTACGGCACTGACCGAATGTTCACCGCATAGACCCATAAGCCAGACCATGCGAGGAGCAGCGTGAACGAACTCAACAACAAGGTTGCCATCATCACCGGCGCGTCCAGCGGCATCGGCCGCGCTGCCGCCCTGCGTTTCGCCGGGGAAGGCGCCCGGCTGGTGCTGGCCGACATCGGCGCCGAGGCCGGCGAGGCCCTGGCCGTCGAACTGCGCGGCAAGGGCAGCGAGGCGATCTTCGTGCGCACCGACGTGTCGAAAGCCGAGCAGTGCGAGGCGCTGGTGCAGGCGGCCGTGGTCAAATTCGGCCGGCTCGACGCCGCCTTCAACAACGCCGGCATCTCCGACGGCCCCATGCCCCCTGGCACCATCGACTACCCGCTGGAACTGTGGGACCGCCTCATCGCGGTGAACCTGTCCAGCGTGTTCTACTGCCTGCGCTACCAGGTGCGCGCCATGCTCAAGACCGGCGGCGGCGCCATCGTCAACACCGCCTCCATCGCCGGGCAGATCGGATTTGCCGGGGTGCCGGGCTATGTCGCCAGCAAGCACGGCGTGGTCGGCCTGACCAAGACCATCGCGGTGGAATACGGCGCCCAGGGCGTGCGCTGCAACGCCGTGGCGCCGGGCCTGATCGAGACGCCGATGACCCGGCCGGTGTTCGAAGTGCAGCAGTTCAAAGACATGGTCACGGCCACCGTGCCGGCCGCCCGCGTCGGCACGGCGGAAGAGATTGCCAATATGGTGGTGTGGCTGTGCTCGGAGCGGGCGTCTTATGCCAATGGGGCGGTGTTTGCGGTGGATGGCGGGTTTTTGGCGCGCTGAACCCTCCCTCCTGCGTCATCCCCGCGAAGGCGGGGATCCAGTTTTGCCTTCGTAGCGCGTTAGAACTGGGTCCCCGCCTTCGCGGGGACGACGATGTAAGGAAGGTGGCGCTTTTAGCTCTTGTTCGCGCTCGCAGCCGCCAGAAACGCCGGCCGCTCACCCCCGCCATGCAGCATCAGATTGATCCCCGAGGCATATGCCGCCGCCGGCGAGGACAGCCAGACGCAGGCGTCGCCGATCTCGGCCGGCTCGGCCAGCCGCCCCTGTGGAATGGTGGCGGCCACGGCGGCCAACCCGGCCTCGTCGCCGTAGTGCAGGTCGGACTGCTCGGTGCGCACCAGGCCGGGGCTGACCGCGACCACTCGCACTTTCGGCGCCCATTCCACCGCCAGCGACTGCGTCAGGCTGAGAATCGCCGCCTTGGCCGCGCCGTAGGCAGCGGTACCCGGCGAGGGACGCGAACCACTGACGCTGCCGATGAAGACGATCACCCCGCCTTCTTCCCGCGCCTGCATCAGGGCATTGGCCTTCTGCGCCAGGTGCAGCGGCGCCAACAGGTTGAGGGCGATGATCGATTCGTGGAAACGCGGCGAAACCTTGTCCGCCATGGCGAAGGGCGCGCCGCCGGCATTGTTGACCAGCACGTCGAGGCGGCCATGACGCTTGGCGATCTCGGCGAACAGGGCGTCCACCGCGGCGCGGTCGCGCACGTCGGCGGCGATGAACTCGGCGCTGCGCCCCTGGTATTCCGGCAAGGCGGCGGGCTGCTCGCGGCCGCAGATCACCACCGTGGCGCCGCTGGCCAGAAACCGCTCGCTGATGCCGCGGCCGATGCCCTTGCCGCCGCCGGTGACGAGCACGACTTTGCGCTGATCCACTGTGAATATCCCTCTTTCGCGTTTGATCGGACTGTAAAGGCGCAATCCTAGGTGATTGCAGCGTCTCTTACTGTAGTCCAAAAGGATGAAGCCCAGACAAGCCCCGGAGTGAACAATTGCACCCATCCGCAGGGCCGCGGCGATTCGCTGCGGGCAGCTCCGCAATCACCCAGTTCCGAGACCAGCGACCATGACGAGCAAACCCGTTCCAGAAGGCCACTACGTCAAGCTGCCCAACGGGCATCGCATCCATTACCTCGACCAGGGCAAGGGCCCGGTGGTGGTGTGGCTGCACGGCTCCGGCTCCGGTGCCTGCGGCCATAGCAACTTCAAGAACAATTATCCCTGGCTGGCCGAGCACGGCTACCGCAACATCGTCATCGATCATCTCGGCTACGGCTACTCCGACAAGCCGGACAATATCGAGTACCCGATCGAGCTGTTCGTCGAGTGCGTCAAGCAGACCCTGGACCACATCGGCGCCACCAAGTACACCCTGATCGGCAACTCGCTCGGCGGCGCCGTCGCGCTGCGCTTCGCGGTGGACTATCCGAAGAACGTCGAGAAGCTGGTGCTGATGGCGCCGGGCGGCATCGAGAACCAGCCGGACTATTTCCTGATGCCGGCGATGGCGACGATGAAGGAAGTGTTCATGTCCGCCACCCCGGTCACCGCCGACCGCCTGCGCTACTTCTTCGAGGAAGCGATGGTGGTGGACAAGAAGTTCATCGACGACCAGCTGGTCAACGAGCGCTTCGAGTTGATGAAGCTGCAGAACCCGCAGGTGATCAAGACCATGAAGGTGCCGAACATGGCCGACCGCCTGGGCGAGATCAAGTGCCCGGCGCTGGGCTTCTGGGGCATGAACGAGAAGCTGATGCCCGAGACCGGCATCCTCAAGCTGGCCAAGGGCATGCCCGACATGCGCATGATCCTGGTGCCCAAGGCCGGCCACTGGGTAATGATCGAGCACCGCGATCTGTTCAACCGCATGACCCTCGACTTCCTGAAGAACGGCTGATGCTCGAACCCAGCAAGATCGCCGCGCTCGGCGACGAACTCTACGCCGCCCTGCGCGCACGCCAGGTGCTGGACCCGCTGACCGCGCGCGAGTCCGCCATCGATATCGACGACGCCTACAGGATCTCCCTGCATATGCTGAAGCGCCGCGAAGCCGCGGGCGAGCGCGTCATCGGCAAGAAGATCGGCGTCACCAGCAAGCCGGTGCAGGACATGCTCGGCGTGCATCAGCCGGACTTCGGCTTCCTCACCGACCGCATGCATGTCGCCGACGGCAGCCGCGTCAGCCTGGCCGCCGCCGGCCTGATCCAGCCGCGCGCCGAGGGCGAGATCGCCTTCATGCTGAAGAAGGACCTGCGCGGCCCCGGCGTCACCGAAGAGCAGGTGCTCGACGCCACCGAATATGTCTCGCCCTGTTTCGAGATCGTCGACTCGCGCATCCGCGACTGGAAGATCCGCATCCAGGACACCGTAGCCGACAATGCCTCCTGCGGCGTCTTTGTCATCGGCGCCGCCCGCATCGCGCCGCGCGCGCTGGACCTGGCGGCGGTGAAGATGGACATCCTCAAGAACGGCACCCACATCGCCAGCGGCACCGGCGCCGCGGTGCAGGGCCACCCGGCCACCGCCGTGGCCTGGCTGGCCAATACCCTGGGCCGCTTCGGCATTCCCTTCCTCGCCGGCGAGATCATCCTGTCCGGCTCGCTGGCGCCGCTGCTGCCGATCACGCCCGGCGACCACTTCGACATGAGTCTCACCGGCATCGGCACCGCCTCCATTTCCTTCGAGGCCTAACCTTTCAAGAGTCACGAGTCCCCATGAAAAAGATCAAATGCGCCATCATCGGTCCGGGCAATATCGGCACCGACCTGCTGTACAAGCTGCGCCGCAGCAAGCTGCTGGAACCGGTGTGGATGGTCGGCGTCGATCCCACCAGCGAAGGCCTGGCCCGCGCCCGTGAATTCGGCCTGAAGACCACCGACCAGGGCGTCGACGGCCTGGTGCCGCACGTTGTGGCCGATGGCGTGCAGATCGCCTTCGACGCCACCTCGGCCTATGTGCATGCCGAGAATTCACGCAAGCTGAACGCACTGGGCGTGATGATGATCGATCTCACCCCGGCCGCCATCGGCCCCTACTGCGTGCCGCCGATCAATTTGAAGGCTCACGCCGGCAAGCGCGAAATGAACGTCAACATGGTCACCTGCGGCGGCCAGGCGACGATCCCGATGGTCTACGCGGTATCGCGCGTGCAGAAGGTGAAGTACGCCGAAATCGTCGCCACCGTCTCGTCCAAGTCGGTCGGCCCGGGCACGCGCAAGAACATCGACGAATTCACCCGCACCACCGCCGGCGCGGTAGCCAAGATCGGCGGCGCCGACGAAGGCAAGGCCATCATCGTCATCAATCCGGCCGAGCCGCCCCTGATCATGCGCGACACCATCCACTGCCTCACCGCGGATGCGCCGAAGCAGGCGGAGATCGAGAAGTCGGTGCACGAGATGATCGCCGAGGTGCAGAAATACGTGCCGGGCTATCGCCTGAAGAACGGCCCGGTGTTCGAGGGCAACCGCGTCACCACCTACCTCGAGGTGGAAGGCCTGGGCGATTTCCTGCCCAAGTACGCCGGCAATCTCGACATCATGACCGCCTCGGCCACCCGTACCGCGGAAATGTTCGCCGAGGAACTGCTGGCCGGTCGCCTCAACCTGGAACCGGTGGCGGCCTGACTGGAGATCGCAAATTGCGTCCCTTCTCCCCTTGGGGGAGAAGGACAGGATGAGGGGTAGGTCCCAACGCAGTGCAACGCCAAAATCGGGCGTCAGAATCCGAACCACCCCGCACCCAACCCTCACCCCCAAGGGGGGAGGGCTTTCAAGACACCGTGGGATCGAAGGAGCGGCAACATGAATTTGGAAGGCATCAAGATCAAAGTGCATGACATGTCCCTGCGCGACGGCATGCACCCGAAGCGGCACCAGATCACCGTCGAGCAGATGCGCACCATCGCCAAAGGCCTCGATGCGGCCGGCGTGCCGCTGATCGAAGTGACCCACGGCGACGGCCTCGGCGGGGCCTCGGTCAATTACGGCTTCCCCGCCGCCAGCGACGAGGAATACCTGCGCGCGGTGATTCCGGAGATGAAGCACGCCAAAATCTCGGCACTGCTGTTGCCGGGCATCGGCACCGTCGATCATTTGCACATGGCGGCCGACTGCGGCGTCACCACCATCCGCGTTGCCACCCACTGCACCGAGGCCGATGTCTCCGAGCAGCACATCTCCGAAGCCCGCAAGATGGGCCTGGATACAGTGGGCTTCCTGATGATGGCGCATATGATCCCGCCGGAGAAAATCCTGGAGCAGGCGCTGCTGATGGAAAGCTACGGCGCCAACTGCCTCTATGTCACCGATTCGGCTGGCTACATGCTGCCGCACGACGTGAGCGCGCGCATCGGCCTGCTGCGCGACAAGCTCAAGCCGGAAACCGAGATCGGCTTCCATGGCCACCACAATCTGTCGATGGGCGTGGCCAATTCCATCGCTGCGGTCGAAGCCGGCGCGCGCCGCATTGACGGCGCCTGCGGCGGCCTCGGCGCCGGCGCCGGCAACACGCCGACCGAAGTGTTCGTGGCGGTGTGCAACCGCATGGGCATCGAAACCGGGGTGGACGTGTTCAAGGCCTCCGATGTGGCCGAAGACCTGATCCAGCCGATTCTCGACTTCCCCATCCGTATCGACCGCAACTCGCTGACCCTGGGCTATGCCGGCGTCTACTCCTCCTTCCTGCTGTTCGCGCAGCGGGCGGAAAAACGCTACGGCATCTCGGCGCGCGAGATCCTGCTCGAGCTGGGTCGGCGCAAGATGGTTGGCGGCCAGGAAGACATGATCGAAGACGCGGCGCTGACCATGGCCAAGGAACGCAAGCTGCAAAACGCCTGATTTACCCGGTCCCTCGCCCGGCGATCCACCCCGGCTGCTCCGAAGAGGCGGCGCACCATATTGGGGCGCCACTTCTTCCATACGCACAAGGATGGACTTCAACTACTACAAATAGGTGATGCCGCAGTCACCTCGTGGCACTATTGTCCAGACAGAACAAGTAGTTGGCGGCCGCGTAGCCGCCGACACTGCCTCGGGGACAGCGGCACTGAGCGGTTGCAAAGGGAGGCCCAGGCGAACCCGAACAATGCGCGGGGCCTCGACCTGCCAGCTTTGCAGCGGTATCGGCCCCGCTTCTCTTCCCCGAGGTCTCAGGATGGCGGATGCCCAATGGCGCCGCCTGGTGTGGAAAGGGAGTAAGGGCGATGAACCTGCGGCGTCTGCTGCCGGCATTACTGGTTGGCGTGGCGATCGGCGTGCTGATCTTTCTGCTGCGCATGACGCAGAGCGTGGACAGCGAGCTCCATTTGCGGCGGCTCGACAACCTGCAGGCGGTCAACACCCTCGACGTGCAGTTCAACCGCGTACTGACGCAGGCCCATGTGGCCGCACTGATGACGGAGGGCGACGAGCGCGCCGTCCTCACCGAGCAGCTCGGCAACACGCTGGATGCGCTGGACACCGGCAAGCAGTCCCTGCACGGCCTCAGCCCGGAGCTGGACAAGGCGCTGGACGAGTTCCTCGACACCATCAAGGACAAGGTGCTGCTCGGCCTCGACTTCCAGGCCCGCACCACGCAGGACAACCAGCGCCTGCTCAACAGCGCCAGCTCGGTGCCGGTCAAGGTCGACGCCGCAGTGGCCGCGGCCACTCCGGCCGTGCGCGCCAAAGCGCGGGATCTGGGCGAGCAGCTCAAGTCCCAGGTGGTGGACCTGAGCGTGACGCCCTCGCCGACCAACCAGTCCGACATCCATGCCCTGGTCGACGCGCTCGATCAGCTCGGCTCCGGGCAGCCGGCCGCCTACAAGGACGCAATGGTGCAGCTGCGCTCCGCCGCCGACGACGTGATCCAGGACAAGGGAGAACTGGTCGGCACCCTGCGCAAGTTCCTCGACCGGCCCACCGGCCCGCAGCTGCAGAAGGTGGAGCAGCAATATTCAGCCTGGTACGCCGCCCAGGTGGCCCTGGCCGGCAAGTACCGCCTGGCGCTGGTGGCCTACGCCGCGGTGCTGCTGGGGGTGCTGGGCTGGCTCGGCCTGCGCCTGCGCAGCAGCTACCGCGACCTGGACCGCGCCAACGCCGGCCTGACCCGCGCCAACGAAACCCTGGAAGCGCAAGTGGAATCGCGCACCCATGACCTCAGCGCCGCGCTGCAGGACCTGCGTTCCTCGCAGGCGCAGCTGGTGCAGTCCGAGAAAATGGCCTCGCTCGGCCAGATGGTGGCGGGCGTGGCCCACGAGATCAACACGCCGCTGGGCTATGCGCGCAGCAATACCGAGATCGTGCGCAACTCGCTGGCCGACGTGCGCGGCCTGTGCGCGGCGCAGCAGAAGGCGCTGAGCCTGCTGGCCGCGCCGGATGCGTCCGAAACGGAAATCGCCGCCGCCATGGAAGAGGCAGAGGCGCAGAACCAGGCGCTCAGTCCCGAGGAACTGATGGGCGATCTGCACGGCCTGCTGCAGGACACCGATCACGGCCTCGGCCAGATCAGCGAGCTGGTATCGAGCCTGAAGGATTTCTCGCGCCTGGACCGCTCGCGCAACGACCTGTTCATTGTCAACGACGGCATCGACTCCGCCCTGAAGATTTGCCAGAACCAGCTCAAGGGCCGCGTCGAGGTGATCAAGCAGTACGGCGAGCTGCCGCAGATCGAATGCTCGCCGTCGCAGCTCAACCAGGTGTTCCTCAACCTGTTCACCAACGCCGCCCAGGCCATCGACGGCAATGGCCGCATCTACGTCCACACCCTGGTCGAGGACAGTGGCGTCGGCATCCGCATCCTCGATACCGGCTGCGGCATGAGCGAAGACATACGCAGCCGTATCTTCGAACCCTTCTTCACCACCAAGCCGGTCGGCAAGGGCACCGGGCTTGGCCTGTCCATCGTTTTCCGTATCATTGAGGAACATGGCGGGCGGATCGACGTGCGCTCCACCCCGGGCAAGGGCAGCGAATTCGTCATCCATCTGCCGCTCAGACAAAAGAGATCGGTCGACACGGCTCACGAAGCGGCACCAGCCGCCGTCGCCGCGTAGTCGAGGCAGAGGTTCAGGGAATGACCAGCGTAAGCAATGTGACTGCCACCAAGGCCCGCGTCCTGTTCGTCGACGACGAGCCGCGCGTGCTGACCACCATGCGCATGCTGTTCCGCGCCCACTACGAGGTGTATTTCGCCGAGGGCGGGCCGCAGGCGCTGGAGCTGCTGCGCAAGCAGCCGGTGGACGTTGTGGTCAGCGACCAGCGCATGCCCGGCATGAGCGGCATCGAGCTGCTGCGCGCGGCACGAGAGCTGAACCCGAACGCCATGCGCATCCTGCTCACCGGCTATTCCGACCTCAACGCCATCATCGGCTCGATCAACGAGGGCGAGATCTTCCGCTTCGTCAACAAGCCCTGGTCGAACGAGGATCTCTCCACTACCGTCGCCCGCGCCGTCACCGCCGCGCGCGTCAGCGCCGCGGCGACGGCCCGTTCCTCCGACGAGGCAGTCACGGCACCGCCGGCCGGACCGTTGCCGGCGGTGCTGGTGATGGACGATGACGAACGGGTGCCGCCGCAGATCCAGGCGATCCTGGGCAAGGAATTCCGCGTCTTCGGCGCCACTACCATGAGCGAGGCGGTGGACTTGCTGGAGCGCGAGCATATCGGCGTGGTCATCTCCGACACGCGGGTGCAGGATCATCCGGTGGTCAACCTGATCGGCACGCTCAAGCAGCACCATCCGGAACTGGTGTCGGTGATCCTGACCGAGCGCGCCGACGCCGGCGCCGCCATCGAGTTGATCAACCAGGGCCAGATCTACCGCTTCATCACCAAGCCGATCGTCGACAACGCCTGCAAGATCACGGTGAACTCGGCGCTGAAGCAGCATGAGCGCCTGTCGCACAGTCCCGAGCTGCACCAGCGCTACGAAGTGGCGCAGACAGCCGAACCGCCGCCGCCCACCTCAGGCAGCGGCCGCCTGCTCGACCGTATCCGTTCCCTACGCTCCTGGGTCACGCGTCGCGCCTGAAAAAG
>JAMFRN010000035.1 GCA_026224805.1 Nevskia soli
CACGTCAATGTCGTTGAGCGCGTAGATCGCCGAGGTCTTCGGGTCATATTGCCGAGGCCAGGTCACATGGTTGAACATCCTTATTCCCCTTTCTTGAAAAGATCCTGAAAAATCAGCGGAGCCCAGATCTTTCCTCGCGCCTGGACGAGCAAACCGCCCTCTGCAAGCGCGCCGAGCCCGACTGGCGCGAAGCCGAGTCTTTCAACCAAGGTGGCCACTTGCCCTGCAGCACTTTCGTCGTCACTCGATAGGAACAGAACGCGCCGGCCTCCTTCGACCTTCGGATCCTGGGCCAAGGTCTCCGCTGGTAAGTGGTTGAAGGCCTTTACCAGTTTTGCGCCCGGGAAGGCCTGGGATATCACAATGGAGGAGGGAAGATTGTCCAGCTCTTCCGGAACGACACCGTATGCATTTGTTACGTCGATCAGAATCTTGCCCTGCCAGTTTTTAGCGGCTTTCGCGACCTCATTTTGCGTCCCGAACGGAATAGCCAGAAGGACGATCTCGGCTTTAACCGCGTCCTGCAAGGATCTGGCGATAACCGTCGGCCCGATCGCCTTTGCGACCGGTGCGAGCGCTTCGGCCGGCCGCCGGCTCGCTATTGCCACTTCGATTTCCTTGCGGGCGAACGCTTTGGCGAGCGCCTGGCCGACTTTGCCGGCGCCAATGATTGCGTAGCTCATGAAACCCTCCTGGGTCAGCGATGAAACTGAAATTACTCAGTCGATTTGTCGTGATGACACGAAGTTCAGGCGCCGGCTCGGAGGTTCACCGAACGGCTGCTTGTCTGGTGCGAGAACCACCGCGTTCGGTCGCGACGTTTGCGAGCGCCGCCAGAAGCTTCTCGTGTGTGAGCCGAAACACGTCGGGAGCTTGTTTCGCCATTTCGATCCAGTGTGGACCCTGCATCGTCTCTTCGGTCCAAAGGTGGCATCCATTCGGCGTGGGGGTGATGATCCAGGCGTGATAAGCCTTGGATGACTCGGCTACCTTCGGATAGCCGCCCCAAGCGATGCGCGTCATGGGTTCAAACTCCTGCACGGACGCGGCTACATCCTGGCCGGCCAGGTTGGTTTCGAACCCCGTGCCAAGGCGCAGCGACTCATGTCTATCAAGGAGCTGAACGTGTTCGACACCGGGGTAGAAGCTGGGCCACGCTTTGGGATCCACCAGCAGGGACCAGATCGTTTCAGGAGAGGCTGCAACCTCAAGCTCGTTCGTGAAATGGATTGGGCAGCGGCTGGGAGCCATGCCCTCAGGCCATTTGATCGCTTCAAATTGGATCTTATCGGTCATGTCATCCTTCGAAGTTTCGATCGAAATCTGAAGTGCCCTTGCGCATCTCCTTTGATTCAAGAACGCTATATTGCGATCTCGACTTTCAACAAGGTATTGCGTAGCGGGCGGACGGACTATCGCGGCTTCCAAAGCCATCGATCGAACCGCTTTATTGCCTACACCACGATAGGATCAATAGAAACGTGACGTCTGTACGGCGACCAACATACATGCGTACTCTGGTTACGCGCATACAAATGCGTCTGGAACGTATTTGAGCGAGCGCAGCGAGGCAGAAGGTCAAGCGACCTCATCCCGGAGCGGGAGCGAAATTCCGCTTAGATAACCCAGCGCACCGAAGCTAGGCGCAAGGCATCGGCCTGTTCCTCCAGCGAGGCGGGAGCATCTGGCCGGTCGGCGTATTGCTGCAACACCTGCGTCAGCACGCGGTCTTCCAGCGCCGCAAAAGCCTGAGAGCCGCGTGCGCGCGGGCGGGGCAGAGCCACTGTTTGATCCAGCCCGATCGTGCCGTCCTCGATCACCACCACGCGGTCGGCCAGGGCCACCGCTTCTTGCACATCGTGCGTCACCAGTACGGCGGTGAAGCCGTGCTCGCGCCACAGGCGTTCGATCAGCGCATGCATCTCGATGCGGGTCAGCGCGTCGAGCGCGCCCAGCGGCTCGTCCAGCAGTAGCAATTGCGGCCGATGCACCAGGGCGCGGGCCAGGGCGACGCGCTGGCGCTGGCCGCCGGATAAGGCTGCGGGCCAGTCCCTGGCCCGGTCCTCCAGGCCCACGTCGCGCAGCGCGGCCCGTGCCGCCGGCAGCGCCGAGCGGGGGAGGCCCAGCCGCACGTTGTCGATCACGCTCTTCCACGGCAGCAGGCGTGCATCCTGGAACATCAGGCGGATGTCCGGGCGTTGTTCGCAGGCGCAGCTGGCGGTGCCGACATCCAGCTTGCCGCCGTCGGCCCGTTCCAACCCGGCGACGAGGCGCAGCAGGGTGGACTTGCCGCAGCCGCTGCGGCCGACGATGGCGACGAAGCTGCCGCGGGCGATATCCAGCGACAGTCCGCGCAGTACCTGTCGCTCGCCGTAGTTCTTTTCCAGGCTGCGTACGGATATGGCCAGACCACTGCGCGCTTTCGTTCCAGCTGCGCTCCCGGGGAGCGGCAGCGGCTGATCGAGCCCGGCGGGGGCGACTTCGCGCGGCAAGCTGGAGCGGATGGCTGCGTTCATTGGTAGGAAGGATGCCAGCGCAGGCATACGCGCTCCAGCCCCTTGGCCGCCACATCGGCGATCTTGCCGAGCAGGGCGTAAAGCAGGATGCCGACCAGCACCACGTCGGTTTGCAGGAACTCGCGCGCGTTCATGGTCATGTAGCCGATGCCGGAAGAGGAGGAGATGGTTTCGGCCACGATCAGCAGCACCCACATCAGGCCCAGCGAGAAGCGCAGGCCCACCAGGATCGAGGGCAGGGCGCCGGGCAGGATCACGTCGCGGTACAGGCGCCAGCCGGACAGGCCGTAGCTGCGCGCCATCTCGATCAGGTTGCGGTCCACCGTGCGGATGCCGTGGAAGGTGTTGAGGTACAGCGGGAAGAACACGCCTAGCGCCACCAGGAACAGTTTGGCGCCCTCGTCGATGCCGAACCACAGGATCACCAGCGGGATCATCGCCAGCGGCGGAATGTTGCGCAGCATCTGCAAGGTGCTGTCCAGCGCCACCTGCGCCGGCACGAAGAGGCCGGTGAGCAGTCCCAGCAGCAGGCCCAGGCCGCCGCCGATGGCGAGGCCGGCGAAGGCGCGGCCGGCGCTGACCTTGAGGTTGCTCCATAGCTCGCCGGTCTGCACCAGGTGCCAGGCCGCTTTCGCCACGGCCCAGGGTTCCGGCAGCACGCGCGTCGACAGCAGGCCGGAGCGCGCCGAGTGTTCCCAGCCGGCGAGAATCAGCAGCGGCAGCAGCCAGGGCAGGATGCCGGAGCCGAAGCGCTGCCAGGAGCGGTTGGAGGATGCAGTGGCGGACATGGCGTTCAGGAATAGATCGAAGGCAGCGGCGGCTCGCCGCTGAGCAGCCAGTGGCCGATGTCGCGCAGCTTGTAGTCGAGCGGATCGTGCAGCGAGTGGGTGCGCACATTGCGCCACCAGCGGTCGAAGCCCCAGCGCGAGGCGGTAGCGCGCGCGCCCATCGTTTCGAAAATCTGCGCCGTCACTTCCAGCGCCGTGCGCGCCGCGAACACGCGCGCCTCGGCGATGGCCACGGCTGCTGCGCCGCGTTGCTGCGGCGTGATCGCATCGCCCAAATCCCATGCCTCCTGCAGCGCCTGCGCCGCGTGTTCGGTCAGGCTCACGGCCGCGCGGTACTTGCTCCACAGCTCGCCATAGCGCTGCTGGATGAAAGGATCGTCGCTGGCCTTGGCTACGCCCGAGCTGACCCAGGGCCGCGCCTGTTCCTGGGTATAGGCACGCGCCGCCGCCAGCGCGCCGAGCGCGTTGCCGTTGTAGATCTCGGTCAGCACCAGTTGCGACACGCAGGGCCGCAGGGTCGCCCGTGGCGATC
>JAMFRN010000261.1 GCA_026224805.1 Nevskia soli
GCGGCGCGTAATGGTTACCGGTTCGCGCTGTGCAGCATCCAGCAGTTCGCCGAAGCGATTTTGGGCTTCAACGGAGGTCAGGGTCTTCATGAGTGATGTACTCTGAATTAGCTAGTTCAGCTATTTTAGCTAGTTACCAGCCTGAATCCAAGGCCGCCAACACCACGGGATTTGACGTCCCAAGTGCGTCTGCCCGAACCGTCGTAGCCGCCGTCAGACTGTAAATCCGTTTATTCGATGCCCAGCTTCTTGATGCGGTAGCGCAGCGAGCGGAACGACATGCCCAGCAGCGCCGCCGCCTTGGTCTTGTTGTAGCGGGCTTTTTCCAGCGCCTCGCGGATGGCGCGGCGCTCGATCTCTTCCATCTGGTCCTCGAAGGCCGCGCCGCCCTTGGAAGGATCTCCCGCGGCGGCGGCGGGCGCGGCGACCTGCACCGCCGGCTGGCCATTGCCGGTGTCGCCGCGCAGTTGCAGTTCGCTGGCGGCGATGTGCTTGCCGTCGCTGAGGGTGACGGCGCGCTCCAGCACGTTTTCCAGTTCGCGCACGTTGCCGGGGAAGGCGTAGGCCTGCAGCCGGCGCAGCGCCTCCGCGGTCAGCTCGGGCGTGGCCGGCAGGCCGTTGCTCGCGGCCAGCCGCGCCAGGATCGCCTGCGCCAGCAGGGGGATGTCCTCGGCATGCTCGCGCAGCGGCGGCGTGCGGATTTCGATGACGTTGAGGCGGTAGTACAGGTCCTGGCGGAAGCTGCCCTGGGCCAGCAGCGTGCCCAGATCCTTGTGGGTGGCGGAGATGACCCGCACGTTCACCGGGATCTCGGTTTCGCCGCCCACCGGCCGCACCGCGCGCTCCTGTAGGGCGCGCAGCAGCTTGACCTGCATGTGCAGCGGCAGGTCGCCGACCTCGTCGAGGAACAGGGTGCCGCCCTCGGCGGCCTGGAACAGGCCCACCTTGTCGCGGCTGGCGCCGGTGAAGCTGCCGCGCAGATGGCCGAAGAATTCGCTTTCCATCAGCTCGGAGGGGATGGCGCCGCAGTTGACCGGCACGAACGGCGCCGCGCTGCGCGGGCTGCGGGCATGGATCAGGCGCGCCACCAGCTCCTTGCCGGTGCCGGATTCGCCGGCGATGTGCACCGGCGCCTGGCTGCGCGCCAGCCGCTCGACCATGGCGCGCAGGTTGTCGATGCCGGGGGCCCGTCCGAGCAGGCCGCCGTCATCCGCCGCCGGCGCGGCGGCCGGATGGCGCAGCTTCAGCGCCGCATCGACCAGCTTGCGCAGCGCCTGCAGGTCCACCGGCTTGGAAACAAAATCGAAGGCGCCGGCCTTGAGGCTTTCCACCGCGGCCTGGGCGTTGCCGTAGGCGGTGATCACCGCCACCGGCAGGCCCGGCTTCTCGCGCTGGATGTGCTGCAGGATGGCGATGCCGTCGCCGTCCGGCAGGCGCATGTCGGTGAAGCACAGGTCGAACTCGTGTTCGGCGAGCATCTGCCGCGCCTCGGCCACGGTGCTGGCGCCATGCGTGCGCAGTCCCATGCGGGACAGGGTGATCTCCAGCAGTTCGCGGATATCGGCTTCGTCGTCGACGATGAGGGCGTGTGCTTTGGTCATGAAACGGTTTCCAGGAAAAACAGTGTCCGGTTTCCAGAGAAGCAGCAAGCCGGCAGCGACTCTTCGGTGTTCTGGAAACTGGAAACCGGGAACCGGAAACTTGTTCGATTCATGACGATAAGTTTTCTCCCTCGAACTCAAGCCGCAAAGATCAACCTGAAGCGCACACCCTGCTCGCTCTGCAGCAGCAGCAGGCGCGCCTGATTGTATTCGCACAGCTCCCGCGCCAGATACAGGCCCAGCCCGGTGCCCTTGTGGGCGGTGGTGAAGAACGGCTCGAACACGCGCTCGCGCAACTCGCTGGCGATGCCGCCGCCGTTGTCGGCCACATCGAGATAGCTCTGTCCCAGCGCTGCCTGGCGTCCGCTGCCAAGCGTGATGTGTACCGCTTCGCTGCCGCGGGCGGCGCCGTGCTCGAAGCTGTTGTCCCACAGGTTGAGCAGGATCTGTTGCAGGTGATTGGGGTCGAAGCGCACCGTCAGGTCGGGCTCCACGCCCTCCAGGTCGATCTGGCAGGCGCGGTTGGGGTGGCCTTCGCGGTAGATGGCGACGGTCCGCTCGAGGAAGCCGCGCAGGGCGATGTTGCTCGGCGTGGCGGCGTCGCGGCGCGACAGGTTGAGCACGTCGTTGACGATCTTGTCGATGCGCGTGCTGTGGCGCTGGATCATGTCGAGCAGCCGCCGGTCCTCCTGGTTCTGGTGCGGCGATTCGGCCAGCAGCTGGCCGGCGTGGTGGATCGCCGACAGCGGGTTGCGGATTTCATGGGCGATGCTGGCGGAGAGGCGGCCCAGGGCCGCCAGCTTCATCTGCTGCGCCTGTTCGCGCAGGCGCAGGGCGTCGTCGAGCAGAATCAGCACCTGCTTGGCGGGGCCGCCGCCGAGGCTCATGAAGCGCGGCGCCACCTCGGCCGTGCTGGCCCATAGCGACACCGGTCCGGGCTCGCGGCCGGGCTGCTGCTGCCAGGTGTGAAGCGCCACCGCCAGTTCCGGAACCTGCTCCGCCAGCGAGCTTCCCTCGGCCAGCGGGCCGGTGCCGAGCAGACGCTGCGCCGCGGCGTTGAGCAGGCGTACGCGCTGGTCGGCGTCCACCACCAGCACGCCGGTGGCCATGTTGTCGATGATGCGGTCGTTGAGCTGCGACAGGCTGGCGAAATCGCTGCCGACGCGCGCCGCCAGGGCCTCGCTGCGCCGTGCGCGCTGCGCCACGGTGCTGGCGGCGATGGAGGTGCCGAACAGGATCAGGCCGAGCAGACCGGCGCCGGACATGTTGCCCAGCGATTGGTCGGTCTCCGACAAGCGGAAGATTTCCTCGCCGAACACGAACAGGGTGCCGATCGAGGCCAGCAGCAGCGCCATGCGCGTGCCCAGCACCGAGCTGCAGCCCACCGCCGGCGTCAGCAGCAGCACGCCCAGGCCGCTGGCCAGGCCGTGAGCCTTGTAGACCAGCAGGCAGATGCCGCAGGCGTCGACGAAGAAATGCATCATCGACTGGGTCATCAGGCCCGGCAGGCGCCAGCGCACCGCCGGCAGCAGCAGCACGGCGGCGGCGGCATAGACCAGGGTGGCGTTGAAGAAGGCCGCGCGGTCGATGCGCTCGAACATGAAGGGGCCGTAGCCCTTGGCGCAGAGGATCATCAGGCCCGCTACCAGCAACAGGCGGTAGTAGGACAGGGTACGCAGCAGGCGCCAGTCTTCCGGCGTCACCTCCACGCCGGGGCCGGCTGCCGCCAGCTCCATCAGTGGTTTTTCTCGCAGCTGCGGCAGCGGCCGCGCTCGCTGAGCGAGTCGCGCGGCACGAAGGTGCCGCAGCGCAGGCAGCGCGCCATCATTTCGTATTGCTCGGGGGTGCCGCGCGGACGCGGCCGGGTGGGGCTGCCGTCGCTGCCCCAGCTGCGCAGGACTTTGTAGACGAACCAGGCCAGCAGGCCCAGGATGACAAGGCGGAACGGGTTCATTGCAGACTCAGCGGGCTCAGGAGGCGTTTGAGGCGCGCCCGGCTGGCCGGGCGCTTTGTGACAGGGAAGTTTACCTGCCCTGTACCTGATGCGGGCGAATCCTGTCGCCACGGCCAATGCACTTTACCGGCGGTTTTTTTGCCTGAGCGGCGCGTTTAGGGGAGAATGCCCGCCGCTCCAGCATTTCATTTTTCCAACCCTCCGAGGGACGCATGAACCTCCATGAATATCAGGCGAAGGAGATCTTCGCCCGTTACGGTATCCCCGTGCCCCAGGGCGCCCTCGCGGCCAGCCCGGAAGCGGCGCGCGCAGCCGCCAAGCAGATCGGCGGCGACAAATTTGTGGTCAAGGCCCAGGTGCATGCCGGTGGCCGCGGCAAGGTCGGCGGCGTCAAGCTGGTCGAGGGCTATGAAGCCGTCGAGGAAGCCGCCAAGAAGATGCTCGGCACCCGCCTGGTGACCAAGCAGACCGACGCCAAGGGCCTGCCGGTGAATTCGGTTTGGGTCGAAAAGCCCTCCGCCATCGCCCGCGAGCTGTATGTCTCCGCTGTGATCGACCGTTCGCGCGAGCGTCTGGTGTTCATGGCCTCCCCGGCCGGCGGCATGGACATCGAGGAAGTCGCCGAGCACACCCCGGAGAAGATCAAGAGCGTCACGGTCAACCCCTCCGCCGGCCTGCAGCCCTACCAGGCGCGCGAGCTGGGCTTCTTCATGGGCCTGACCAAGGAGCAGGTGGACCAGTTCACCAAGATCATGACCGGCCTGTACCGCATCTGCACCGAGCTTGACGCCAGCCTGATCGAGATCAACCCGCTGATCGTCACCACCGAGGGCAATGTCTTCGCCCTCGACGCCAAGCTGAATTTCGACGACAACGCCCTGTACCGCCAGAAAGCTATCGCCGACATGCGCGATCCGACTCAGGAAGACGAGCGTGAGCGCGTCGCCCTGCAATACGATCTGAACTACGTCAGCCTCGAAGGTGACATCGGCTGCATGGTCAACGGCGCCGGCCTGGCCATGGCCACCATGGACATCATCAAGCTGCACGGCGGCCAGCCCGCCAACTTCCTCGACGTCGGCGGCGGCGCCACCGCCGAGCGCGTCACCAACGCCTTCAAGCTGATCACCTCCAGCCCGGACGTGAAGGCCATCCTGGTCAACATCTTCGGCGGCATCGTGCGCTGCGACCTGATCGCCGAGGGCATCATCGAGGCGGTGAAGCAGGTCGGCCTCAAGGTGCCGGTGGTGGCGCGCCTGCAGGGCACCAACATGGAGAAGGGTCAGGAGATGCTGAAGTCCTCCGGCCTGAAGATCACTCCGGTGTCCGATCTCACCGAAGCGGCGAAAGCGGTTGTCGCCGCGGCCAAGTCGAAATAACGGAGCGGATTACTCATGAGCATCCTCATCAACAAGGCCACCAAGGTCATCTGCCAGGGCTTCACCGGCAAGCAGGGCACCTTCCACTCCGAGCAGTGCATCGCGTACGGCACCCGCATGGTCGGCGGCGTCACCCCGGGTCGCGGCGGTTCCTCGCATCTCAACCTGCCGGTGTTCGACACCTGCCACGACGCGGTGAAAGCCACCGGCGCCGAAGCCACCATGATCTATGTGCCGGCGCCCTTCGCCGCCGACGCGGTGCTGGAAGCGGCCGACGCGGGCGTGAAAGTGGTGATCTGCATCACCGAGGGCATCCCGGTCAACGACATGGTGCGCGTCAAGGCAACGCTTGCCGGCTACCAGACGCGGCTCATCGGTCCGAATTGTCCCGGCATCATTACGGCCGAGGAATGCAAGATCGGCATCATGCCGGGTTTCATACATAAGAAGGGGCGGGTGGGCATTGTTTCTCGTTCCGGCACCCTTACC